>JAKALD010000129.1 GCA_021813275.1 Pseudomonadota bacterium | reverse complement strand
ACGATCGCGTTCGCGTCGGAGATCAAGCAGTTCTCGGCCCTGCCCGGCTGGGAGGCGCGCCTGAACGGGCAGCGCGCCTACGATTTCCTCGCCTGGGGGCTCCTTGACCACACCGACGAGACACTCTTCAGGGGTGTTCACCAGCTCAGGGGCGGAGAGCGGCTCGAACTCGCTCTCGTTGAGGCCGAGCACGCCCGGCCGGGGGAGCGGCTGCGACCCGAACGCTGGTACGCGCCCCGCCCGCGTCCTTTCTCGGGGACCCTAGAGGAGGCGGGCGCCGAGTTCCGCCGGCTTCTCGCCGATTCGATACGGCTTCGACTGCGCTCGGACGTTCCGGTGGGTTCGTGCCTTTCCGGGGGCCTCGACTCGTCGTCGATCGTCTGCATCATGAACCTGCTCCTGCGCGAGCAGGGGGCGCAGGCACTGCAAAAGACGTTCTCGGTGCGGGCAAGGGAGGCGCGCTTCGACGAAGGGCCGTACATCGATGCGGTCGTGCGGCACACGGCGGTCGATCCGCGCTGCGTGTACCCCTCGCTCGATGAGCTTTTCCCGGCACTGGAGAAGATAACCTGGCATCAGGACGAGCCGTTCGGGTCAACCAGTATCTACGCGCAATGGCACGTGTTCCGGCTCGCCGCGGAAAGCGGTGTCGAGGTGATGCTCGATGGGCAGGGCGCGGACGAGCAGCTCGCCGGCTACCATGGCTTCTTCGCGGCGCGGTTCGGTGCGCTCGCGCGTGGGCTGCGGTGGGTCCGGCTGTTCAAGGAGCTTACGGCCGCGTCGCGGCGGCACGGCTATCCCGCGACCTGGGGCGTCCAGCAGCTCGCGAACAACGTCCTTCCCGAGCCGCCGCGGCAGGCACTGCGCAAGCTTGTGCACCGCCCGAACGCGGTGCCGGGCTGGCTCGACCTCGCGCGGCTCGGCGCGGCGCCCGGCGATCCCTACCTCGCCTCTGCCGGCGCGAAGCCGGACTCGTTGCGGGCGATGTCGCTTGCGCAGCTCACGGCGAACTCGCTGCCGATGCTTCTGCACTGGGAAGACCGCGACTCAATGGCGCATTCGGTCGAGGCGCGCGTGCCGTTTCTCGACTACCGGCTCGTCGAATTCGTCCTTGGGCTGCCCGATGAATACAAACTTTCTGACGGCGTCACGAAGCGCGTGCTTCGCGAAGGTATGCGCGGCGTGCTGCCAGAGTCGGTCCGCACCCGGATGGACAAGCTCGGCTTCGTCACGCCGGAGGAACTGTGGGTTCGCGAGCAAAGCCCAGACCGCTTCCGCCGCGCGCTGCGCGAGGCGGTGGAGGTCTCCGCGGGAATCTTGCGGCCCGCGGCGCTTGATCTCCTCGAGCGTGTGATAGCGGACCGCAGGCGCTTCAGTTTCCTCGTCTGGAGAATGGTTAGCTTCGGGACTTGGCTCAAAGTGTTCGGCGTGCGCGTGTGAGGCAAGGTCGTTGCGCATCCTGATCGTCACGCACTTCTTCCCCCCGCTCAACGTGGTGTCGTCGTTGCGGCCGTACGGATGGGCGAAGGCCTGGTCCGCGCAGGGCCACGAAGTCCATATCTTGACGCCGGCGAAATACGCCTACGACGGCGATAGCAACCTCGATTTGTCTCTGGAAAGCCTGGAAGTCCACGAGGTGAAATATTTGCCCGAGTGGATGACACGTGCGCGGCCTGAAACAGGCTCGACTTCGCGTTCCCGCCGCTGGCAATGGGCGAAGTACGCCACGCGCCGGATTCGGTCGGCGCTCGGTGCGCTCGGGGATCCGAGGAACCTTGCCTATTCCCCACTGGTGCGGCGCGGGCAAGAGCTCCTCGCCGGCGACCGGTTCGACTTCGTGATTAGCACCGCGCCGCCGCCGTTCGTGCACCGCGTTGGGCGCACACTGGCGGGACGGTCACGAGTGCCGTGGGTGGCCGACTATCGTGACCACTGGGATTACGAGACCCCCCCCGGTGCGCTGCGCGCCACGATCAGGCGCCGCATCGAACAACGTAGATTGCGGCGGGCGCGCCTTGTAACCACAGTCTCCAAAGGGCTCGCAAGCCATCTGGAGCTCGAGCTTCGGCGTCCCGTGGCCGTTTCGTATAACGGATACCTCGATGGCGAATCGCTGGAGAATTCAGCAAAGACAGGCATTGCGACTGATACGAGATTCCACCTGGTTTACACGGGTCGGTTCTACCCGACGCGGCGCGATCCGCGCGTGCTGCTCGAATCGCTTGCGCGAATGCTCCGCGACGATCCGAGCTTGAGCGATCGGTTCGCGTTTGATGTCTTCGGAGTCATCGAGCCATGGCTCGAGAGAATCGTGCGGCAATTGAGGCTCGATAGCGTGGTACATTTGCACGGCACAGTACCGTATGCTCAGAGTATCTCAGCCCAGCAAGCTGCGAGCGCGCTTCTCTTCGTCGACTGGCACGGAGATGGTATCGAGGGAATACTGAGCGGAAAGCTGTTCGAGTATCTGCAAAGTGGTCGACCTATCGTTGTGATAGGCGACCGGGAGCACACCGAGGCGTCGCAGATCATTCAAGAGTGCCGCGCAGGAGTACTGCTACGCACGGCCGCGGAGGTGGACGGTTTTCTGGCGTCGCCCTCAAAAAAGCTGGAACAGTGCGTGCCAGATCGAGCTTGCATCGAACGTTTTTCCAGAACAGGGCAGGCGCGCGAGCTACTCAGCCAAATAGGAAAGCACATCGGAGCCTCGTGAAAATCACGACCGTCGTCGGCGCGCGGCCGCAATTCATCAAGGCAGCGCCGGTGTCGCGGGCGCTCGCCGCGGTGGGTGTTGCCGAAGCGATCCTGCACACCGGCCAGCACTTCGATGCCGGGATGTCCGACGTGTTTTTCCGCGAACTGGAGATCGCGGCTCCAGCACGGCATCTCGGCATAGGCGGATTGCCGCATGGGGCGATGACCGGACGCATGCTGGAAGGAATCGAGCAGGCGCTCCTCGAGGATCGCCCAGACTGCGTGCTGGTCTACGGAGACACCGACTCGACGCTTGCCGGCGCGCTCGCGGCGGTGAAGCTGAACATTTCGGTGGCGCACGTCGAGGCGGGTTTGCGCTCTTTCAACCTTGCGATGCCGGAGGAGGTGAACCGGCGGGTCGCTGACCACGTCTCCAGCCTGCTCTTCGCGCCTACCGAGGCCGCCGTGGAGAACCTGCGGCGGGAAGGTCTCATGGACGGGGTCCACAGAGTGGGCGACGTCATGTACGATGCAGCCCTGCTCGTCGCGAATTCGGCGCGCGCGCGGAGCACGGTGCTTTCGCGGCTCGGCCTGCGGGCTGGCGGGTACGTTCTCGCGACAGTGCATCGAGCGGAAAACACGGACAATGCCGCGCGGCTTCGTATCATCATCGGCGCGCTCGGCGAGCTCGCACGCGAGATACCCCTTGTGCTGCCGCTGCACCCGCGGACGCGGAAGATCATGACCTCGCTCGGCCTCGCCATCCCTCCCGGTATACGCGCGATCGAGCCGGTCGGCTTCCTTGACATGGTGATGCTCGAGCAGAGCGCTCGGCTTATCGCGACCGACTCGGGCGGCGTGCAGAAGGAGGCATACTTCCACGGCGTGCCGTGCGTGACGCTTCGGGAGGAAACCGAGTGGGTGGAACTGGTAGAAATCGGCGCGAACCGCCTCGCCGCACCCGTGAGCGTGGCGGCCGTACGTGCGGCGCTATTCGCCGCTCTGGAGACACCGAGGCCGCAACCGGAGGTCCATCGGTTCTACGGAGACGGGCACGCCGCCGGCCGCATCGCGGGAATCCTCGCGGCGCGGGCTCACTGAGCCTGATAAACGGCCCGCTCGGCACCAGACGACCGGCGGTCCCGGCGGTCGAGTCCACAACGGGTGATCCGGAGGACTGCGCGATCTACGCGCGCTGATACAGGTGATCGTCGCGATAACGGGCGGGACCGGATTCATCGGGCGAAGGCTGGTAGAGGCCCACCTCGCGCGCGGCGACACTATTCGGATATTGACGCGCGACTCTACGAGAGCGCATTGGCTGCGGGACCGGGCGGAGATCGTCGTCGGAGATCTTGCGTCCGCACCGCTCGCCCGGTTTGTCGCCGGTTGCGATGTGCTTTACCACTGCGCGGCCGAGCTGGGGCGGCCCGAGCTCATGCGGGCGGTAAACGTCCTCGGCACGCGGTCGTTGGTGGCCGCTGCCGGCGGAGTCGTGCGCCGCTGGGTGCAGCTGAGCAGCGTCGGGGTCTATGGGCCGGTCCGGGATGGGCTCGTCGACGAAAGTTGGCCGTTGGCGCCGCGGGGCCGATACGAAGAAACCAAGGCCGAGGCCGACCACGTGGTCGAGGAGGCGTTCCGTTCCGGCGCCTTCGGCGCCACGTTCCTTCGGCCGTCCATCGTGTTCGGCCCAGACATGCCGAACCGCTCTCTGTACCAGCTTGTCTCGATGGTCTCGCGCGGATTGTTCTTTTTCACGGGTCCGCCGAATGCGTCGGCCAACTATATCTACGTGGACAACGTAGTGGATGCCCTCGTCGCCTGCGGAACTCATCCCGCGGCGCGAGGCGCCGTCTACAATCTGTCGGACTACCGTACCATCGAGCAATTCGTCGGGACGCTTGCGGTGTGCCTCGAGAAGCCCGTACCGCGGTTGCGCCTTCCCGAGGCTCCGATCAGGGTGCTGGCGCGGGTGCTCGGCAAGCTGCCGGGATTCCCGCTTCCCGAGTCGCGCGTGGATGCGTTGACCACTCGGGCAAGATATTCCAGTGAGCGCATCGAGCGCGAGCTCGGCTACCGCCATCGTGTGCCGATGGAGGATGGGCTGCGGCAACTCGTGCAATCGTGGCGGACTGGATCATGAAAGCGCCTGCCGGGCGCCAAATGAGGGCCGAATGCAGCTGAGCCTGCCTCGGCAAGCCTCGCAGCCGCTGCGCGTCTGCCGAATCGCGACGATTCCGTTCTTTTTGCTTCATCATCTCGGCACGCAAATCCGCGCCACCGCGGAGGCCGGTCATGACGTGCTGCTTGTGTCGAGTCCCGGCCCCGAGTGGGCAGCGCTGCGCTCCATGCCAGGCGTGCGAGCTGTGGAGCTGCCGATCGCGCGCGTGATTTCGCCGCTGTCTGACCTTCGTGCGCTATTCGCGCTCTGGCGCCTGCTGCGCCGCGAGCGGGTGGACATCGTGCACTCGACGACGCCGAAGGCAGGGCTTTTGTCAGCGATCGCCGGTCTACTTGCGGGCGTGCCGGTGCGCCTCCACACCTTTACCGGGCAGGCCTGGGTGGAACTCGAAGGCTGGCGGCGCCGCGTTGCAGTGGCGGCCGACAGGCTAATCGTTGCCCTCAACACGCGCTGCTACGCCGACAGCGCTTCGCAACGCGAGTTCATGGAAGCGCAGGGCGTCGCACCGCCCGGTGCGGTGATGGTGCTTGGTGCCGGCTCGCTCGCCGGTGTGGATCCCAACGTCTTCGACCGCGAGCGCAACGCGGAAGCTGGCAGGGCGACACGAGCTCGCCTCGGCATCGGTGCTCAGGACAAGGTCATCGTCTTCGTCGGCCGCGTAACGCGGGACAAGGGGATCGTGGAACTCGTGCAGGCGTTTCAGCGCCTGAGCGGGCGCATGGCGGGTGTTCATCTCGTGCTCGTCGGCCCCGAGGAGCCGGAGCGTGACCCGTTGCCCGAAGCCACGCGCGAAGCGGTTGCGCGCGAACCGGGTATCCATGCCGTTGGCTATGAGTCCGATCCGGAGCATTACCTCGCCAGCGCCGATCTAATCTGCTTGCCGAGCTACCGCGAAGGCTTCGGCAACGTGGTGATCGAGGCCGCGGCGATGGGGCTGCCCGCAGTCGGAACGCGGATTCCGGGTTTGCGCGATGCCATCGTGGAGGGCGTTACCGGAGTCCTGGTTCCGGCGAAGGACCCGGTGGCGCTCGAACGGGCACTCGCGGACCTTCTGTTGGACGACGCGCTGCGGCAAGCGATGGGGGCGGCGGCGCAGGAACGCGCGCTCCGCGAGTTCGACTCGCGCGTGGTGAATGCCCGCGTGCTCGCGGAGTACGCGACGCTCGCCGGTTGGCGGAGCGGATAAAAGATGGCGAGAGTTGTCGTCACCGGAGCCTCGGGATTCGTCGGGCGAACGCTCTTGCCGGCGCTCTCGATGCGTGGGCATGAAGTCGTCGCGCTTGATCGCACCGCGATCGGGGACATAGCCGAGGCGCGCGACTGGGGCCGCTTACTCGCGGGGGCGGATACGGCGATACACCTTGCGGCGCTTGCGCACGCGCATGGGGCGAGCGAAGCTCGTCTGCGCGCGGTCAATGTCGACGCTTCCGTTGCGATCGGAAAAGCTGCGGCGGGGGCCGGCGTGCACATGGTCTTTCTCAGCTCGGTGAAAGCGCTGGGCGAGGATACGGGGGCCGCGCCGCTTGACGATGCGAGCCCACTCGCGCCGCACGACGCCTACGGCTCTGCGAAGGCGGAGGCTGAGCGCGCGCTGCGCGCGATCGAGCGTCTGAAGCTAACCGTGCTTCGGCCGCCGCTCGTTTATGGTCCGGGCGTGAAGGCGAATTTCCTCGCGCTTTTGCGCGCACTCGAGCGCGGCTGGCCGCTGCCGCTCGCAAGTGTCGCCAACCGCCGCAGCGTCGTTTTCGTCGGCAACCTTGTCGATGCGATCGTGCGCTGTCTCGAGTCGCCTAAGGCGGTGGGCAAGTCCTACGTCGTGTCCGACGGCGTGCCGGTTTCGACCCCGGAACTTGCTCGAGCGATCGCGGCGTCGCTCGGTCGTCCTGCGCGGCTCCTCCCGTTCCCTCCGCGACTTCTTGAGCTGGCGGGCACGCTCGTTGGCCAGGGCGAGGCGGTGAGGCGCCTCACGCGGTCGCTCGAAGTCGATGACCGCGCGATCCGGCGCGAGCTTGGATGGCAGCCGCCATTCACGTTCGAGGAGGGGATCAGGCTCACCGCTCAATGGTTTAGGGACGAGGGCGCAATGAAGGACAGTTAGAATGCGCCTATGCTGTGGTCGTCCGCGCTCGCGAGCGTCGTGGTTACCTTGCTGTGCCTGAAGCTGCTCCTTTCCGCGTTCGGCAGGCACCTGGTGCTCGATCATCCGAACGAGCGCTCGCTGCACGAGCGGCCCGTGCCGCGCACCGGCGGAATCGCGATCATCATGGGAGTGACTGCGGGCTGGGCGGTGGCGCAGCCGGGGCTTGCGGTGGCGCTCGGGCTCGCAGCCATGCTGGGCGCGCTTTCGTTCGCGGACGATGTCTTCGAGCTGCCGACGGAACTTCGATTTGGCGCGCACCTCCTTGCCGCCACGGCGCTTGTCGCGTGGGAGGTGCGCTTTCCCGGTTGGACGCTGTTCGTCGTGTTCGTATTCGCGATTGCCTGGTACGCGAATCTCTACAACTTTATGGATGGCTCGGACGGGCTCGCGGGGGGCATGGCGCTGATCGGATTCGGCACGTACGCCGCCGCGGCGCAACTTGACGGCGCGCAGCCGCTCGCGGCGGTGTGCGCGACGCTGGCCGCAGGCGCGGCAGCGTTTCTCACAAGCAACTTTCCGCCAGCCCGCATTTTCATGGGTGACGTGGGGTCTGTCCCGCTGGGCTTTCTGGCCGGATCGCTCGGTTTGATCGGGTGGAACGACGGGCTCTGGCCATTGTGGTTTCCGCTGCTCGCGTTTGCGCCGTTCGTGTGCGACGCGACGTTGACACTGCTTCGGCGCGCGTTGCGCCGTGAGCCGCTGTGGCGAGCGCATCGCGAGCACTACTACCAGAGACTCGTCCGAATGGGCTTTGGGCACCGCGGGACGGCCTTAATCGAGTACTCCGTCATGATCCTCTGCGGACTCGTGGCGCTGTCGGTCCGCCATGCCGCGCCCAGGATGCAGATTCTCGCGATTGGGAGCCTGAGCGCCGCGCTCGTCGCAATTGCGGTTTGGGTGGACGTGCGCTGGACCCGCTTTCGGCGCAACGCGGGTCAGGCTCACGCATGAATCTGCGCAGACAATTCATCGTCCGCGCTTCACTTGCCTTCGCGCACGATGTCGTGGCCGCCGGAGCGGCATGGGCGGCCGCGTTTTGGCTGCGGTTCAACCTCGACATTCCTGTCGAGTACCTGCATCTCATGCTGGCGCGGTTGCCATGGGTCGTAGCCACCTTCGCGCCTGTGTTCTGGCTGCTCGGCCTGTATCGGGGGCTCTGGCGCTACGCGAGCTTGCCCGACCTGCAACGTATCGTGGCTGCGGTGACGGTGGGCGCTCTCGCCGTGCCTGCGCTGTTCAGCCTCTTGCGCATCGGGTCTGCGGTGCCGCGCTCAGTCTATCTGCTCGCGCCGATGCTCCTCGTCGGTGCGATGGGCGGAAGCAGGTTGCTATACCGGGCCTGGAAGGAAGGGCAATTGACAGGGCTTGTGCGGCATCCGGACGCGAACCCCGTGCTGGTCCTGGGTGCCGGCGCGGCCGCTGCTGCGCTGCTGCGCGATCTGTCGAACAGCAGGCAATGGCGCGTCGTGGCGTTGCTGGACGACGATGCGGCGAAGCAGGGGGGCGCGATTCAGGGCGTCAAAGTCACCGGGCCTCTTGACCGTGTGCGCGAGACGGCAGATCGCTATGGCGTGACTCAGGTGATCATCGCGATGCCGGGTGCGAGCCACACGATCCGGCGACGCGCAGTCGATCTGTGTGTGGCCGCAGGTCTGCAGGTCATGACCGTGCCGGCCCTGAGCGATATCGTCTCGGGCAAGGTCAGCGTTTCGGCGCTGCGCAACGTGGAGCTCGACGACCTGCTCGGCCGCGACCCTGTGCAGCTCGACGACGCGGCGCTACACGCCTTGCTTCAGGGTAAGCGCGTGCTCGTGACCGGCGCCGGCGGCTCGATCGGCGCGGAGCTGTGCCGCCAGATCGCCCGATTTGCCCCGGCGAAGCTCGTCCTGTTCGATCTGTCCGAGTTCGCGCTCTATTCGATCGAGCAGGAGTTTCGCGATCAGATCCCAACGATATCGGTCGCCGCGGTGATCGGCGACGCGAAGTCCGAGGCGCGGGTGAAGGAGGTCTTCGCGCGCTACGCCCCGCAGGTCGTGTTCCATGCCGCGGCCTACAAGCACGTGCCGCTCATGGAGAAGGAGAACGCCTTCCAGGCGGTGGCGAACAACGTACTCTCGACCGTGGCGATCGCGCGCGCGGCGGAAGCCGGAGGCGCGGAGAAGTTCGTGCTTGTTTCCACCGACAAGGCTGTGAATCCGACCAACGTGATGGGCGCATCGAAGCGGCTCGCGGAGATGCTGATCCAGGCGCAGCAGGCGGCGAGCCGCACGCAATACGTCATCGTGCGCTTCGGCAACGTGCTCGGCTCGACCGGCAGCGTCATCCCGCGCTTTCGCGAGCAGATCGCGCGCGGCGGGCCGGTGACCGTGACACACCCCGAGATCCAGCGCTACTTCATGTCGATCCCGGAAGCGGCGCAGCTCGTGCTGCAGGCCGCCCTCATGGGCAAGGGCGGCGAGATCTTCGTCCTCGACATGGGCGAGCCGGTGAGGATCGTGGATCTCGCGAAACAGCTCATCCGCCTGTCCGGCTTTTCGGAAGACGACATCAAGATCGTGTTCACCGGCCTGCGACCGGGCGAGAAGCTCTACGAGGAGCTGCTCGCCGACGCCGAGCATACGCTGCCGACGCCGCATCCGAAGCTGCGGGTCGCCAAAGCGCGCGTGCCGGACAACGGGCGGCTGACCGAAGAGGTTCTCGGCTGGATCGGCGGAGCCGGCGACCCGACGCCGCAGGAAGTGCGCGCGCGCCTGCGCGCGTGGATCCCGGAGTACGTGCCGGCGACGGTTCCTCAGCCCCAGGCCCGCTCATAGCGTTCCTCCTGCCGCTGCCCGGCGCCCGATCCGCTCCGCGTTGACATGTGCGCCACATGCAGCTACGCTGGGAGCATGTCGAAGATGATTCAGCTGCGCCACGTGCCCGACGATCTCCACCGCAAGCTCAAGGCGCGTGCCGCGCTGGAAGGGCTTTCGCTGTCGGACTTCCTGTTGCAGGAAGTCAGGAAGGTCGCGGCACGGCCCGCGCTGTCTGAGCTTCAGGCGAGACTCGCGCGCCGAACGCCCGTTGTGACGCCCGAATCCCCGGCCAAGGCCGTGCGGGCCGAGCGCGACGCGCGGTGATCGTTCTCGACGCGTCGGCGGCGCTCGAGCTGCTGCTGAATAC
>JAKALD010000128.1 GCA_021813275.1 Pseudomonadota bacterium | reverse complement strand
AGGTCTATTCGCTCGCGCTCGCGGAGCTGCACCGCTTCCTGGGCGCCGACCGGCGCCCCGGGGCGCGCCGTGCCGAGGCGGTGCCGCGCTGAGCCGCGCCCGACCATTGAGCCTGGATAGGCATGCTCAATGGCAAAAATTGTAAAAATCGATTTGATTAATCGAGGCGGGGGTCCTACTCTGTCGACCGGCGCGGGCCTTTCGGAAGCGTCCGCGAGTTGATGCAGCGTTAGAGGAGATTGTCATGCAACTGAAGGGATCGAAGACCCACGGAAATCTGAAGGACGCGTTCGCGGGCGAGAGCCAGGCGAACCGGCGCTACCTGTACTTCGCCGCCAAGGCCGACGTGGAAGGCCAGAACGACGTCGCCGCGGTGTTCCGCTCGACTGCCGAGGGCGAGACCGGACACGCGCACGGGCACCTGGAGTACCTGGAGGCCTGCGGCGACCCGGCGACGAGCCTGCCGATCGGGCGTACGCGCGATAACCTGAAGGCGGCGATCGCGGGCGAGACGCACGAGTACACCGACATGTACCCGGGCATGGCCAAGACCGCGCGCACGGAAGGCTTCTCGGAGATTGCGGACTGGTTCGAGACACTGGCGAAAGCCGAGCGCTCGCACGCCAACCGCTTCCAGAAGGCGCTCGATCAGCTGAGCGATTGAGGCGCTGCAGCGCCTGACTTTCGGAAGGGACGCAGTAAACCGACTCGGCGGGAGGGCGGCGCGAGCCGCGCCTCCCGCGTTCATTTGCGAGCCACGGAAATGCCACGAATCGCCAGGGAAAGTCTGCTCACGCTCGAGGCCTACGCGAAGCAGCGCGGGGATTTCCGCGCCACGGTCATGGAGCACAAACGGCGCCGCAGCCTGCCGCTCGGCGAGCACGTCACGCTGCTCTTCGAGGACGAGCTGACGATCCGCTACCAGGTGCAGGAGATGCTGCGCATCGAGCGCATCTTCGAGGAAGAAGGCATCCAGGACGAGCTGGACGCGTACAATCCGCTGATCCCGGACGGCACGAACTTCAAGGCGACCATGCTGATCGAGTACCCCGACGTCGAGGAGCGCCGCGTCATGCTCGGCAAGCTCAGAGGCATCGAGGACCGCGTCTGGCTGCAGGTGGAAGGCTGCGCGCGCCTGTACGCGGTGGCGGACGAAGACCTCGAGCGCGAGAACGCGGACAAGACCTCTTCGGTGCACTTCCTGCGCTTCGAGCTCGACCAGGAGATGCGGCGCGCGCTGAAGTACGGTGTGGGCCTCGCTGCCGGCGTCGATCACCCGGAATACCGCGTCACGGTCGATCCCGTGGCGGGCGAGCTGCGCGCCGCGCTCGCCGGCGACCTCGCCTGAGGCGCGCCGTGCGGCGCGCCGCGGCCTTCGCGTTCGCCTCGTGGCTGGCGCTCGGCGCTTCGCTCGCCGCCGCTCAGCCGTCGAACGACTACTGGAGCCAAGGGAACCAGGAGAGCGACTGGGAGCGGGCGCAGCGCGAGAAGCACTGGAAGGAAGGCGAGATCAAGCTGCCTTCGTACCCCCGGACGGCGAACCTGATCGGCTTCGAGGTGAGCGCGGCGAGCGACTTCAAGTTCTTCATCGACAGCGCCTCGCTTAGCGTAACCGACGACGGCGTGGTGCGCTATACGCTGGTGGCGCGCAGTCCGTCGGGCGTCGAGAATGTGAGCTATGAAGGAATCCATTGCCGCGACGGGGCCTACAAGGTCTACGCCTTCGGCGGGCCGGGCGGCCGCTGGAGCCGCAACGCGCTCGCGCAGTGGCGGCCGATCGAGGCATCAGGCCCCATGCGCTGGCACCAGGTGCTGGCGCACGACTACTTCTGCCCGCGCGGCATCCGGGTCGCGAGCGCCGGCGACGCCATCGCGGCCCTCAAGCGCGGCGGTATCGGCGCCACTAACACTCAGTGGCACTAGCGCCGCGCGCTCGACGAATCTGCGCCGCACATTTGCGCTGCTCTTCAGAGCAGCACTAGATTATCTCTGTGAATCAGCTCGGGCTCGTCGACGTAGCCGAGCAGCGACTCGATTTCGCTCGAGGAGTGCCGCATGATGAGCCGCGTCTCGGCGGCGGAGTAGTTGGCCAGGCCGCGCGCCACTTCGCGGCCCTCGGGATCGTGGCAGGCCACCACCGCGCCGCGCTCGAATTCGCCGCGCACTTCGACGACCCCGATCGGCAGCAGGCTCTTGCCGTCGCGCACCAGGGCGCGCACCGCGCCCGCGTCGAGCCCCAGGCGCCCGCTTACGTTGAGATGATCGGCGAGCCATTGCTTGCGTGCCGCGAGCGGCATGGCGCCCGCCAGCAGCAGCGTGCCCAGCGGCTCGCCGCCCGCCAGCCTGAGCAGCACCTCGGGCTCGCTCCCCGAAGCGATCACGGTGTGCGCGCCGCTGCGCGCGGCGCGCTTCGCCGCCAGCACCTTGGTGATCATGCCGCCGCGCGCGACGCTCGTTCCCGTGCCGCCGGCGATCGCCTCGAGCCGCGGATCGCCGGCCGCCGCGCTCTCGATCAGCTTCGCCTGCGGAGCCTGGCGCGGGTCGGCTTCGAACAGCCCGGGCTGGTCGGTGAGGATGACCAGGGCGTCGGCCTCGACGAGGTTGGTGACCAGCGCGGCGAGCGTGTCGTTGTCGCCGAACTTGATCTCGTCGGTCACCACGGTGTCGTTCTCGTTGATGACCGGGATCACGCCAAGCTCGAGCAGAGTGCGCAACGTGGAGCGCGCATTGAGGTAGCGCTGCCGGTCGGCCATGTCGGCATGCGTGAGCAGCACCTGGGCGGTGGCCAGCCCGTGCTCGCGAAAGCAGGACTCGTAGCACTGCACCAGGCCCATCTGCCCCACCGCCGCCGCGGCCTGCAGCTCGTGCAGCGCGTGCGGCCGCCGCTTCCAGCCGAGGCGCTGCATGCCTTCGGCGATGGCGCCGCTCGACACCAGCACGCAACGCTTTCCGAGCGCGTGCAGCTTCGCGATCTGCGCGGCCCAGCGCGCGATCGCCTCGGCGTCGAGTCCGCGCCCCGCGTCGGTCACCAGCGAGGAGCCGACCTTCACCACCAGGATCCGCGCGCTGCCGATCGGTCCGGCCATGCCCGGCTCCTTCAGGCGGCGCGGCGCGTGCGCGCCGCCGGCTCCCGGCCCGCGGCGAGGAAGCGCTGCGCGGCGTTGCAGACCTCGCGGCAGCCTTCGCCGGTGAGCGCCGACACCTTGAACCAGGGGCCCTTCCAGCGCATCGCGCGCAGGAACGCGGCGATGCGCTCGTCCGCGTCGGCGGCGAGGTCGATCTTGTTGAACACGAGCCAGCGCGGCTTGCGGTACAGCGCCTCGTCGTACTTCCTGAGCTCGCGCACGATGGCGCGCGCGTCGCGCACGGGCTGCGCGTGCTCGTCGAGCGGCGCGATATCCACCAGGTGCAGCAGCAGGCGCGTGCGCGCGAGGTGCCGCAGGAACTGGTGCCCGAGGCCTGCGCCCTCGGCCGCCCCCTCGATCAGGCCCGGGATGTCGGCGATCACGAAGGTCGCGTCGTGGCCGACGCGCACCACGCCGAGCGACGGGCTGAGCGTGGTGAACGGGTAGTCCGCCACCTTGGGCTTGGCGCTCGAGACCGCGCGGATGAACGTGGACTTGCCGGCGTTCGGCAGCCCGAGCAGGCCGACATCGGCGAGCACGCGCAGCTCGAGGGCGAGCTCGCGGCTCTCGCCCGCTTCGCCGCGCGTGAACTGGCGCGGCGCGCGGTTCACGCTCGACTTGAAATGCAGGTTGCCGAGCCCGCCGCGGCCGCCGCGCGCGAGCAGCACGCGCTCGCCGTCGGTCGCCAGGTCCGCGACCGGCTCGCCCGAGCGCAGGTCGCGCACGATCGTGCCCACGGGCATCCTCAGCTCCACGTCGCGCCCCGCCTTGCCGTAGCAGTCCGAGCTGCGCCCATTCTCGCCGTCGGAGGCGCGGTGGATGCGCGCGTAGCGGTAATCGATGAGCGTATTGACGTTGCGATCCGCGACCGCCCAGACGCTGCCGCCGCGGCCGCCGTCGCCGCCGTCGGGCCCGCCGCGCGGCACGTACTTCTCGCGGCGGAACGACGCGACGCCGTCTCCGCCCTTGCCGGCGTGAACCTCAATGCGCGCTTCGTCGATGAACTTCACTGTCTCGGGCCTGCAAACAAAAAAGCCCTACCGGATCGATAGGGCTTCGGTTGCGGGATCCCGGCGGCTAGGCCGGGACCACGCTCACGGTCTTCTTGCTGCGTTCGCCCTTCACGCCGTACTCGACCCGGCCCGCTGCCCGCGCGAACAGGGTGTGATCGCGCCCGATGCCCACGTTGTGCCCCGGATGGACCTGGGTGCCCCGCTGCCGCACGAGGATCTGGCCGGGCGTCACCGTCTCGCCGCCGTAGACCTTGACGCCGAGCCGCTTGGCCTGCGAGTCGCGGCCGTTGCGCGAGCTGCCGCCCGCCTTCTTGTGTGCCATTGTCGTGCTCTCCTTGTCTCAGGCGCCGCCGACGATGTCATCGATGCGGACCTCGGTGTAGTCCTGCCGGTGCCCGCGAGTCGTCTTGGAGTGCTTGCGGCGCCGCAGCTTGAAGATCGTGACCTTCTCGCCCCGGCCGTGCGCCAGCACGGTCGCCTTGACCTGCGCTCCGGACACGAGCGGAGCGCCCACGCGCACCGCGTCGCCCTCGCCGACCATCAATACCTGGTCGAACGACACTGCGGAACCGACTTCGGCCGGAAGCGCTTCGACGCGCAGCTGCTCGCCGGACTGGACCCGGTACTGTTTGCCTCCGGTCTTGATCACCGCGTACATGGCAATTCCTGATATCGACGTGCAAAGACTTGGAATTATAGGGGATTTGCGGAGCGCGCGTCAAAGCCCGTTGTGCTAAGCTTCGCCGGCCCGCGGCGGCGCGTTGCGCCGCGCGAAGGCCTCCGCATGACCGCCATTCCCGCCCTCGAGCCGATCGCCGAAGACATGCAGCGTGTCGACGCGCTGATCCGCCGGCGGCTCGACTCGGAAGTCGCGCTCATCCGCCAGGTCGCCGAATACATCGTGGCGGGCGGCGGCAAGCGCCTGCGTCCCGCGCTGCTGCTTCTCGCGGCCGGCGCGGCCGGCTATCGCGGCGACGCCTGCGTGGAGCTCGCGGCGGTGGTCGAGTTCATCCACACCGCGACTCTGTTGCACGACGATGTCGTGGACGAGTCCGATCTGCGCCGCGGCCGCAAGACCGCGAACGCCGCCTTCGGCAACGCCGCCTCGGTCCTGGTGGGCGACTTCCTGTACTCGCGCGCTTTCCAGATGATGGTCGGAGTCGGCGGCATGCGCGTCATGCAGGTGCTCGCCGACGCCACCAACGCAATCGCCGAGGGTGAGGTGCTGCAGCTCATGAACTGCCACGACCCTGAGGTCGACGAGCCCCGCTACCTGGAGGTGGTCCGCCGCAAGACCGCGAAGCTGTTCGAAGCGGCCGCGCGCCTGGGAGGCGTGCTGGCCGAGGCTCAGCGGCCTGCCGAGGAGGCCCTCGCGGGCTACGGGATGCACGTCGGCACGGCCTTCCAGCTGATCGACGACGTGCTCGACTACTCGGGCGACGCGCACTCGATCGGCAAGAGCCTTGGCGACGACCTCGCCGAAGGCAAGCCGACGCTGCCGTTGATCCATGCCATGCGGCGCGGCTCCGCCGCGCAGGCCGCCACGGTGCGGCGCGCGATCCTCGAGGGCGGGCGCGAGGATTTCGCGGCCGTGCTCGAGGTGATCGAGCGCACGGGGGCGCTCGCCTACGCCCGCGAGGTTGCCGAGCGCGAGGCCGAGGCCGCGCGCCGCGCGCTCGAGGCGTTGCCGCGCTCGGTGCAGCGGGATTCTCTGCTAGAATTGGCGGCCTTTTCCGTGGCGCGCCGGCATTGAGTGAACTGCCGCGGGCGCGGCGCGGTGATCGCGTCGGGGTGTAGCTCAGCCTGGTAGAGTACTGCGTTCGGGACGCAGGTGTCGGAGGTTCAAATCCTCTCACCCCGACCAACCCCGCCGCTCTGTCCGTCCAACCACGCGTCGTTTCGCGCTCCGCGGCGGGCGCCGTGGCTTTCGCCACCGCGGCCGGACCGCGCCGTACGGTGCCAGATCGTTAAACTATCGCCATGGCGCGCTTGATATTGTTCGCGGTCGCGGTGTACGCCCTCGTGTGGCTGCTGCGGCGAGCCCTCGAGGGGCACGCTCCCTCCGGGGGTGGCCGAGCGGAAGCGCCGCGCGCGCGGCTCGATGCCGGCGACCTTGTCCGCTGCGCGCAGTGCGGCGTGCACCTGCCGAGGAGCGAAGCGCGGACCGTCTCGGGGCGCGCGTACTGCAGCGACGAGCACGCGCGCCTCGGGCCGAAAGCGGGCTGATGCAGGCGCCGCGGCGCGACGGCGCGCTGTTCTCGCGGGACGCACGAACGCCGGACTCGTTCTGGACCTCGCTGCGGTACTTCAACTTGTACCGCATCGCCATCGCGGCGCTGTTTCTCGGCGCCACCGCGGTCTACGGCGGCACGCTCAATCTGGGGTCTCACAAGCTGCAGCTGTTCCGCCTGGTCGCGGCGGGCTATCTGTTCGCGGGCATCGTGTTCCACGGTGTGGTGCGCAACCTGCGCGACCGGTTCAACCTGCAGCTCTCGCTGCACGTCTTCGTCGACATCGTGGCGATCACGCTGCTCATGTATGCGAGCGGCGGCATCCGCAGCGGTCTCGGCGTGATGGTGCTGATCTCGCTCACCGGCGCCGCGCTGCTCGCGCCGCGCCGGCTCACCTTCCTGTATGCGGCGCTCGCGGCGATCGCGCTGCTGCTCGAGCAGAGCTACTGGGTGCTCGCGTTCGACGAGCCGAGCGCGAACTTCCTGCAGCCGGGGCTGCTTTCGATCGGCTTCTTCGCGACCGCCGGCATCACGAACTGGCTGGCCCAGCGCCTGGCCGCCAACGAGATGCTCGCGCGCCAGCGCGGCCGCGAGCTGCAGAACCAGGTGCGTGTCAGCCAGCTGGTCATCGAGGACATGCAGGACGGCGTGCTGGTCCTGGACCGCGACGGGCGCGTCGTCCAGCACAATCCGCAGGCGCAGCGGCTCCTCGGCATGGACGCGTTGCGCGGTGCGAACGTCGCACAGCTGCTTCCGGCCTTCGCCGCGCGCTGGCGCGAATGGCAGGCGGACCGCACCCGCTCGGGCGGCGCCAGCGCCGAGCTCGAAGCGCGCGGCAAGGACCTGCGCGCGCGGCTGATCGAGACCGGAACCGAGGAGGAGTTCAGCGTGCTGTTCCTGGAGGACACGACGCGCTCGCGCGAGCAGGCCCGGCAGCTCAAGCTGGCGGCCCTCGGACGGCTGACGGCGAACATTGCGCACGAAATCCGCAATCCCCTCGCGGCGATCACGCACGCCGCGGAGCTTCTCGCCGAGGAGAGGCGCGAGCAGGACCGCGAGCGCCTGACCCGCATCATCGGCGACAACGCCGCGCGCCTCGAGCGACTCGTGGCCGACGTTATGCAGCTCAACCGCCGCGACCGGGGCGCCGGGGAACGCGTGAATCTGAATGCGTGGCTGGCGGCGTTCCTGGAGGAGTTCGTCGTCACGGAAGCCGTGCCGCGGGAGCGCGTCGAGATCGAGGCTGGGCGCGATACGTTCGTCGAGTTCGACCGCGACCACCTGCGGCAGGTGCTGTGGAATCTCCTGCGCAACGCCCTGCGCCACGCGCGCGACGAGCCGCGCAGCGTGCGCATTGCGCTGAGGAAATACGCCAATCAAGTAGAATTGAACATCATCGACAATGGGCCCGGCGTCCCGAGCGCCAATCAAGGCCAGCTGTTCGAGCCGTTCTTCACGACCGACAGCAAGGGAACCGGCTTGGGGCTGTATCTGGCGCGTGAGCTCTGCGCCGCGAACCGCGCGGTGCTCGAATACGTCGACGACATGCCGGGGGCGCATTTCAGGATCGTCTGCAGGGAGGCGGCGCCATGAGAGGCGGAGCGGGGGCCTCGTTCACGGGGATGCGACCCGGTTCATGGCGCCTGGGCCGTCGAGGGGCGGAGGTGGGAATCGCGCCCGGCGGATCGGAGGCGGCGCCGTGATGAAGAGGGCCGAACGCCGTGACCAGCCGCGCGGCAGCCACGTGCTGGTCGTCGATGACGAGCCCGATATCCGCGAGCTGCTCGAGCTCACGCTGCTCAAGATGGGCCTCAGGGTGTCCGCCGCGAGCTCGATCGGCGAGGCGAAGGAACACCTGAAGAGCGAGCGCTTCGACCTGTGCCTCACGGACATGCGCCTGCCCGACGGCGAAGGCCTCGAGCTGGTGCGGCACATCGCGAGCCTGTCGGCGGACGTTCCGGTGGCGGTCGTCACGGCCTACGGAAGCGCGGAAAACGCGGTCGCGGCGCTGAAGGCGGGCGCGTTCGACTACGTCTCGAAGCCCGTCAGCCTCGAGCAGCTGCGCGCCCTCGTGCGCTCGGCACTCTCGCTGCCGCACGCCGACCAGAGGCCGCGCGGCGAGCAACGCCTGCTCGGCGAAAGCCCTCCGCTGCAGCAGGTGCGCAGCCTGATCGCCAAGCTCGCCCGCACCCAGGCCCCGGTGTACATCTCCGGGGAGTCGGGCAGCGGCAAGGAGCTCGCGGCACGCCTGATCCACGAGCACGGGGCGCGGCGCGAGCGCCCCTTCGTGCCGGTCAACTGCGGCGCGATCCCCGAAGCGCTCATGGAGAGCGAGTTCTTCGGCTATCGCAAGGGCGCGTTCACCGGGGCGGAGCAGGACCGGGACGGGTTCTTCCAGGCGGCGAACGGCGGCACGCTGTTCCTCGACGAGGTCGCCGACCTGCCGCTCGCAATGCAGGTCAAGCTGCTGCGCGCCATCCAGGAGAAGCGCGTACGCAAGGTCGGCTCCACCCAGGAGGAGCCGGTGGATGTGCGCATCATCTCGGCCACCCACCAGAGCCTGGCGGCCTGCGTCGAGTCCGGCAAGTTCCGCCAGGACCTGTTCTACCGGCTCAACGTCATCGAGCTCAAGATGCCGCCGCTGCGCGAGTGCCGGGAAGACATCCCGGCGATCGCCGCGAGCGTACTCGAGCGCATTGCCGGGCAGAGCGGCCAGCCTCCGGCGCGGCTCGCGCCGGAGGCGCTCGAGGAGCTGGCGCGCTACGACTTCCCCGGCAACATCCGCGAGCTCGAGAACGTCCTCGAGCGCGCGACGGCGCTCTCCGGCGCCGAGGAAATCCGCCCTGACGATCTCCGGCTGAAGCCGCTCGCAGGCGACGGGGCGGCCGAAGAGCCCGGGCGCACCGGCGGGGACGGTGCGCCGCTGCCCGAGTATCTGGACCGCGTCGAGCGCGAAGCGATCCTCGAGGCGCTCGAGAAGACCGGCTTCAACCGCACCGCGGCCGCCAAGCTGCTCGGCATCACCTTCCGGGCGCTTCGCTACCGCATGCAGCGGCTCGGGATCCGCGAGCCCGAGGCCGGCCCGGGGGCCTGATGGAGCTCGGGGCGGACGGCCTGCTTACGGGCGCGTCCTACCTCGCGTCGCCGAACTGCGACGAGCGCCCGCCGGGGGCCGCGGTCACGCTGCTGGTGCTGCACTCGATCAGCCTGCCGCCGGGGGAGTTTGGCGGCGATGCCGTCGAGCGCTTCTTCACCAACCGCCTCGTCGCTTCCGCGCACCCGTACTTCGCCGGCATCGCGCAGCAGCGCGTGTCGGCGCACTTTTTTTTGCGGCGCGGCGGAGCGCTCATCCAGTTCGTCCCGGTGCAGCGGCGCGCCTGGCACGCCGGCGAGTCCGCCTGGCGCGGTCGCGCGCGCTGCAACGACTACTCGATCGGCGTGGAGCTCGAGGGGACCGACAACAGCGCCTTCAGCGAGGTGCAGTACGCGCGGCTCGCGGCGCTCACGCGAGCGCTGTGCGCCGGGCTGCCGATCCGCGACGTGGCAGCGCACAGCGACGTCGCGCCGCGGCGCAAGACGGATCCGGGCGCGCGCTTCGACTGGGCGCGCTTTCTCGCCGAGCTCGCGCGCGCCTGAGCGCGCAGCGCGGCATCCTCGTCTGCCAGTCCTTGCGCGCGCGCGGCGCGCGCGCTCCGCTTGCAAAAAATTCTTGCCATGGTAAATTGCGCGCACTAGAATTAGTTTCGAATCAGAGGTCAAGCACTATATATAGTGTGTTCGCCCGGCGCCCGGACAAGCCGGGCGCGAGGAAGGAG
>JAKALD010000127.1 GCA_021813275.1 Pseudomonadota bacterium | reverse complement strand
CCGATCTCGCTCGACCCGCAGGCCGACGGCTACGCGCTCGAGCTCGCCGAGACGCGCCGGCTCTACGGGGCGACCGAGACCCAGCGCAGGGTGAAGCGCTTCCTCGACAAGCAGGGCTGAGCGACTCGAGCGCGGCAGGTGCTCGCGCATCAGGCCGCTCACGCCTTGCCTCGCGCCTCCTTGAGGAGCTCGCGCGCGATGATGAGCTTCTGCACCTCGCTCGCCCCCTCGTAGATGCGCAGCGCGCGCACCTCGCGGTACAGCCGCTCGACCGGATGGCCGCTCACCACCCCCAGGCCGCCGCACAGTTGCACCGCGGCGTCGACCACCTGCTGCGCCGATTCGGTCGCCTGGAGCTTCGCCATGGCGGCCTCGCGCGTCACGCGCTGGCGCGCGACGTCGCGGGTCCAGGCAGCCCGGTAGGTGAGCAGCGCCGCCGCATCCACCGCGGTGGCCATCTCGGCAAGGCGCGCCTGGGTCATCTGGAAGTCCGCCAGGGTCTGGCCGAACATGCGGCGCTCGACGGCGCGCGCAAGCGCCTCGCCCAGCGCGCGGCGCGCGAAGCCGAGCGCGGCCGCCGCCACGCTCGTGCGGAAGACGTCGAGGTTGCGCATCGCGAGCTTGAAGCCGCCGCCCGGCTCGCCGAGGAGGTTTTCCGCCGGGACCGGGCAGCCGCTGAAGCGCAGCGTCGCCATCGGGTGCGGCGCGATGATGTCGATGCGCTCGCTCGCCGAAAGGCCGGGGGAGTCGGCATCCACGACGAACGCCGATATTCCTCTGGTGCCGGCGGCGCCGCCCTCCCCGGAGGTGCGCGCGAACACCACGTAGAAATCAGCCAGGCCGCCATTCGAGATCCACGTTTTCACGCCGTCGAGCACCCAGCGATCGCCCTCACGCCGCGCGCGAGTGGCGAGCGCTGCAACGTCGGAGCCGGCCTCAGGCTCCGAGAGCGCGAAGGCCGCGATCGCCCGGCCCTCGGCCACGCGCGGCAGGTACCTGCGCTTGAGAGCGTCGCTGCCGGCGAGCGCGATCGAGCCGCTGCCCAGGCCCTGCATCACGAAGGCAAAATCGGCCAGCCCCGCGTGATGGGCGAACACCTCGCGCAGCACGCAGATCGAGCGGACGTCGAGCTGGTCCGCTTCGCCAGCGCCCGTGCCGGCGAAAGCCGCCGGCACGGCATAGCGCAGCCAGCCCGCCTCGCCCATCTCGCGCACCAGTCGCCGGCAGATCGCGTCGGCGTCGGCACCGTGCGTCCACTCGCCGAGCGCGCTCGCTGCCCATGCCTCGGCCGCGCGCGCCAGCGCGCGGTGCGAGTCCGCGACGAACGGCCAGCCGAGGTGCGCGAAGCGCGCCTCGTGAGAGTGCGGTGCACTTGGCCGATTCATCGCTTGGCTCGCGGGCGCTCCGCGCCCGGCGAAGGCGCGCGGTTGAACGAAGGTTCAGGATGAATGATGGTTCATTCAGCCCCGCGCGTCAAGCCCCTGCGGCGATTCCCGATGTGCCTAGCCGCGCGCGCGCGCGCAGAGTATCGCGTTGCCGCTGCCCGAGGACTGCGCGTACTCGCCGTACATTGAGGTTTCGAGGCGCGCATCCTCGGCCGCGAGAGCGTCCAGGCTGCCGAGCATCACCGCGAGCACGCGCCCGCCCATCTCGGCGACCGCCTCGCGGCTGTAGGCGGGCAGCCACGCGATCAGCTGGCGGACCTCGCCTGCGCGCAGCAGGTCCATGAACCGTCCGTCGAGCGCCACGCGCTCGGGCGTCGGCATGTGATGGCGGCCGCGCACCAGCGCGTGGCTGAGCGCGGTGCTCGCAGCGAGCGCCGCGCGCCGCCCAAGGCGCTTGGCCACGGCGTGGATCGCCGCCCCGGCGCGCAGGCTTTCCTCGAGGTCGGCCATGAGGACCGAAGGCACGCCGACCACCGGCACCTCGGCGCGCGGGTCGAGGTGCGAAAGCGGCACGAAGGTGCCGTAGTCCCAGGTGTAGTGCGTCGTATCGTTGCGCGCGGCGGGAATTCCGAGTCGCTGCCATTCCTCGATCAGGGCCCCGGCGAACTCCGGATCGCCGCGGTAGCGGTACGGCATACCAGGCACCAGGTCGGGTGCCTCGTCGGCTACGCAGACGCCTTCGTGGACCGGCTGGCAGGTCGCGAACCAGTTGAACGTCGACACCCAGTGGGTCGACGCGACGATCCACAGGTCCGGCTTTTCGCCGCGCAGCACCTCGCCGAGCGCGCGCTCGCCATCGACCAGCGTGCGCTGGAACTCGGGCGTGATCTCGGCGCGCGACAGCGTCGGGACGTGGGGGACCACGGCCGCGGCGATCACGCCGGAGCGCTTCGCGTCACTCGGCATCGGGCTGCCTCGACGGTTGGGCGCGCTGGAAGGCCTCCAGCCGCATGCACTCGTGGAACACGCGCATGACCGTAGGGGCGTGCGAGGTATCGCAAGCGAAGCGCTGCGCGTTGAACACTTGCGGCACGAGGCAGCAGTCGGCCATGGTCGGTGCGTCACCGTGGCAGAAACGCGCCGTGCCGGGCGTCGTCGCGAGCTGCGCCTCGAGCTTCGCCAGCCCGTCGTGGATCCAGTGCCCGTACCACGCGTTCTTGTCCTCCTCCGAGTGACCCATCTGCTTCACGAGGTACTGCAGCACGCGTAGGTTGTTGAGCGGATGGATCTCGCAGGCCACGAGCAGCGCGAGCGAGCGCACGCGCGCTCGCCCGAGCGGATCCTTCGGCAGCAGCGGCCGGTCGGCATGCGTTTCCTCGAGATACTCCATGATCGCCAGCGACTGCGTGAGCAGGTGGCCATCGTCCTTGAGCGCGGGCACCAGCGCCTGGGGATTCAGCGCCGCATACTCGGGCCCGCGGTGTTCGCCCTTCGCCAGGTGCACGAAGATGGGCTCGTAGGCGATCCCCTTGAGGTTGAGCGCGATGCGCACGCGAAACGCGGCCGAGCTGCGGAAATACGTGTAGAGCTTCATGCGGACCGCGCGCGCCGGTCAGAGCGGCGCGACGATCCTCACCTTCAGCTCGCCCACCCCCTCGATGCCGGCCAGCAGCTCGTCGCCCGGCTTGACCGGGCCGACTCCGGCCGGAGTGCCCGAGAAGATGATGTCGCCCGGCTCGAGGGTGTAGTACTCCGAGAGGTAGGCGATCTGCTCGGGCACCGACCAGATCATGTCGGCGAGGTCCGCGCGCTGGCGCTCCTTGCCGTTGACCGTCAGCCACAGGGCACCCTTCGCGGGATGCCCGATCCTCGCCGCGGGTGCGAGCGCGCTGCACGGGGCCGCCTGGTCGAAATCCTTGCCGAAGCCCCACGGCCGGCCGTGGTCCTTGCCCCACTGCTGCAGGTCGCGGCGCGTCATGTCGAGCCCCACCGCATAGCCGAACACGTGCGCATTCGCGCTCTTGGCGTCGATGCGTCGGCCGCCCTTGGCGAGCGCCACCACCATCTCGGTCTCGTAGTGGTAGTTGCTGGTCTTGGGCGGATAGCGCACCTCGCCGCCCAGCGGCACCAGCGCGTGAGCCGCCTTCAGGAAGAAGAACGGCGCTTCGCGCCCGTCGCCGCCCATCTCCTTCTGGTGCTCGACGTAATTGCGCCCCACGCAGAAGATGCGGCGCACCGGAAAGAGGTCGGTCGAACCAGTGATCGGGAGCGCGGGGGGCGTCCAGAGCGATATCGCGTAAGCCATGGCGTCGTTTGGGGGCGGAAACAGCAATTCTAGCCTTTGGCCCCGCCCTCGCGCTCCAGCATTTCGCGCAGCCGGAAGCGCTGCACCTTGCCGGTCGCGGTGCGCGGCAGCCCCTGCACCGCGCGCACCCACTTCGGCTGCTTGTGGCGCGCCAGGCGCGCCGCGCAGGCGCGTTCGGCCGCGCCGACTGCCGCCTGTGGATCGCCGCTCGCAGCCACGAACAGCGCCAGCCGCTCGAAGCCGTCCGCGTCGCGCACCGGCACGCACGCCGCCTCCGCGATCTCGGCCTCGCCGAGCACAGCTTCCTCGACCTCGCTCGGCTTGACCCATTGGCCGGCCACCTTGATCAGCTCGTCGGCACGCCCCTGGTGCGCGTAGTAGCCGTCGGCGTCGCGCACGAACACGTCCTTCGTGCAGAACCAGCCGTCGCGGAACTGCTCGCGCGTCTGCTCGCTGCGGTTGGCGTAACCGAGCGCGAGCGCCGGGTGACGCAGCCACAGCACGCCCGGCTCGCCGCGCGCCGCCTCGCGGCCCTCGAGAGTGAGCAGGCGCGCCTCGACGCCGCGCAGTGGCTTGCCGGTATGCCTGCCACCCGAGCTGCCCGGCGGGGTCACCATCGCGACGCAGAAGGTCTCCGACATGCCGTAGATTGAAAGGATCTCGCCGCCGACGCGGCGCTGCCACTGCTCGGCCATCGATTCCGGCAGCCGTTCGCCGGCGGCGAAGAAATGGCGCACCGCGCGAAACGGCGCGAGCGCCTGCTCGCCGAGCGCGAGCAGCCGGCGGTAGTAGGACGGCACGCTGAAGAACGCCTTGGGCCGATGGAGCGCGACCAGCCGGCACACCCGCTCCGTGTCGGTCCAGTCCGGGTCGAGCACCGCGGTCGCGCCCACCGACAGCGGCCCGAGCAGCCCGTTCTCCAGCCCGTAGGCGAAGAAGAGCCGTGACGTCACTACGACCTTGTCGCCCGGTTCGAGCGCGATCACCTCGCGCAGCACCTGGCCCGCGGGCACGATGTCCTTGTGCCTGTGGATGATGCCCTTCGGGCGGCCGGTGGTTCCCGAGGAGTACAGCCAGAATGCGGCGTCCTCGGGGCCTGCCGCGAAGCATGCTGCGTCTGGGGCGGCCCGGGCGAGCGCTTCGCGCCAGCCGGGGATGCCGTCGCCGGTTGCGCCGGCGATCGCGATGCGTCGCTCGCGCGCGAGCGCGGCGACGAACCCCGGCAGAGCGGCGGCGTAGGCATCCTCGACGATGGCGAGGCGTGCGCCGCTGTCGGAGCGCACGTGATGGAAGTCGTCCTCGGAGAGCTGCGAGTTGAGCGCGAGCGCCACCGCGCCGCGCCACACGCAGCCGAGCCAGGCGACAGCGAGCTCCGGCGTATCGCGCATCAGCAGCAGCACCCGGTCGCCGGGCGCGACGCCCAGCTCCTCGAGCGCGCCGGCCGCGCGCCTGACCTGCGCGGCAAGCTCGGCGTAAGTCAGGGTCTGGTCCCCGCACGCGAGCGCGATGCGCTCTGCGTGGCGCGCCAGCGCCGCTGCCCCGAGGAGATGCTCGGCCGCGTTCATCGATGGGAGGGTGTGGCTAGCGGTTCGGCGCGTATGGTACCCCTTCGCGGCCGCGCGGATATTGGCGGTGGATAAAAAAGACGGACCCGAAGGCCCGTCTCGTGCAGCGCGACCCGCGCCGCCGGAGAACCCGGCGGCGCAGGCGCGATCGTCAGACGACGACCTGCTCGCCGTGCTGGGTGATGTCCAGGCCTTCGCGCTCCTCTTCCTCGGAGACGCGCAGGCCGACCAGGACGTCGACCACCTTGAGGATGATGAAGGTGACGATCGCGTCGTAGGCGATGACCGCGCCCACCGCGATCAGCTGCGTGAGCAGCTGCCCGCCGTTGCCTTCGAGCACGCCCGCGGTGCCGCCGATCGCCTTGACCGCGAAGACCCCGGTCAGGATGGCGCCGACGGTCCCGCCGATGCCATGCACCCCGAAGCAGTCGAGCGAGTCGTCGTAGCCGATCATGTTCTTCATGTAGGTCGCGGTCCAGAAGCAGATCACGCCGCCGGCGATGCCGATGATGAAGGCGCCGGTCGGATCGACGAAGCCCGAGGCCGGGGTGATGGCGACCAGCCCCGCCACCGCGCCCGAGCACATGCCCAGCAGGCTGGGCTTGCCCTTCGACATCCATTCGGCGAACATCCACGACAGCGCCGCCGTGGCGGTGGCGATCTGGGTCACGGTCATCGCCATTCCGGCGCGCCCGCCCGAGCTGACCGCTGAGCCGGCGTTGAAGCCGAACCAGCCCACCCACAGCAGCGAGGCACCGATCATCGTGAGGGTCAGGTTGTGGGGCGCCATGGGCTCCTTGCCGTAGCCGAGGCGCTTGCCCAGCACCAGCGCGCACACCAGGCCAGCCACGCCGGCGTTGATGTGCACCACCGTACCGCCCGCGAAGTCGAGCGCGCCGAGCTTCGCCAGCCAGCCCGTCGGTGCCCACACCCAGTGCGCGATCGGGGCGTAGACGAAGATTAGCCACAGGCCCATGAACCAGACCACCGCCGAGAACTTCATCCGGTCGGCGAACGCGCCCGCGATCAGCGCGGGGGTGATGATCGCGAAGGTCATCTGGAAGCTCATGAATACCGACTCGGGGACGGCGCCCGATAGGCCGCTGGTGGTCGTCTTGCCCATGCCGTGCAGGAACAGGCGCGAAAGGTCGCCGATGAACGAGCCGCCGTTGGTGAACGCGAGCGTGTAGCCGATCATGTACCAGAGCACGGTGACCAGGCAGGTCACGACGAAGCTCTGCGCGAGCGTGGCGAGCACGTTCTTCTTGCGCACCATCCCGGCGTAGAACAGGCCGAGCCCCGGGATGGTCATCATCAGGACGAGCGCCATGGACGTCATCATCCAGGCCGTGTCGCCCGGGTTGATCGCGGAGTCCGCGCCGGCCGAGACCGCCTCCTTCGGCGCGGGTGCAGCGGCGGGCGCGGGCGCTGGAGCCGGCGCGGCAGCCGGAGCCGGTGCCGCAGCCGGCGGGGTCGCCTGCGCCAGCAGCGCCGGCGCGGCCTGAGTGGCGTCTGCCGAGACCGGGGCGGCAAATGCGCCGGTCAGCGCCAGCAGCGCGAGGATTGAAAGCAGCTTTCTCATCTTCATCTCCCTATAGCGCCGCCGCATCGGTTTCGCCCGTGCGGATGCGGATGACCTTCTCCAAATCGAACACGAAGATCTTGCCGTCGCCGATCTTCCCGGTGTTGGCGGCCTTTTCGATCGCCTCGATCGCCTGATCGAGCAGCTCCGACTTGATCGCGACCTCGATCTTCACTTTCGGCAGGAAGTCGACGACGTACTCGGCGCCCCGGTACAGCTCGGTGTGGCCTTTCTGCCGGCCGAAGCCCTTGACCTCGGTTACGGTGATTCCCTGCACGCCGATTCCCGACAGCGCCTCGCGGACCTCGTCGAGCTTGAACGGCTTGATGATGGCGGTGACGAATTTCATGGGGGGTGTCCTCGTTTGATCTCGCAAGCAGCCGCCCGCTGGCAGCGGGCGGCCGCAGAAACCTCAGAACGTGCGGCCGATCGACAGCACGACGGTGCCCTTGCCGCCGTTGTAGGTCTTGACGCCAGTGCCATCCAGCTTGGCGAAACAGTACGGCTCGATGCTGCCGCTCGCCGCTGCGCCGCAGTCGTCCTTGGCGTTGGTCGTGATCAGCGAGGCACCCGCGGTCCAGCCGGAGCCGAGGTCCTTGGTGACGCCGAGCCGGTAATCGGTGTAGCTCGCCTCGCCGAAGTTGTGCACCGTCAGGTGGCCCACGTGCCCGTTGACGCCCCAACCGCCTCCCAAGTCATAGGTGGCCGACAGGTCGAGGTAACCCGTACCCTTCGTGTCGGGCACCATGAAATAATCGCTGAAGGCGCGCGAATACTTGAGCGAAAGGAATTTCCAGCTGCCCGCGATATAGCCCTCGGTGTTGTGTACCGTGCCACTGTTGAGGGCGGTGCTATGCGGATTCACCAAGGGACCGAGCGAGCCTCCGCCTGCCGCGTTGCTGCCCGGGTAGTAGTAGTAATAGAGACCGGCGTCGATCCCCCAATCGCCCCAGCTGTGCCGCCAGCCGCCGTAGAAGTCCATCTCGAGGTTGCCGCCGGGGTATCCCGCGGTTTCCGAAACATTCGAGTCCCAGTTTCCGAGATAGAACCCGCTGGAATGGCTGAAATCGGCACCACCCTGGATCGCGGGTTCGCCGAAGGTCTGGGTGATGCCGCGGAATCGATAGTCCGTCACGAGCGAAACGTTTGCGGTGAGCGTATACGGTGGCTGCGGCGCATCGGCCGCGGCGAGTGCCGGGATGGTCAGAGCTGCCGCGACCGATGCCGCGATGATGGTCTTGCGCATGTCGAGATCTCCCTAGGGAAGTGAGCTGCCAGCAGCTCTAAGCATCTCCTGTGCCACGAGATATCTATCAATTTTTCAGGGGCTTATAGAGGCGCACGCAAGAGCGCCTGCCACGCGCGCACCGTTCCGGGGCGCCCGCCTCGCGGCCCGCCCCTGTCTAGTGCAGTCGCGTGCTAGACTCGCCGCCCCTGTTCCGGTCACCTCCTCGGCGATGATCCAAAAGGCCCTGTTCGACGAGCTGGGAGAACGCCTCGCCGAGGCCGCGCGCAGCGCGCCGGCGCAGGATCTGGAGAAGAACCTGCGCGCGCTGCTGCTCGCGTTCTTCGACCGCTTCGAACTGGCGACGCGCGAGGACCTGGAGGTGCAGAAGCGCCTGCTCGAGCGCGCGCAGGCAAAGCTCGCCGCGCTCGAAGCGCGCATCGCCGAGCTCGAAGCGCGCCCCAAGCGGCCCGCGTAAACCGCCGCGTCGTCGCGTGCGTTGCCTGCACGAGGGGGCACGCATGTCGCTTGCAGTCGTGGCGAGCCGGGCGCTGGCCGGAATCGAGGCGCCGCCCGTCAGGGTCGAGGTGCATCTCGGGCCGGGTCTGCCGGCGTTTCACATCGTGGGGCTTCCCGATGCCGAAGTGCGCGAAGCGAAGGACCGGGTGCGCGCGGCGCTGCACCACGCGCGCTTCGAATTCCCGGCCCGGCGCATCACCGTCAATCTCGCGCCCGCGGACCTCCCGAAGGACTCGAGCCGCTTCGATCTGCCGATCGCGCTCGGGATTCTCGCCGCGAGTGGGCAGCTGCGGGCCGACGCGCTCGGCGGGCACGAGTTCGCGGGCGAGCTGTCGCTGACCGGCGAGCTGCGCCCGGTGCGCGGCGCCCTGCCGATGGCGCTCGGCGCGAGCGACGCGGGCTGCGCGTTCGTGTTGCCCGAGGGCAACGCGCCCCAGGCCGCGCTCGCGGCGCGCGCCCGCGTCCTGCCCGCGAGCAGCCTGCTCGAGGTCTGCGCACACCTGAGCGGCGCCGCTCCGCTCGCCGAGCATCGGGCCGTCGCGCGTTGCGCGCAGCCGCTCTATGCCGACTTCCTCGATGTCAAGGGGCAGGCGCAGGCGAAGCGCGCGCTGGAGGTCGCCGCCGCCGGCGCTCACAGCGTCCTGCTGAGCGGCCCGCCCGGCACAGGAAAGTCGATGCTCGCGGCGCGCCTGCCCGGGATCCTGCCGCCGCTCACCGAAACGGAGGCGCTCGAGTCGGCGGCGGTGCACTGCGCCTCGAGCCTTGGCTTCGACGCCGCGCGCTGGGGCGAGCGGCCGTTTCGTGCGCCGCACCACAGCGCCTCGAGCGCGGCGCTGGTGGGCGGCAGCAATCCGCCGCGACCGGGCGAGATCTCGCTCGCGCACCACGGCGTGCTGTTCCTCGACGAGCTGCCCGAGTTCGCGCGCAGCGTGCTGGAGGCGCTGCGCGAGCCGCTCGAATCAGGCTCGATCTCGCTCGCGCGGGCGGCGCGCCAAGCGCGCTTCCCGGCGCGCTTTCAGCTCGTAGCGGCGATGAACCCGTGCCCGTGCGGCTACTTGGGAGCGGCGCGCTGCCGCTGCACGCCGGAGCAGGTGGCACGCTACCGCGGCCGAGTATCGGGTCCGTTGATGGACCGCATCGACATCCGGGTGGAGGCGCCGGCACCGAGCGAAGAGGACCTGCTCGCCGCGCCGCCGGGCGAGCCCTCGAGCGCGATCCGCGCGCGTGTGCTCGCCGCACGTGAGCGCCAGCTCGCGCGCCAGGGCGCGCCGAACGCGCGACTCGACGCGCGCGAGACCGAGCGCCACTGCGCTCCGGATGCCGCGGGCGAGCGGCTGCTGCGCCAGGCGATCGGGCGCCTGGGGCTGTCGGCGCGCGCCTACCATCGGGTGCTGCGCGTGGCGCGCAGCATCGCGGATCTCGCGGGCGCGGAGCGCCTGGAGGCGGCCCACCTGGCCGAGGCGGTCCAGTACCGGCGCCTGGGCGCGATGCTCTAGCAGTTTGTTGAAATTGGATTCATGCGATCAGTGCGGCTCGCTGCGACCTACTAAATAGCCCCATGGAATGTATCGTTGACCTATATATTGTGGATTGACTGTTGTCCGTCGGTGCATCGATA
>JAKALD010000126.1 GCA_021813275.1 Pseudomonadota bacterium | reverse complement strand
GATCCGCAGACGAGCGGCGGGCTGCTGGTCGCCTGCGCGCCGGGGTCCGAAGCGCAGGTGCTCGCCGAGTTCGCGCGCCGCGGCTTCGACGAAGCGCGCGCGATCGGTAGGCTCGCTTCCGGACGTGCGGGCGTGACCGTCCTCTAGCTCGACGCGAACCGATACGACAGGACAGACTCAATAGCGGGGCTCGGCGCCTGAATCGCCCCTTGGACGGATCCAGGCACGGCGAGGGCTCGTTTTGCCGCTCGCATATTCATGCTCGGCTCCCCTTCTGGCTGCGGGAGCCATTCTGTTAAGTTACGATCGGTCCTAAGAACTTGGGCAGCCGGAGGCCTTGGTCAGCCCAAAACCGAGTGATCCGCGGAGCAGGCGGTGGGTACGTCGCGCGTCGCCGCCGTCCGCGGCGAGCCCGAGTAGCAGCGCCACTGCCGCCGACTGCCCCGAAGGGCGCACGGAGTCGCCCTTGGAGGGCGGCGCAACGATCAGGTCCGCGGTGTCGGTCGTGGTCGCGAGCGACCCGTCCGGCCGCGCGAAGCGCTCGAGCATCGCCTCGGTGAGCCGTTGCGCGCGCGAGCGCCAGAGGGCGTCGCCCGTCGCCGCGTGCAGGGCGAGAAACGCCCGGCCGAGCAGAGCGTAGTCATCGAGAAAACCGTCGCCCCCAGCGCGGCCGCGATAGGACTGATGCCGCAGCCCGCCGCTTCGCGCGTCGAACGCCTGTGCCCAGGCCCAGTTGGCGGTGTCGACGGCGGTCCGCGTCAGGGACGACTCACGGAGTGCCTGGCCGGCCTCGAGGAAACCGAGTATGGCAAGCGCGTTGCCGGCAATGACGACCTTCTCGTCGCGCGCCGGCGGCCGGCGGTTGCGCGCGGCAAGGAGCTTCTTGCGCTGCGGCGCGAGCGCGTCGATTGCCGCAGCGGGCCGGTCCTTCTCGGCGAGAGCCCGCGCACGCTCATCGTCCAGGCGCAGCACGCCTCCGGGAGACTGCATCTGCCCCGCGTAGGCGGCGAGCATCTGGGTGAGCGCGTAGAGGCCGAAAAAGCGCTTCGCGCCCGCCTCCCCGAGCACCGCTTCGATTTGCGCGCGCGTCCACAGGTAGCTCACGCCTTCGACGCCGTCGATCTGCGAATCCTGCGCGCCGTAAAAACCGCCGCCCGGCGCGCGCACCTCGCGGGTGAGGTAATGCGCGGTGCGCAGCGCCACCTGCCTGGAAAAGGGGCGCTTCGTGATCGCATAGGCTCGCGCGTACAGCCCGAGCAGCTGCGCGTTGTCGTAGAGCATCTTCTCGAAGTGCGGGATCGACCAGCCCGGCTCGGTGCTGTGCTGTAGCGGTGAAACCCTCCGGCGAGCTGATCCATCACGCCGCCCTCGGCCATCGCCTCGAGCGTCTCGGTGACCAACCGCAGCGCGCGAGCGTCCTGGCGCCGTTGATAATCGTCCAGCAGCATCGAGAGCAGCGGCGCTCGAGGGAACTTCGTCGCGCCCCCCGGAAAAGCCGCCCTGCAGCGAATCGAACTCGCCCGCCGCCTGCTTCTCCGCGCGCCCGAGCCAGCCTTCGGCGTCGAGCTGCGCGGCGCCTGTCGCGCCACCTTGACGCTCGGCCTGCTGCAACCCCTGGTAGACGCGTGCGGCGACATCCTGCAGCTTGGAGCGATCGCCGACCCATGCCTTGTGAATCGTAGCGAGGACAGTGGGAAAGCCCGGCCGGCCGCCTTCGTCACGCGGCGGAAAATAGCTGCCCGCGTAAAAGGGCTTGAGATCGGGCGTGAGGAACACGTTGTTCGGCCAGCCTCCGCCCCCGGTCATGAGCTCGGTCGCGAGCATGTACACGCGATCCACGTCCGGGCGCTCCTCGCGGTCGACTTTGACATTCACGAACCAGCGGTTCATCAGCTTGGCGATCTCGGGATTCGAGTAGATCTCGCGCTCGGCGACGTGACACCAGTAGCAAGTGGAGTAGCCCGCCGAAAGGAAGATCGGCTTACCCTCCCGCTTCGCCTTGGCGAACGCCTCCGGCCCCCAGGGATACCAGTCGACCGATACCAGTCGACCGGGTTGTGGGCGTGCATCAGGAGATACAGATCGTGGCTCGCGATCAGCCGGTTGGTGTAGGTCTTGCCATCGAAGCGAACGCCCGAGGCCTCGCCGGCCGGCGCCGCGCCCAGCAACGGGCCAGCCGCGAGCGCGAGACCCGCGCGCCCGAGGGTCCGGGGGCGCCTTGCGCTTCTCATCGACACCATCCCGTTCACTGCCTCTGGGCGAGCGATTCGATCAGCGGGCAGCGCTGAGGCGCGCGGCTGCGCTCGCAGGCACGGACGTGCTCGGCGAGCGTGCGCTCGATGCGCCGCAGGCGTGAAAGCCGCTCGCGCACCACCGCGAGCTTCGCTGCTGCGATGCGTCGGGCTTCTTGGCACTCGCGGCCCTCGTCGAGCGCAAGGAGCTCCGCCACCTCGTCGAGCGAAAAACCGAGCTCCTGCGTGTGGCGGATGAAGCGCAGCCGCGCGAGCGCTTCCCCGCCGTAGCGGCGCACGCTCCCGGGCGGCCGGCGCGGCTCCTCGAGCAGCCGGCGACGCTGGTAGTAGCGCACCGTTTCCACGCCCACGCCCGCGGCCGCCGCGAGCGCGCCGATCGTGAGGTCTGCCATGCTCTTGACTCCGTACTCCGGTACGGATCTAGCATAGCACTCGCCATGGAAGAGCAAGCCACTAGCCTGCGCGAGATGCGCGCACCGGCGGAGCGCAGCGGGCGCGGCGCGCTCGCCGCGGGCGGGCTGGCCGCGATTCTCGCTTCGACCTGCTGCCTCGGGCCGCTTGCGCTCGTCGCGCTCGGCTTCTCGGGCGCCTGGATCGGCACGCTCACGAAGCTCGAGCCGTACCGGCCGCTCTTTCTCGGTGTCGCGCTCGTCTCGATGGCTTTCGCCTGGCGGCGCATCTACCGGCCGGTGGCCGAGTGCGCGCCCGGCGAAGCATGCGCGCTACCGCGCACGCGGCGCCTGTACAAGGCGATCTTCTGGCTCGTCACCGCGCTCATCCTCGTCGCGCTCGCATATCCGTACGTGCTGCCGTACTTCTATTGAAATTGGAGGAATCCCCGATGAAACGACTCGCCGCGCTTCTCGCCCTCGCAGCGTTCAGCGCCGCCGCCTGGGCAGGACCGAAGACGGTGACGCTGAGCGTCCCCGGAATGACCTGTCCGGCCTGCCCGATCACCGTTAGGACCGCGCTCTCGCGCGTGCCGGGGGTGAGCAAGGTCGAAGTGGACTACCCGAAAAGGACCGCGACCGTCGTCTACGACGAAGGAAAGACGACGATCGCCGCGCTCGAGAAGGCGACCGAGGACGCGGGCTACCCGTCCTCGGTAAAGGCGCAGTAGGGCGAAGCCATGCAACGCGATCTGGTTCCCTTTTTCGCCGAGGCATTCCCCGCGATGACGTCGGCCGACCGCCGGCTCGCGAGGACGCTGTACGGCCTGCTCGCGCGCGGCCGGCCAGTTCCCCCGGCGGCCCTCGCAGAAGCGCTCGCGCGCCCGGCCGACGAAGTGGAGCGCACGCTCGGTCGCTGGCCAGGCGTGTTTCGCGAAGACGACGGCGTCGTCGTCGCCTTCTGGGGCATGACGGTGAAGGAAATGCCGCATCGGCTGCACGGGGACGCGATCGCAGCGTCGGCCTGGTGCGCGTGGGATACGCTGTGGCTCCCGGCGTTGCTAGAGGCGACCGTCGACGTCGCCTCGCGCTGCGCCCAGTCGGGCGAGCCGGTGCGCCTGCGCGTCTCCCCCGATCGGATCGAATCGGTCGCTCCGGCCGCGACCGTGCTCTCGTTTCTCGAGCCTGATGTCGGCAAGCTGCGTGCGAACGCCACCGCGAGCTTCTGCCACTTCGTGCACTTCTTCCGCGACCGCGTGGCGGCCGAGCAGTGGGTCGTCGCGCACCCCGGCACCTTCGTCACGTCGCTCGGCGAGGCGTTCGACCTCGGCCGGCGCGTCAACGCGGCGCGCTATCCCGATCTCGCGCCGCAGCCTGAAGGCGCCCGGCCGTGACGCTGCGCGGACTCCGCGTTACGGGGATGACCTGCGAAGCCTGCGCGGCGCACGTCAAGAAGGCACTGGAAGGCGTCCCGGGGGTGCGCTCGGCGCAGGTGTCCTACGCAAGCGGAAGCGCCGAGCTTGTCCTCGACGAGCGCGCGGCGCCCGAGGCCTTGCTCGCGGCCGTCGCCCGAATCGGCTATCGCGCCGAGCTGGTCGACGCGCCGGCGGTGCCCGCGCGCAGCCGGCCGGCCGGCGGTACGAAAGACCGCCGAGGCGGCGACAAGCCGGGCGCCGGCCTGCATGTCGCCGTCATCGGCAGCGGCGGGGCGGCGATGGCGGGCGCGCTAAAAGCGGCCGAGCGAGGCGCGCGCGTCACGCTCATCGAGCGCGGAACGCTCGGCGGCACGTGCGTCAACGTCGGCTGCGTGCCTTCCAAGATCATGATCCGCGCGGCGCACATCGCGCAGCTCCGCCGGCAAAGCCCGTTCGATGCGGGTCTTCCACCCGCGCCACCCTCGATCCTGCGCGAACGGCTGCTTGCGCAGCAGCAAGCGCGAGTCGACGAGCTGCGCCGCGCGAAGTACGAGGGCATCCTCGAGGGCAACCCGGCGATCACGGTGCTTCGCGGCGAGGCGCGCTTCGGGGATGGCCGGACCCTGCTTGTCAAGACGGATGGCGGCGAGCGCGCAGTGAGTTTCGACCGCTGCCTGATCGCCGCCGGCGCGAGGCCCGCCATCCCGCCGATCCCGGGCCTTGAGGGCACCCCCTACTGGACCTCGACCGAGGCGCTCGCGAGCAGCGCAATCCCCGCGCGCCTCGCCGTGATCGGTTCATCGGCCGTCGCCCTCGAGATCGCCCAAGCCTTCGCGCGCCTGGGCGGCCATGTCACGATCCTCGCGCGCAACGCCCTCCTCTCCCGCGAGGACCCGGCGATCGGCGAAGCGCTCGCGGCTGCTCTCCGCGAGGAGGGAATCGAAGTGCTCGAGCATACACAGGCGAGCCGGATCGCCCACACGGGCGACGAATTCGTTCTCACCATCGGGTATGACGAAATACGCGCCGAAAGGCTCCTCGTCGCGATCGGACGCGCCCCCAATACAGGCGAGCTGGCGCTCGAGCGGGCCGGCGTCGCCCGCGACGCCGGGGGCGCGATCACTGTCGACGAGGCGATGCGCACGAGCGCTCAGGGCATCTACGCGGCCGGCGACTGCACCGACCAGCCGCAATTCGTCTACGTCGCCGCAGCAGCCGGCACGCGCGCGGCCGTGAACATGACCGGCGGGGCGGCCGTTCTCGACCTGAGCGCGATGCCGAGGGTGGTGTTCACCGATCCGCAGGTCGCCACCGTCGGCCTCACGGAAGCCGAAGCACAGCTCCAGGGGATTGAGACCGATGCCCGCACGCTCACGCTCGAGAACGTGCCGCGCGCGCTTGCCAACTTCGACACTCGCGGCTTCATTAAGCTGGTCGTCGAGCAAGCGAGCGGGCGCCTCATCGGCGCTCAGGCCGTGGCCGCCGAAGCAGGCGAGCTGATCCAGAGCGCAGCGCTCGCGATCCGGGCGAAGATGACCGCGCAGGAGCTGGCCGACCAGCTGTTTCCCTACCTCACCATGGTCGAGGGCCTGAAGCTCGCGGCGCAGACCTTCACCAAGGACGTGAAGCAGCTCTCCTGCTGCGCCGGGTAGGCGCGCCGCGAAAAGGGGCCTCGCTTGAAGGATGTTCTGAAGCAGTTGTCCGCCCTCTTAGGCGCCGGCGTCGCCGCCGCCTGCTGCCTGGGGATCCCGGTGGTGCTTGCGGCGATGGGCGCCGCGGGGCTCGGGTTTCTCGTGCGCGATGCGTATCTGCTTCCGATCTTCGCCGCCTTCGTCGCGCTCACGCTGTGGCTGCTCGCACGCAGCGCGCGCCGGCGCGGCGATCTGAAGCCGCTTTGGCTCTCGGTGGCCGGAGGCGTTACCGCGATCGCCGGGCTCTGGCTGCTCGTCACCGCGCTCTATCCGCGAGCTTGGCTACTGTATGCGGGACTCGCCGCGCTCGTTGCTGGGACCCTTTGGGATGCGCTGCGCGGCTGGATCGGCGCTCCGCGCGCGGCTTTGGTGCCGGCGCCAAAGTCCGATCCCCGCAAGCGGCTCGCTTCCCGCGCGCTCCTTGCCGCAGTCGCGGGCGCGGCGCTCTACGGCATGTACGAGTCGGTCGAGCTGCGCTCAGGCGCCGATGGGAAGACGGATGCCGGGGGTAAGACCGTCAAGTGCTTCGGCATCGCCAAAGCCGGGCAGAACGACTGCGCCACCGCGAAGCACGGCTGCAATGGCCAGGCGACGGTCAACTACGATCCCACCGACTTCAAGTACGTTCCGAGTGGCGCGTGCCTCAAGCTCGGCGGGAAGCTCGCGCAGGGCTGATCGGCGCGCCGAAGCGATGGCAGGCGGCAGCAAGCCGCGCAACGCGCCTCTATCCGCGTCGGGGCTGAGTTCATGAGCAAGCACTACGATCTGGTCGCAATCGGCTCTGGAACCGCGGCATCGGTCGCGGCTTCGCGCTGTCGCTCCTCGGGCTGGAGCGTCGCCGTCATCGACCCCCTGCCCTTCGGCGGCACCTGCGCCCTGCGCGGATGCGACCCGAAGAAGGTCCTGGTGGGCGCCACCGAAGCCGTGGACCACGCGCGCCGCATGCGCGGCAAAGGCCTCGGGGGGGCGAGCCCACGATCGCCTGGAGCGAGCTCATCGGCTTCAAGCGCAGCTTCACCGAGCCCGTCCCGTCGATGAAGGAAGCCGCCTTTGCACGCGGCGGGATCGATGCCTATCACGGGCGCGCGCGCTTTCGCGCCCCGCGCTCGCTCGAGGTCGCGGGAGAGCTGCTGGATGCGCGCTTTATCCTCGTCGCCGCGGGGGCGGTGCCCATGCGGATCGGGATTCCCGGCGAAGAGCACCTCCTCACCAGCACCGAGTTCCTCGAGCTCCAACGCCTGCCAGAGCGGGTCGCGATGCTCGGCGGAGGCTACATCGCGGCCGAGCTCTCGCACATCGCGGCGCGCGCGGGAGCGCGCGTGACCGTGATCGAGCAGGCCGAGCGCATGCTCCTTGCGTTCGATCCCGACTTGGTGGAGCTGCTCGCGAAAAAATTCCGCGAGCTCGGCATCGACGTGCGCCTCGGAACCCGCGTTACCGGCGTCGAGCGCAGAGGCGAAGCGTTTTCGGTAAGCGCCTCGTCCAACGGAAAGGAAGTGTCGATCGAGGCCGATCTCGTGGTGCACGCCGCAGGCCGCGTGCCCGATCTCGAGCCGCTCGATCTCGCAGCCGCCGGAGTCGCCCTCCGAAACGGCCGCCTCGAGCTGAACCAGTTTCTGCAGAGCGCGACGAACTCCGCGGTGTACGCAGCGGGCGACACGGCCTCGAGCGGTCCGCCGCTCACCCCGGTCGCGAGCCATGACGCGCGCGTGGCGGCAGCGAACATGCTGCAGGGGAACCACGTCAGGCCGGACTATCTCGGCGTGCCGAGCGTGGCGTTCACCGTTCCCCCGATCGCCGCCGTCGGCTTGACCGAGCAGCTCGCCCGCGAGCAAGGCCTGAGGTTCCGGATGAAGCATCTGGACGCGGCAGGCTGGTATACCGCGCGGCGCGTGGCGGAGACGGTCTACGGGTTCAAGGTGCTCGTCGAGGAAGCGAGCGAGCGGATCCTCGGCGCGCACCTGGTCGGGCCGCACGCGGATGAGGTCATCAACGTCTTTGCGCTCGCCATTCGCCACGGCTTGAGCGCGCAGCAACTGAAGGACACGATCTTTGCGTACCCGAGCGGCGCCTCCGACATCGGCTACATGCTCTGAGGGCAGTCCGATCTTCGCGATGGCCGCTCCAAGAAGCACGAGCGCACGGGCTCGCCGAAGCACGTTCGCGCAAGGCGCCTGGAGCGGTTTCGCACCCGCGAACGCGGTCGCGATGCTCGGCGCGCGGCGCCGCGCGTCTCCTCCGCGAAAGCGCATGCGTGAAGTCGCGGCGCTCTTCGTCGATGTCGAAGGTTGCACCCGGCTGTGCGAGGAGCTTTCGCCGCGCGCGATGAACGCGGTCATCGAGTCGTACTTTTCGGCTTACCTCGAGGCGGTGCGCTCACACGGCGGCGAAGTCACCGAGATCATGGGCGACGGGCTGCTTGCCCTCTTCGAGCAACCCGAGCGGCGCGCGAACGTGCGCGCGGCGATCGAGGCGACCGAGGCGATTCGCACGATCACCGGCACGCTCAACCGGCGCCGCCGGCATCCGATCACGGTGAACGTCGGACTGAACGCCGGCCGCGCCCTGACCGGCGTCACGCGGCTGCGCGGCTCGAGCGGGGAGCGCTGGGTCTACGCCGCGGACGGCGCGGTGACCAACGTTGCGGCGCGGCTGTGCGCGCTGGCGAGCGGCGGGCAGACGCTGACCACCCGCGAGGTCGCCGACCTACTGCCCGCGCGGTGTGAATGCCGTTCGCTCGGCCCGCAATCGCTCAAGAACGTCGCCGGGACCGTGGAAGTCGTGGAGTTCCGGGGGTGCGCGCATCCTTGCGCGGCGTTCGCGGAGCGGCTTCGGGCGAGGCCCCTGGTTCGAGGAGCTTGACCATGGACCCGGCTCCAGGGTTTACACTGGTTTTATGTTCACGCACGAGGAGCGGCACATGTTGACGATCGGCAAGCTCGCGCGCGGCGCGGCGGTGAGCGTCGATGCGGTGCGCTATTACGAAAACGAAGGGCTCCTCGCTCCGGCCCGCAAGACCGCCGCCGGGTACCGTCTCTACGGTCCCGAGGCGCAGCGGCGGCTGCGCTTCATCTGCCACGCGCAGCAGTGCGGATTTTCGCTCGCCGAGATCCGGGAGCTCCTCGAGCTGCGCGCGCGCGATCACTCCTGCTGCAGGGACGTGCGCGAGGTCGCGATCGCCAAGCGCGGCCAACTGGAAACGAAGATCGCGGCGCTTCGCAGCCTCGCCCGCGCGCTCGACCAGCTGATCGAGGCTTGCCGCAACGACGCGGCGGCGCTCGACGCCTGCCCGATCCTCGGGGCCCTCGAGACGGCGCTTGGCGGCTCGTCACGGCAGAAGCCGACTACCGATCGGCCGCAACCGGCTCCGAGCCGGGCCATGGCGCAGGTCCGTTGAGGGCTGCGACGCGGTCCCGTTTTCGGACCGATCGCTCGCGCTCGGTCCGCGCCGCCCGGGCCCCTGTCCTGCGCCCGATAGCCGGTGCGTCGGGCCTTCGCTTCGGTTCGCCTCCCGGTCCGACGCTGCCGCTCGGCCGCCCGGAACCGCACCTATTTCGCAGCGGACATGCGGCGCTCCGTTTTCCGCCGCCGCGAGGCGCCGAGTCGAGCGCTTCCGGGTGAAAAACCGTAGTGGCGCTTGAACGCGCGGCTGAAGGCCGCCTCCGTCGCGTATCCGATCCGCGCGGCCGCGTCCGCAACGCTCGCGCCGCGCTCGGTGAGCTCGATCGAGGCGAGCTGCATGCGAAGCTGCGTCAGGTAGGTCATCGGCGCCACGCCGAGCGCCGACAGGAAGCGCCGGGCGAAGGCGGCTCGGGAAAGGTGCACCTGCGCCGCCATGCGTTCCACCGTCCACGCTTCAGCGGGCTTTCGCTGCAGCTCGAGCAGCAGGCTGCCCAACCTGGGATCGGCGATGCCGCGCAGGAATCCGGCTCGCGTGGCACCCGCGCGTATGCAATGGCGCAGCACGTAGATGAACAGGGCGTCGGCGAGCTTGTCGATCAGCGCACCGCCGCCTGCCAGCGGCGCGCTGCTTTCCGTAACGATGAGCTCGAGCACGGCGCTCGCTCCGCCGGTCTCGGCATCGGAGTGCCGCAACAGCACGAGCTCCGGGAGCGCCGCGAGGATGACCTGCGCCAGCGGCGACTGGAATTCGAAGTACCCGCACAGCAGGAGCGTATCGGGCGAATGGCCCTCCAGCGCATCGGAATTCAACACGTGGGCGGTGGGCCGGGCAAACATCACCACGTCTCCGCGCGCGAGGTGGATGGCGGGCGCGTGGCCCGCCGCGTGCAGCTCGCAGCGGCCGGAGGCCACCAGGTGAAACATCGCCTTGCGCTCGTACTCGGCGTCGAGCACCCAGGAGCCGCAGTGCAGCGAGCGGTGGAAGATGCGCGTGTTCAGGCGCAGGTGCTGGAGCAACTCGCTCAAGGCGTCCATTGGGCGATGACTTCAGGACGAGACGATCGGACAAGAAAATGCATTGCTTGGACATGGCGGCGCCGCGACGTGCCCGATAGCCTTGGAGCGTCGTTCACCACCACGCAAAGGAAC
>JAKALD010000125.1 GCA_021813275.1 Pseudomonadota bacterium | reverse complement strand
ATCGCCGATCCGCGCAACAAGGTGATCAAGGAAGTCGCGCGGCGGCTCTCGCAGGACGCCGGCAACATGAAGCTGTTCGGCATCTCCGAGCGCATCGAGCAGGTGATGTGGCGCGAGAAGAAGATGTTCGCCAACCTCGACTGGTACAGCGCGACCAGCTACCACATGATGGGCGTTCCGACGGCGATGTTCACGCCGCTGTTCGTGATCTCGCGCACCAGCGGCTGGTCGGCGCACGTGATCGAGCAGCGCATCGACGGCAAGATCATCCGCCCGAGCGCCAACTACACCGGCCCCGAGAACCGCGAATGGGTGCCCCTCAAGTCGAGGAAATGACCGTGGCCCAGTACGAATCCGACCTGACGAAGTTCATGCGCCAGTTCCTGGCGCAGCACCCCGAGGAGCGCGCGTCGCAGAAGGCCGGCCGCGCGATCTGGTGGGACAAGGAGCCCGGCGAGCGCACGCCGCCGCCGCCGGCGCGCCACGCGCCCAAGTCCGGCGGCAACGAATACACCTTCGAGGCCCTGAGCGAGAAGGACTCGAGCCCATAACGATTCCACGAAAGCGCCCCATGTCCTCCCACGTCTCCAATGTCAGGCCCAAGCCCGACGAGGTCCTCGTCAAGATCGCGGACTACGCGACCAAGTACGAGGTGAAGAGCAAGGAAGCCTACGAGACCGCGCGCTACTGCCTGATGGACACGCTCGGCTGCGGCCTCGAGGCGCTCGAGTTCCCCGCCTGCACGAAGCTCCTCGGGCCGATCGTGCCCGGAACGGTCGTGCCGAACGGCGCGAAGGTGCCGGGCACCCAGTTCCAGCTCGACCCGGTGCAGGCCGCGTTCAACATCGGCGCGATGATCCGCTGGCTGGACTTCAACGACACCTGGCTCGCCGCCGAATGGGGCCACCCCTCGGACAACCTCGGCGGCATCCTCGCGGCGGCCGACTGGGTCTCCCGCAATGCGCTCGCCGCCGGCAGGAAGCCCCTGACCATGCGCGACGTGCTCACCGCCATGATCAAGGCGCACGAGATCCAGGGCGTCCTCGCGCTGGAGAACAGCTTCAACAGGGTGGGCCTCGACCACGTGGTGCTGGTGAAGGTCGCCTCCACCGCGGTGGTCGCGCGCCTGATCGGCTGCAGCTACGACGAGGTGGTGAACGCGGTGTCGCAGGCCTGGGTGGACGGCCAGTCGCTGCGCACCTACCGGCACGCCCCCAACACCGGCTCGCGCAAGAGCTGGGCCGCGGGCGACGCCACCAGTCGCGCGGTGCGGCTCGCGCTCATCTCGAAGACCGGCGAGATGGGCTACCCGTCGGTGCTCAGCGCCAGGACCTGGGGCTTCTACGACGTGCTCTTCAAGGGCAAGCCGTTCAAGTTCCAGAGGCCGTTCGGCTCGTACGTGATGGAGAACGTGCTCTTCAAGATCTCCTACCCCGCCGAGTTCCACGCCCAGACCGCGGTCGAGTGCGCGATGGACATCCACCGCGAGCTCAAGCGCCAGGGCAGGACGCCCGAGGACATCAAGAAGATCACCATCCGCACGCACGAGGCGTGCCTGCGCATCATCGACAAGAAAGGCCCGCTCGCCAATCCCGCCGACCGCGACCACTGCATCCAGTACATGGTCGCGGTGCCGATCCTCTACGGGCGGCTCACCGCGCAGGACTACGAGGACGAGGTCGCGGCCGACCCGCGGATCGACGCGCTGCGCGCCAAGATCGTGTGCGTCGGCGACAAGGGCTTCACGCGCGACTACCACGATCCGGAGAAGCGCTCGATCGCCAACGCGCTCACGGTGGAGCTCAAGGGCGGTACGGAGCTCGGCGAGTTCGTGTGCGAGTACCCGATCGGCCACAAGCTGCGCCGCAAGGAAGGCATGCCGGTGCTGGTGGAGAAATTCAAGGCGAACCTTGCGCGCCGCTTCCCGTCGAAGCAGCAGAAGGCGATTCTCGAGCTGTGCCTCGACGCCGGGCGCCTGAACGCCACGCCGGTGAACGAGTTCGTCGACCTGTTCGTGATCTGATCCAGGAGCGCCGCGATGCCACACCCGTTCCCCGACACGCTTCAGCCCTTCAAGCTCGCCTCCGGCAAGACTGGCAAGCTGTTCTCGCTGCCCGCGCTCGGCAAGGCTCTGGACATCGATGTCGGCCGCCTGCCGATGTCGATCCGCATCGTGCTCGAGTCGGTGCTCAGGAACTGCGACGGCAGGAAAGTGACCGAGGAGCACGTGCGCCGGCTCGCCGCCTGGAAGCCGAACGCCGCGCGCACCGAGGAGATCCCGTTCGTGCTGGCGCGCATCGTCCTGCAGGACTTCACCGGGGTGCCGCTGCTCTGCGATCTCGCGGCGATGCGCGGCGTCGCGAAGCGCATGGGCAAGAACCCGAAGCTCATCGAGCCGCTGGTGCCGGTCGATCTGGTGGTCGACCATTCGGTGCAGATCGATCATTACGGCACGAAGAACGCGCTCGACCTCAACATGAAGCTCGAGTTCAAGAGGAACGAGGAGCGCTATCAGTTCATGAAGTGGGGCATGCAGGCCTTCGACACCTTCAAGGTCGTGCCGCCCGGCATCGGCATCGTGCACCAGGTCAATCTCGAGTACCTGGCGCGCGGCGTGCACGCGAAGGACGGGGTGTACTACCCCGACACTCTGGTCGGCACCGACAGCCACACCACCATGATCAACGGCATCGGCGTGGTCGGCTGGGGCGTGGGCGGCATCGAGGCCGAGGCCGGCATGCTCGGCCAGCCGGTGTACTTCCTCACGCCGGACGTCGTGGGCGTGCACCTCAAGGGCAAGCTCCATCCGGCGGTCACGGCGACCGACCTCGTGCTCACGGTCACGGAGATGCTGCGCAAGGCGAAGGTGGTGGGCAAGTTCGTCGAGTATTTCGGCGAAGGCACCGCCTCGCTCACCGTGCCCGATCGCGCCACGCTCGCCAACATGGCGCCCGAGTACGGCGCGACCATGGGCTTCTTCCCGGTGGACGACAAGACCATCGCCTACTTCCGCGGCACCGGCCGCAGCGACGCCGAGATCGACGCCTTCGCCGCGTATTTCAAGGCGCAGGGCCTGTACGGAATTTCCCGAAAGGGCGACATCGACTACAGCCAGGTGCTCGAGCTCGACCTCGCGAGCATCCGGCCTTCGCTCGCCGGACCGAGGCGCCCGCAGGACCGCATCGACCTCGACAAGGTGAAGTCCACGTTCACGAGCCTGTTCTCGAAGCCGGTGGCCGAGAACGGCTTCTCCAAGAGGCCCGAGGACCTGGGCAAGCGCTTCAGGACCTTCGACGGCATCGACATCGGCTCGGGCGACGTGCTGATCGCGGCGATCACCTCGTGCACCAACACCTCCAACCCCGGCGTGCTGCTCGCCGCGGGGCTGCTCGCCAGGAAGGCGGTCGAGCTGGGTCTGAGGGTCAAGCCGCACATCAAGACTTCGCTCGCGCCGGGCTCGCGCGTGGTGACCGAGTACCTCGCCAAGGCGGGCCTCCTACCCTACCTCGAGAAGCTCGGCTTCTCGCTCGCGGCCTACGGCTGCACGACCTGCATCGGCAACGCCGGACCGCTCGCCCAGCCGATCGAGGAAGCAGTGGTGAAGAACGACCTGGTGTGCGCCGCGGTGCTCTCGGGCAACCGCAACTTCGAGGCCCGCATCCACCCGAACATCCGCGCGAACTTCCTCGCCAGCCCGCCGCTGGTGGTCGCCTACGCGCTCGCCGGCACGATGCTGAAGGACTTCCGCACCGAGCCGATCGGCAAATCGAAGGACGGGCAGGACGTGTACATCGGCCACATCTGGCCGAGCCACAACGAGGTCGCGGCGCTCATGCAGCTCGCCATGGACGCGAAGACCTTCCGGCGGCTGTACGCCGACCTGGCGGACGCCAACCCGCTCTGGAAGAAGATCTCCGCGCCCTCGGGCCAGGTCTACAGCTGGCCGCCCTCCACCTACATCGCCGAGCCGCCCTTCTTCGAAGGATTCGGCATGCAGCCGGGCAAGACCGGGGACATCGCCGGCGCGAAGATCCTCGGGATCTTCGGCGACTCGGTCACCACCGACCACATCTCGCCCGCTGGCTCGATCAAGCCCACCTCGCCCGCCGGCATCTACCTGCAGGAGCACGACGTTTCGGTGGTCGACTTCAACAGCTACGGCGCGCGGCGCGGCAACCACGAGGTGATGATGCGCGGCACGTTCGCCAACGTGCGCATCAAGAACCTGATGCTGCCGGCGAAGGCCGACGGCACGCGCGTCGAGGGCGGCTTCACGCTCTACGGGGGCGAGCAGCTGCCGATCTACGAGGCCGCGATGCGCTACCTCGCCTCGGGCACGCCGACCGTGGTGTTCGGCGGCGAGGAGTACGGCACCGGCTCGTCGCGCGACTGGGCGGCCAAGGGCACGCAGCTCCTCGGCGTGAAGGCGGTGATCGCGCGCAGCTTCGAGCGCATCCACCGCTCGAACCTCGTGGGCATGGGCGTCCTGCCGCTGCAGTTCAAGGGCCCCGACTCGGCGCAATCGCTCGGCCTGAAGGGAGACGAGACGATCGACATCGTCGGCCTGGACGTCATCCGGCCGCAGCAGGACGTCACGCTCGTCGTGCACGGCGCCGACGGCGCGCGCCGCGAGCTGAAGGTGCTGTGCCGCATCGACACCGCGATCGAGGTCGAGTACTACCGGCACGGCGGCATCCTGCCCTACGTGCTGCGCGAGCTGATCGGCGGCCGCGCGCCGGCCGCGGCGAAGGCCGCCTAACCGCATGCGGCCGCGCGGCAGCCGCCTCGCCTGCTCGCTGCGCACGCAGGACGGCTGCCACGGCGCCTACGACGCGTACCCCGGCGAGCAGCCCGGCTCGGTCGCGCGCGTCGATCCCGTGCGCTGGGACAAGGCGCCGCAAAAGCCGGTGCTCGAGGGCGCGTTCACCGTGATCGGCGACCTGGGCATGACCGGGCAGGTGATCCTGGTCAACCAGTACCAGTGGAAGGCGCTCACCGACGCGAAGCTGGAGACGTTCTTCTACGGCGCAATCCTGTGGGGCAAGAGCCCCTTCAAGGTGATCGAGGACGCGCAGATAATGCTAAAGCGGGGGAAGTAGCGGGCTTCACCAGTGCGGCATTTCGGCGGACGCTTCCGCCGCCCGCGCCGATTTACCCGTCTATGGTCTCCGGTTTTTGCGCATTTCGCCCGTCCGGGCGAAATGCGCAAAAGCCGGAGATTGGGTAAAAGCATGTAATTCACAGACGCGTCGCCTTCTCTTTCGGCGTCGCGACCTTCTCGATTAATTTCGCTTCCCCCGCGCTGCGCCCAGCACGAGCAGCACCGCCCCCACGAACACCGCTCCCGCCGCGAGCTCCAGCGCCAGCACGAAATTGCCCTCGCGCGCCGCGAGCTCGCCCGCGAGCACGGGGCCGACGATCTGGCCGACGCTGAACGCCGCGGTGAGCAGGCCGATCATGCGCGTCGGATTGCGCGGCGCGATCGCCCCGCCGAGCGAAACCGTCATCACGGCGATCCCCGCGAACGTTCCGCCGAAGCCGATCGCGGCGAGCGTCGCGGCCGACGGCGCTCCCGAGACGACCGGCAAGACGATCGCCACGGACTGCACGAGGTAGGCCGCGATCAGCGCGCCGACGAGCCCGGTGCGCCGTGAAAGCGCGGTCCATGCCACCGCGGAAGGCGCCGCCGCGAGTCCGACGACGATCCACAACGCCTCGGCGAGCGTGTGCAGCTCGGGCATCGCCTTCGCGATCGCGACGAGGAAGGTGCCGCTCACCGCGTAGCCCGCGCCCTGGAGGAAATAGACGAAATTGAGGAGCGGCGCCGGAAAGCGCTCTGCGCGCACCGCGCGTCCAGGCGCCGCGAGCGTGGCCCCGTCGGATTCGCGCGGCGCGAGCCAGAGCCAGCACGGAACGAGCAGCGCGCCGCTCAGCAGCGCGAGCGCGAGCCAGCCCCCTCGCCAGCCGAGCTCGGCGCCGCCCGCGGCGATGATCGCGCCGGAGGCGGCGATGCCGACCCCCACTCCCGCATAGATCCAGCCCATCCACGACTGCCGTCCGTGGCGCGCGAGCCGCTCGAGGAGCAGCGCCGAGGACCAGACGAGCACGCCCGCGCTCGCCACGCCCGAGACGAAGCGCAGCGCGCCCCAGTAAAGGAGATCGGTGCTCGCTGCCATCGCCGCGGTCGTCGCGACGCTCGCCACGAGACAGACGAAGAGGCCCGGACGGCGCACGCCGGGCCGCGACAGCGCGGCGGCCCCGAACGCGCCGAGCAGATAGCCGAAGTAGTTGATCCCCGCCAGACGTCCGGCGACGTCCGCGCCGAAGCCGCCCGCCTGCTCCATCGCCGGAAGCAGGGGCGTATAGGCAAAGCGCCCCACGCCCATCGCGACCGCGAGGGCGCACATCCCGGCGAACAAGGCGCGCGCCAGTGGCGACGTCGTGCTCACCAGCCGCGCAGTCGGTTGAGCTGCCGGCGGTCCTTCTTCGCCGGGCGGCCGCGGCGCGCGGCCTCGGGCTCACGCATCAGGTTGTTCGTTTCGATCCGCGCGGCGCGCGCGGCGCGGCTCGCTTCGCTTTCCTCGTAGAGCCGTTGCGCCGCGGAGGCCGGGCCGCGGCGCTCGGAGAGCGCGCGCACTTCGACCGACCAGCCGAGCCCGCCGATCGCGAGCTCGAGCCGGTCGCCCGGGCGGATCTCCTTCGCGGGCTTGGCGCGCTCGCCGTTCAGCTTCACGTGGCCGCCGTCGATCGCGGCCTGTGCCTGCGTGCGCGTCTTGTAGAAGCGCGCCGCCCACAGCCACTTGTCGAGCCGCATCAGGCTTGCGCCAGGACCCCGCTGGGGCAGGACACGCCCGTGCCGCCGAGCCCGCAGTAGCCGTGCGGGTTCTTGCCCAGGTATTGCTGGTGGTAGTCCTCGGCGTAGAAGAACTCCGGTGCCGCGCGGATCTCGGTCGTGACCGCGCCGTAGCCCGCGCGGGTGAGCGCCTCCTGGAAGCGCGCGCGCGACGCCTGCGCGGCACGCGCCTGCTCCTCGCCGCAGGTGTAGATCGCCGAGCGGTACTGCGTGCCGACGTCGTTGCCCTGGCGCATGCCCTGCGTGGGATCGTGCCCTTCCCAGAACACCTTGAGGAGCGCCTCGTAGGACACGAGCTTCGGGTCGAACACCACCAGCACCACCTCGGCGTGATTCGTCATGCCGCTGCACACTTCCTCGTAGCTCGGGTTGGGCGTTGCGCCGCCGGCGTAGCCCACCGCGGTCGTGTACACGCCCGGCGTCTGCCAGAACTTGCGCTCGGCGCCCCAGAAGCAGCCCATGCCGAACACCGCCCGCTCGAGCCCCTGCGGAAACGGCGGCTTCAACGGGTGGCCGTTGACGAAGTGCGTTTCGGGCACCGGCAGCGGCTCGCGCCGGCCGGGCAGCGTGCGCCCGGAGGGGAGCAGCTGGGTGATCTTCCTGAATCCGAACATGAGAGGCTCCTCGCGCTGCGACGCGCGTAAGTCGCGCGGGCAGCGCAGATCCTGACGCGAGGATAGCACCCGTGCTCGGCGCGCGGCGCCGCGGTTTCAATGCCTAGAATAGAGCCTGCGCACAGCAGGGACATCGCATGAAAATCTGCATCTACGGCGCGGGTGCGGTCGGCGGGCTGATGGCGGCGTGGCTCGCCGAAGCCGGGCTGGACGTCTCGCTCGTCGCGCGCGGCGCGCAGCTCGAGGCGATCCGGCGCGACGGGCTGCGCATCCGCAGCCGCGCGAGCGGCACGACGCTCACCGCGCGCCCGCGCGCCGCGAGCGATCCGCACCGGCTGGGGCCCCAGGACTACGTCATCGTCACCGTGAAGGGCCAGAGCCTTCCCGAGGTCGCCGCGTCGATCGCGCCGCTCCTCGGAGCGGAGACCTCGATCGTCACCGCGATGAACGGGGTGCCCTGGTGGTTCTTCGATCGCCTGCCCTACGGCGGCGGCAAGTTGCGGCTGGAGAGCCTCGACCCGGGCGGCGCGCTCGCGCGCGCGATGCCCACCGAGCGCCTCGTGGGCTGCGTCATCCACCTCGCCGCATCGCAGCTCGAGCCGGGCCTGATCAGCCACAACCAGGGCAACCGGCTGATCCTCGGCGAACCCGGCGGCCGCAACACCGTGCGCACGCAGCGGCTCGCCGAGGCGCTCGGGCGCGCCGGCTTCGAGTGCGCCGCGAGCGGTCACATCGAGAAGGACTTCTGGGTGAAGCTCCTCGGCAACGTGAGCTTCAACCCGGTCTCGGCGCTCACGCTCGCCACGGCCGATCGCCTGATCGGCGACGCCCAGGTCAAGGCCTACATGGTCGCCATCATGCGCGAGGTGATGGCGATCGGCCGGGCGGTCGGTGTGGACGCGGACATCGATCCCGAGGCGCGCATCGACATGGCGCGCGCGCTCGGCGCCTTCAAGACCTCGATGCTGCAGGACCTGGAAGCCGGCAAGGCGCTCGAGATCGACGGCCTGCTCGCCGGCACGCTGGAAATCGCGCGCAAGGCGGGCGTGCCCGCGCCCTTTACCGAGAGCCTGTACGGGCTCATCCGGCTGCGCGCCGAAACGACCCGCCAGTACCGCGCGCCGCTCGCCTGAGCGGGCGGGCCGCGCAACAGTCTGTTACACACTGCCGCCGGTCTTTACACGTCGTTGACGATACGCGCGCGCGCGGCGCGTATGCTCAAAGGCGCGTCAAATCCGCTGTTCTCCTCCCCGACAGCGGCCCCCCGGCCCGGGGACTGGCGGCTGCCAGCCCCGGGCCGTTTCTCGTCGGAAGATCGGGATCGCGCCAGCTGACAATTGCCTAGCATCCGCGCGCCGCGGGTCGTGCCCGCAACGCGCTATAGTCCGGCGAGCAATGCGGCGCGCCGCTCGAGGCAGACTCCCGGCGCCAGCCAAGTCTCCGTGGCGTTCGCCGAGGGGCGCCCACCCGCGCGGCGCCGCGCAACCGACCCAGCCAATGGAGATCCTTTCATGCTAGAGATCGCTCGATCCTGGCAGGTGCTGCGTTTCGGCGGCCCTGCCATCTATCCCCTGCTCGCGCTCGCGGTGCTCACCGCCGCGATCATGATCGACAAGGCCTACGTGTACTGGCGCTACGCGCAGCCCGGGACGCTGCTCGCGCGCCTGGTGAGCCGCGCGGACTCGAAGTGGGCGGACCTCGAGCAGCAGCTCGCGATCGCCGATCCCCAGCACCACTTCGCTCGCTTCCTGCGCGTGATCATCCAGAACCGCGACGAGCCGGCGTGGTGGGTGAATTCGCGCGCCGGCGACGAGGCGCTCGAGATCGAGGGCTCGCTCGCGCGCGGCCTGTGGGTGCTCGAGACGATCGTGACCGCGGCGCCGCTGCTCGGGCTGCTCGGCACGATCTACGGGATGATCCACGCCTTCAACCTGTTCGGCGTGCACGGCCTGGTCGATCCCAAGGGGGTGACCTCCGGCGTCGCCCAGGCTCTCATCGCCACCGCGCTCGGGCTGCTGATCGCGCTGGTGGCGCTGTTCGGCTTCAACTACTTCTCGCGCCTGCAGGCGCGCACGCTCGACCGGATGGAGCGCATCGGCACGCGGCTGCTCGACCGGGCGCGCATGGAGCGCCGCAAGGCGAGGGTGCGCCCGTGAAGCTGCCGAGGGGGCGCGCGTCGCGGCGCGGGCGCATCGAGATCATCCCGATGATCGACGTGATGTTCTTCCTGCTCGCGACCTTCATGCTCGCGTCGCTGTCGATGCAGAACCTGCACTCGCTCGCGGTCGACCTGCCGCAGGGGCAGGCCTCGCTCGCGCAGCCGCGGGCCCCGGTCACGCTCACCGTGACGCGCGACGACCGGATCTTCCTGGACAAGCAGGCCGTCACGCTCGCCACGCTCGCGGGCACGCTCAAGCCGCTGCTCGGCGGGGAGCGCTCGATCATCGTGGCGGCCGACGAGTCCTCGCACGACGGCACCGTGGTGCGCGCGATGCTCGCGGCGCGCCAGGCGGGCGCCGAGCGCTTTCTGTTCGCCATTCGCCCGCAGTGAGCGCCTCCGCCTGGGGCTACGGGCTGCCCCCGGACGACCCGGCGCGCCGGGCCTACTGGGTGGTCCCGCTCGCAGCGCTCCTGGTGCTGCTGGCGATGCTCGGCCTGGGCGAGCTCCTCAGCGCCGGAACCCCGCGCGCGCCCGCGCCGCCGCCCCCCGTGCAGGCCGAGATCTACGAGCTGCCGGCGGTGAAGGGCCCGCTGCCCGCCCCGGGCAGGCAGCACGCGGCGCCGACCCCGCCCTCCGCCCCGGCCGCGAGGAGCACGCCCGCGCAGCCCGCA
>JAKALD010000124.1 GCA_021813275.1 Pseudomonadota bacterium | reverse complement strand
CATCCTGAGCGCCGGCCGCGGGCGCGCCGGGGGCGGGCGCCGGCGCGCCGGCCAGCGCGCGCTGCCACTCCTCCACGCTCTGCGGGCGCTTCTTTTCCTCCGGCGCGAGCGCCCATCGAAGGGCCTTCAGGAAGGGCTCGCTGTAGCGGCCGCGCGCGCGCGCCAGAACCTCGCCGACCCGGTCGCCCTTCAGGCGGGTCACGGCATCGGGCGGGGGCTCGTCCGTCACCGCGCGGTAGAGCACGCCCGCGAGCGCGTACAGATCGGTCCAGGGCCCCTGATGGCCTTCGCTGAAATACTGCTCGAGCGGGGCGTAGCCCGGCGTGAGCACGGCGGTCAGCGTCCGGGTCGCGTCGCCGACTGACTGGCGCGCGGCGCCGAAATCGATGAGCGTCGGGCTGCCGTCGGCGCGCAGGAAGATGTTGTCCGGCTTGATATCGCGATGCAGGAAGCCGGCCGCATGCACCGCCCGCAGGCCCTCGAGCAGCGGCGCGAGCATGCGCCTGAGAAAGGCCTCGTCGGGGCGCGGCGCGCGCTTGAGCAGGGCCGCGAGCGGCTCGCCGCGCTCGTAGTCCATCACCATGTAGCCGGTGCCGTTCGCCTCGAAGTAGCGGTTCACGCGGACGATGTTGGGATGGCTGAACTTCGCGAGCGTGCGCGCTTCCAGGATGTAGCGCTCCAGGCCCCACTTGTAGCCCGTCTCGGCCTCGGTGGTGAGCGGCACCACGCTGCCGTCGGCGGCGCGCATCGCGAGCTCGGCGGGGAGGTACTCCTTGATCGCGACGTGCTTCTCGAGATGCGTGTCCCAGCCGAGGTAGGTCACGCCGAAGCTGCCCGCGCCGAGCACCGACTCGAGCCGGTACTCGTGCAGCATCGATTGCGGCGCGAGCGCGTTGCGATAGACGGCGGACTGCGTCATGGCCCGCGATTGTAGTCCCGCGCGCCGCCGGGACCCCCGGGAAGGATTGCGCGGATCTTGGTAGACTGCGCGCCTGATCCGCCGAGACCCATGCGACCGCTCCTTTGCTTCCTGCTTGCGGCGTCGTTGACCGCGCCGGGCCTCTCGCTTCCCGCGCTCGCACACACCAGCGACGCGGCCGCGCTCGCGCCCCGGGCCGATCCGGAGCCGCCTGCAAACACCGAGGAGGGCGCGGCGCGCGGCCGCGGCCTGCCTGCCGAGCTCGCTCACTACGCGCTGCAGCTGCTCGGGGTGCCGTACAAGCTCGGCGGCACCGATCCCGACTCCGGCCTCGACTGCAGCGGCCTCGTGCAGTACGTCTTCGAGCAGGTCGCCGACATCACGCTGCCGCGCACGGTGCTCGCGCTGAGCCGGGTCGGCGAATGGATCTCGCGCGCCCACCTGCGGCGCGGCGATCTGGTGTTCTTCCACACGCGGCGCTCGCGCTATTCGCACGTCGGCATCTACGTCGGCGACGGGCGCTTCGTCCACGCGCCGCGTCCGGGCGCCGACGTCGAGGTGAGCGAGCTGAGCGATCCGTACTGGCGCCGCCACTTCAGCGGTGCGCGGCGCGTGATCCGGCACGCGCGGCTGGCGGCCCGCTGAGCCCTTACGCTACGCATCGAGCTCCGGGTAGTGGCGGAAGATGCCCTGCTCGTTGAAGGGCAGGCGGCGCTCCGAGGCGAGGTAGGCCGCGACCCGCGGGCGCTGCGCGACGCGATCGTGCAGCGCCGCGAGCCGCCGATGGCCCGGCGCAAGCCGCGCCATCGCGCGCGGAAACGCGTAGCGCAGCCCCGCGATCACCTGGAACATCGACAGGTCCACGTAAGAGAGCGCACGCCAGACCATGTGGCGGTCGCCGGCCGGGTTGCGCCCGAGCACCGACTCGAGGTAGCCGAGGTACTTGGGCAGGCGCTCGGCGGTGAAATGCGCGGCGCGGCGGCGGGCTTCGCGCTTCTGCTGGCGGTAGTAGAGGCTCGCCGCGATCGGGTGATGGACGTCGTGCGTCTCGGCCACCAGGTCGGCGATAGTAAGCTGCAGCTGGTGCGCCCACAGGCGGCCTGCCTCGGCCTTCGGGGCGAGACGGAGCCGCGCGCCGAGGTAGAGCAGGATGTTCGCGGTCTGCGCGATCACCAGGCGCCCGGCCTTGAGGAACGGCGGCGCGAATGGCGCGGCCGCAAGCCCGCGGCCCTCGAGCAGGCGCAGCATCGCCGCCTCGCCGCCGGGCTGCCGCGCGACGTCGACGTAGTCGGCGCCCGCCTGCTCCAGCGCGAGGCGCACGAACTCCCCGCGTCCCTGGATCCCGGACCAGTAGTACAGCTCATAGCGCATGGTGTGGGCTCCGGTGGAGTGATCCGGCCGACGATGGTATCGCGCCGCGCGGGGATTGACTTTCGCCGCCGCGCCGCTATTGTTCGGCAGCCGTCCACTCGTAGAAGGTCATGAGCGCATCCGCCAGGCTGCAGGGCAACGCCCTCGGGCTCACCGAGTCCTCGATCATGGGAATCGCCGGCACGGCGCCCGTGTACAGCATCGCCGCCACGACCGCGACGCTGGTGGCCGCGGTGGGCGTGCTCTCGCCGGCGAGCTTGCTGTACTGCGGGCTGATCATGTTCGGCGTCACCTTCGCCTTCATGTACCTGAACCGGCTCAACGCCAACGCCGGCGCGTCCTACGCCTGGGTCGCGTCGATCTTCAGTCCCACGCTGGGTTTCCTGTGCGGCTGGTCGGTGCTCGTGTCCTCGGCCGTGTTCATGGTGTCCGGAACCATTCCCGCCGCGGTCGCCACCCTGCAGCTCGTCGCGCCGGCGAAGGTGAACGACATCGGCATGGTGGCGCTCGTCGCGGCGATCTGGCTCACGGTCGTGAGCGCGATCCTCATCAAGGGCATCAAGCTCACCAGCTACGTGCAGGTCGCGCTGACCGCGGTCGAGGTCCTGATCCTGCTCGTGATCGTCGTGGCCGCGCTCGTCGAGTACGCCCATCATCCCGCGCGGCCGATCTCGCTCGCGTGGTTTTCCCCCGAGGGATTCTCGCCGCATCTGTTCGCCGCCGGGGCGCTCGCGGCGCTGTTCTTCTACTGGGGATGGGACGTCACGGTCAATCTCAACGAAGAGACCCGCGACGGCGCGCGCGTCGCGGGCATCGGATCGCTGGTCGCCATGCTGGTGCTGCTCGCGATGTTCGTCGCCTTCGCCGCGCTCGCCCTCATGACGCTCACCGACCAGGAGATCCAGGCCTCGGGCGCCAACGTGGTGTTCGCGGTGGCCGACAAGCTGCTGCCCAGGCCGTGGAGCTACATGGCGGTGCTCGCGGTGATGCTGAGCACGATCGGCACGCTCGAGACCTCGATCCTGCAGTTCACGCGCACCATGTTCGCGCAGGGCCGCGACGGCTCGCTGCATCCGCGCTATGCGCGCCTGCACCCCACGTGGAACACACCCTGGATCGCCACCTCGGCGATCGCGGCGGCCGGCCTGATCCTGCTGCTGTTCGCCTCGCGCTTTCGCTCGATCAGCGAGGTGATCCAGGACTCGGTGAACGCGGTCGGCATCCAGGCGGCGTTCTACTACGGGCTCGCCTGCCTCGCCTGCGCCTGGCACGTGTGGCGCTCCGGCGACCGCAGCCCGCGCAGCCTCCTGCTCCTCGTCCTGTGGCCGCTGGCGAGCGCGCTGTTCCTCGGGTTCATCGCGCTGTACGGCATCCCGACCTTCAACCTCGCGACCAACATCGTCGGCATCGGCGGCATCGCGATCGGCCTCGTGCCGATGTGGCTTAACCGCAGCCGCAGCGCGGTGCCGGTCGAGGCGCAGCGGGGCTAGTGTGCGCGCGGCCGGCGCGGCGCGCCGGTCTATACTAGGGGCGCGCTCGAATCCCGGCAGGGCGCCCTCCGCGCTCGAGGCAAGCCGGTCGCGCGTTGTGCGAGGATTCCATGCACTCGCCGCACGCACGCCTATTTGGGCCGCTTCTGGAGTCGGTGTCCGACTTGGTCATCTTGGTCGACCCGGCCGGAAGGGTCGCGACGTTCAATCGCGCCTGCGAGCAGCTGTCGGGCTATCGGCGCGAGGAGATCCTGCAGACCGAGCTCGGCCGGGTGCTCGCGCCGCCGTGCCATTCCGCGGCGGCGCGCTGCCAGGGCGAGCCGTGTGAAAGTCTCTGGCCCACGAAGAGCGGCGGCGAGCGCCTCATCCGCTGGAGGTGCAGCCTGCTGCCCGACAACGACTGCGCGCCGCCCTACATGCTGTGCATCGGCACCGACGTCACTCAGCAGCGCCGGCTCGATAAACAGCTTCGCGCCCAATCGCGGCTCGTGGAGAGCTTCTTCGAATCGACGCTCACCTGCGCCGTGTTGCTCGACCGGGAATTCAACTACCTGCGCGTCAACCGCGCCTATGCGCTCGCCTGCGGCCGGGAGATCGGGGACTTCGCCGGCCGCAACCACTTCGAGCTCTATCCCTCGAGCGCCAGGGAGATCTTCGAGGAGGTCGTGAGGACCAAGCGCCCGCACCAGGCCGTGGCGCGTCCGTTCGCCTTTCCGGACCAGCCCGAGCGCGGCGTCACGTACTGGGACTGGACTCTCGTGCCGGTGCTCGACGAGCGCGGCGAGGTCGAGCTCCTGGTGTTCTGCCTGAACGACGTCACCGAGCGCGAGCAGCAGAAGCAGCGCTTGATCGACGCGCTGGAGCGGATGCGCCTCCTGTCGCACCAGATCGTGGAAGCGCAGGAGCGCGAGCGCTGGCGCGTGGGGCTCGACCTGCACGACGAGGTCGGTCAGGGGCTGACGGCGGTCAAGCTGGCGCTCAGGAACGCCCTGCAGGGCGGGGTGGAGCCGCGCGACGCCCGGCTGGCCGGCGCGCTGCAAGCGGTCGACGGGCTCATCGAGACCGTGCGGCGCATCGCGCTCGAGCTCCGGCCGCCGATGCTCGACGACCTCGGGCTGCTGCCGGCGCTGCTGTGGCTGATCGACCCGAACCAGTCCGAGAACCGGTTGAAAGTGGCATTCAAGCACAGCGGCCTCGACCGGCGGCTGCCGAGCGCCGTTGAAACCGCCGCGTACCGGATCATCCAGGAGGCCCTGACGAACATCGCGCGCCATGCGCGCGTGCGCGAAGCCGAGGTGCTGGTGCGCGCGACCGAGGAGACCGCGTTCCTGAAGGTCGAGGATCGCGGCGTGGGATTCGACCTGAACGCGCCGCTCGAGGAGAGCAAGGGCAGCGGCCTGCTCGGCATGCGCGAGCGGGCGCGCCTGCTCGGCGGGCGGCTGACGATCGAATCGGCGCCGGGTGCCGGCACGGCGGTGACCGCCGAGCTGCCGCTCGCGCCGCCGCTCGACTAAGGGGGCATGTGAAGCGAATCTCGCTGTTCGTCGTCGACGACCACCCTCTGGTGCTGATCGGCCTGCGCGATTTTCTGACCGCGCAACGCGACATGCGCGTGCTCGGGACGGAGACCGATCCGGCGCGCGTGACCGAGGCGGCGGCCCGGCTCAAGCCCGACGTGCTGATCGTGGATCTCATGATGCCGGGCCTGAGCGGGCTGGAGGTGGTGAGCCGGGTGCTCGAGGTGCGCTCCGTCACCCGCCTGGTGGTGCTTTCCATGTATTCGGACGTGGCATACGTCGCCGAGGCGCTGCACCGCGGCGCGCTGGGGTACGTCCTCAAATGCGCCGCCCCGGAGGATCTGTTGCGCGCGATCCGCGCGGTCGTGCGCGGCGTCCGTTACCTGAGCCCGCCGCTCTCGGAAGACGAGATCAGGCGGTACGTGCAGCGCGCGCGGCAGCCCGGGGTCGAACCCTACGAGATGCTGACACGACGCGAGCGCGAGGTGCTGCAGCTCGTCGCCCGGGGCGAGACCAGTGCGGCGATCGCCGCGCGACTGGGAATCGGCGTCCGAACCGTCGAGTCGCACCGGGCGAACCTGCTCGGCAAGCTGGGCGTGCGCAACCAGGCGGCGCTCGTGCGCTACGCGATTCGGCACGGCCTGGCGCCGCTCGAGTGACGATTTCGTGCGACCGGGGCTCGAAGGGCCCGATGCCCGCGCTGGCGGCGTGGCCGCGGATCCTCCGTAGAAATACGGAGACGCTTGCTCGCATCGTCCGGTAAGGTTCATTCGGAGTTGCCTCAAGGGGCATTCGCGCGCAACCGCCTGCGGCCGGATGGATGGCGGCGCCCTGCCGCGGGTTCCGTGCGCAAAGCTCGCAGCGAAGAGTGAACAACAGGCGCGAGGCCAGTGCAGCGATGCAGCAGGTCGTGACGTTCCTGCTCGACGAGACGCGGTTTGGGCTGCCGCTCCCGGCGGTCGAGCGCGTGCTGCGCGCCGTCTGGATCACGCCCCTTCCGCAGGCACCGTCGGTGGTGCTCGGCGTCTTCGACCTGGAGGGGGACGCGGTCCCCGCGGTGAGCCTGCGGCGTCGCTTCGAGCTCGCCGAGCGGCCGGTCGAGCCTGCCGACCAGCTGCTCGTCGTGCGCGCCGGACGGCGGCTTGCCCTGCACGTCGATGCGGTGCAGGGCGTCCTCGAGTGCGATGCGCAGGCGATCGTCGTGGCGGGCAGCGTGGTTTCCGGAATCGGCCACGTTGCCGGAACCGCCGTGCTCGACGACGGCCTGGTGCTCATCCAGGATCTCGGGACGGTCCTCTCGCTCGACGAGGACCGCGAGCTCGACGGCGCGCTGGAGCCATCCGCGTGAATCGCCTGGCGCCGCTCGACGATGCGCTGCTCGCGGGACTGCGCGAGGTCCTCGCCAGCCGGCTGGGTCTGCACTTTCCGCCCGAGCGCCGCGGCGATCTCGAGAAGGCCCTTGCGTCCGCGTGCCGGGAGCTGGGATTCCCCGACGCGTCCGCCTGCGCGCGCGGGCTGCTCTCCGAGCCGATCACCCAGGCCCGGGTCGAGATTCTCGCCGGCTACCTGACCGTCGGGGAGACCTACTTCCAGCGCGATGCGCGCGCCTTCGAGCTGCTCGAACGGCACGTCATTCCCGAGCTGCTGCGCTCGCGGAGCGAGGACAACTGGCAGCTGCGCCTCTGGAGCGCGGGCTGCTGCACCGGAGAGGAGCCGTACACGATCGCGATGCTGCTCGACCGCGCGCTGCCGGCCTCGCGCAAGGGAAATGTCACGATCCTCGCGACCGATGTCAATCCGCGGTTTCTCGCGAAGGCCGCGCGCGGCGTATACGGCGAGTGGTCCTTTCGCGCTACGCCGCCCTGGCTGCGGGAACGCTATTTCACGCGCCGCCGCGACGGCCTGTTCGAGCTCAGGCTCGAGATCCGCCGCATGGTGACCTTCTCCTACCTCAACCTGGCCGACGAGTCGTATCCGTCGCTCGCGACGAACACCACCGCGTTCGACGTCGTCTTTTGCCGCAACGTCCTCATGTACTTCGCACCCGGGCAGATCCGCACCGTGGCCGAGCGGCTGCATCGCGCGCTGTGCGACGGCGGCTGGCTGTTCGTGAGCCCGAGCGAGATGTCGCAGCGGCTCTTTGCGCAGTTCGCGCTTGCCGAGCTCGACGGGGCGCTCGCATACCGCAAACCGGCACGGGACGGAACTCGGGTCGAGCGGCCGCTTGCGGCGCTGACCCACGCGTCGCAGCAAGCTGGCGCGAAGCCGGCCGATGCTCGGCGCGCGCCGCTCGGTCGTCGCGATGCGGCAGGGCCGGTCGCAGCTTCACGGGGCGCGCCGGCCCCGTTCCTTGCGCTCGCGCGCAGAGAGGCCGACGAGGGGCGGCTCGACCGCGCGCTCGAGTGGTGCGAGAAAGCGCTCGCCGCCGACCGTCTGGAGCCGGTGGCCCACTACCTTCACGCGACGATCCGGCTCGAGCGCGGCGAGCGGGAGGCTGCCGCGCATGCGTTCGAGCGCGCGCTGTTCCTCGCGCCGGAGCTCGTTCTGGCGCACGTGGCGCTCGGCAATCTGCGCATGAGCGAGCGCCGCCGCGGCGAGGCCCGGTGGCATTTCGGCAACGCGCTCGCGGTGCTGCATAAGCTGCCGCCGGAGGCGCCGGTTCCGGAGTCGGGCGGCCTGACCGCCGCCCGCATGTCCGAGATCGTCGGATCCCTGCGGCGCAGCCTCGTGCCCGAATCCTTCCCCGAGGAGCGCACCGCATGAGCTCCGAGCAAAGCCACAGCAGCGAGACCCGACCGAGGGTCGACTGGCGCGCGCTGCATGCCAGGCTGGCCGCCGCGCGCGAGGCGCTGGAACGATCCGGGTCGCCCGACCCGCAAGTCAGCGCCCGGATCCTCAAGGAACGCGCCCGGGCGCTCGCGCGCCGGGCCGGGCAGGAGGAGCAGCGCGAGCGGCTCGAGGTGGTGGAGCTCGAGCTCGGCAGCGAGCGTTATGCCTTCGAGGCGCGCCACGTGCGCGAGGTCCTGCCGCTGGAGAACCTGACGCCGCTGCCTTGCACCCCGGCGCACGTGCTCGGAATCGTCAACGTGCGCGGCGAAATCCTGTCGGTGATCGACCTGCGCAAGTTCTTCGAGCTACCCGACCGGGGGCTGAGCGACCTCGACCGGGTCGTCGTGCTCGAAGGCCCGGACATGGTATTCGGGGTGCTGGCCGACTCGATCGCGAGAACGCGGCGCGTCGCGGTATCCGATCTCCAGCCGTCGCTGCCCACGCTGAGCGGCCTACGCGCCGCGTACCTGAAGGGGGTGACTGCCGAGCGCGTCGTGCTGCTCGATGCAGCGAAGCTGCTCGCCGATGAGCGGCTCGTGGTCCGGGAGGACATCGACGTCTGAGCACATTGCGCGCCGAGCGCGAAGGGCACGGCTGAACGACAAGGGAACGGCGAATGGCCTGGTTTCTGAATCTTTCGACGCGGCGCAAGCTGCTGCTCGGCTTCGCGCTCATGGCGGCGCTCGTGGCGGTGGTCGCCGCGGCCGCCTTTCTCGCCATCGTCCAGCTGCGCGATTCGCAGCGGCGCATCTTCGAGCGCGACTTCGCGAACGCGGTGGACCTCATGCAGCTGCGCTCGGAAGAGAATTGCGTGCGCGCGTCGCTGCTCGCCATGCTGGTGAGCACGCAAGCCTCCGAGCGCGACGTCTGGAGCCGGGGCATCTGCGAGCGCTCCGCGGCGACGGCCGAGCTGGTGCGCAAGCTGCGGAAGCACAATCCGGACGACGCGGTGTTCACGCGCGATCTCGAGCAAATCGACGCGCTGCGCGAGGCCATCGCGAGCACGCGCGACGCCGAGATCATCCCGCGCATCAACGCGGGCCAGACCGACGAGGCAAGAGCGCTCGTGCTCGGCATCGAGGAGCAGCGCTATCACAAGCTGACCGCGCTCGCCAAATCGCTCGGCGAGCACGCCGTCGCGGATGCGCGGGCCTCGGTCGCCCGGGCCGAACACACGGCGGGCCAAACGCTGCGCCTGCTCTTCACCGTCGGAGCGGCCGCGCTGGCACTCGCGATCGTCATAGCGCTCTGGCTGAGCGCGGCGATCGGCGTGCCGCTGCGCGCGGTGGCGGGCATCGCGCAGCGCATCGCCTCAGGGGATCTCACCGCCGACGTCGCGCGCGCGCAGCGCCGGGACGAGGTCGGCGCCCTGGTCAACGCCTTTCACTCGATGGTCGAGCAGTTGCGGCGCACGACACGGGAGCTGCGCGAAGGCGTGGGCGTGCTCGGCTCGGCCTCGAGCGAGATTCTGGCGACGACGACGCAGGTGGCGGCGGGGGCCTCGGAGACGGCGACGGCGGTGAGCCAGACGACGGCGACGGTGGAGGAGGTGAAGCAGACGGCGCAGGTCGCGAGCCAGAAGGCGAAGTACGTCTCGGACAGCGCGCAGAAGGCGGCGCAGGTCTCGCAGGCCGGGCGCAAGTCGGTCGAGGAGGCGATCGCGGGGATGCGGCGCATCGAGGAGCAGATGGGCTCGGTGGGCGAGAGCATCGTGCGGCTCTCGGAGCAGGGCCAGGCGATCGGGGAGATCATCGCGACGGTGAACGATCTGGCCGAGCAGTCCAACCTGCTGGCGGTGAACGCGGCGATCGAGGCGGCGCGGGCGGGCGAGCAGGGCAAGGGCTTCGCGGTGGTGGCGCAGGAGGTCAGGAGCCTGGCCGAGCAGTCCAAGCAGGCCACGGCGCAGGTGCGCGCGATCCTGGGCGAGATCCAGAAGGCGACGGCGGCGGCGGTGATGGCGGCCGAGCAAGGGGCGAAGGCGGTCGAGGCCGGGGTGAAGCGCTCCGAGCAGGCGGGCGAGTCGATCGGGGTGCTGGCCGAGAGCGTGGGCGATGCCTCGCAGGCGGCGGTGCAGATCGCGGCTTCCAGCCAGCAGCAGATCGTTGGCATGGAGCAGGTGGCGCTCGCGATGGAGAACATCAAGCAGGCGAGCCTGCAGAACGTGGCCGGCACCAAGCAGACCGAGGCCGCCGCCCAGAACCTGCACGAGCTCGGGCAGAGGCT
>JAKALD010000123.1 GCA_021813275.1 Pseudomonadota bacterium | reverse complement strand
CGCGGGCGACGCCCCCGAGCCCTCGCGCGCGAGCCCGCGCGACCTGTGCGTGATGCCCTACACCTCCGGCAGCACCGGGCGGCCGAAGGGCTGCATGCACACGCACGCCAACGTGACGTTCAACGCGGTGGGGGCGGCGCTGTGGGAGAGCATGCACCAGGATGCGGTGGCGCTCGCCACCGCGCCGATGTTCCACGTTACCGGGTTCGTGCACAGCCTGCACGCGCCGGTGTATTGCGGCGCGACGCTCGTGCTGCAGCCGCGCTGGGACCCGGTGCTCGCCGCGCGCCTGATCGAGCGCCACCGCTGCACGCACTGGGCGAACGTGCCGACCATGGTGGTCGACCTGCTCTCGGATGCGCGCGCGCTCGCGCACGACGTCTCCTCGCTCGAGTGCATCTTCGGCGGCGGCGCCGCGATGCCCGAGGCGATCGCGCAGAAGCTCCACGACACCTGCGGCATTCACTACCTCGAGGGCTACGGGATGACCGAGACCATCTCGCAGACCCACATGAACCCGGAGAACCACCCGAAGAAGCAGTGCCTCGGGATCCCGACCTTCGACACCGAGTCGCTCGTCGTCGATCCGGCGAGCGGCAAGATGCTCGCGCCGGGCGAGCCGGGCGAGATCGTGGTGCGCGGCCCGCAGCTCTTGACCGGCTACTGGAAGAACAACAAGAGCTATCGCGAGTCCTGGGTCGAGATCGAGGGCAAGTCGTACTTCCGCACGGGGGACCTGGGGCGCACCGACGAGGAAGGCTACTTCTTCATCGCCGACCGGCTGAAGAGGATGATCAACGCCGCCGGCTACAAGGTCTGGCCGGCCGAGGTCGAGGCGGCGATGTACAGGCACCCCGCGATCCAGGAATGCTGCATCATCGGCTCGCCCGACGCGCGGCGCGGCGAGACGGTTAAGGCCGTGGTCGTGCTCAAGCCCGAGCACCGCGGCAAGCTCGCCGCCGAGGAGATCCTCGCCTGGGCGCACGGCCAGATGGCCGCGTACAAGGTGCCGCGCAAGCTCGAGTTCGTCGAGGCGCTGCCGCGCTCGGGCTCGGGCAAGATCCAGTGGCGCGCGCTGCAGGAGAAGGAGCTCGCGCCGCGCTGAGCGCAGGCTCAGCCGCGCGCCAGCTCCGAGGCGCGGATCGGCAGGCTGCGCACGCGCTTGCCGGTCGCGGCGAACACCGCGTTCGCCACCGCCGGGGCGATCGGCGGCGTGCCGACCTCGCCGATGCCGCCGAGCGCGGCGCCGCTCTCCACGATGTGCGTCTCGGCTTCCGGCATGTCGGCGAGCCGCAGCATCCGGTAGTCCGGAAAGTTCGCCTGCTCGATGCGCCCCTTGTCGAGCGTGATCTCGCCGTAGAGCGCCGCGGTGAGCCCGAAGACGATGCCGCTCTCCATCTGCGCGGCGATCGTGTCCGGGTTGATCGCGGTGCCGCAGTCGACCGCGCACACCACGCGCTGCACCCTCACCTCGCCCTTGTCCGTCACCGAGACTTCGGCCACCTGTGCGACGATCGCGCGGAACGACGCGTGCAGCGCGATGCCGCGCCCGATCCCCGGCGCGGGCGTCGTGCCCCAGCCCGCCTTCTCGGCCGCGGTCGCGAGCACCCGCAGGTGGCGCGGATGCGTCGCGAGCAGGCCGCGCCGGAACTGGTAGGGATCCTTGCCCGCCGCGGCTGCCAGCTCGTCGAGGAAGCACTCGGTGAAGAACGCGTTGTACGAGTGCCCGACGCTCCTCCAGAAGCCGACCGGTACCGGCGTCTTGGACAGCACGTGCTCGACGCGCAAGTTGGCGAGCTCGTAGGGCAGGTCGTCGGCGCCTTCGGCGTTGGTCTTGTCCGGCGGATAGTCCATGCCGCCCCAGGGCAGCAGCCGGTCCATGAACGAGCGCGTGACCGAAGGACCGACGATGCGGTTCCACCAGGCGAGCGGCGCGCCCGCCCCGTCGAGCGCGGCGCGGAACTTCGAGATCGCCGCGGGCCGGTAGGTATCGTGCCGGATGTCCTCTTCGCGCGACCAGACGAGCTTGACCGGCGTTCCGGGCACGGCCTTCGCGACCGTCACCGCCTGCACCACGTAATCCATTTCCGCGCGGCGCCCGAAGCCCCCGCCGAGGAAGGTCGTGTGGACGGTGACGCTGCCGAAGTCGACACTCGCGGCGCGGCTCGCGACCCACTGCACGAGCGTCGGCGACTGGTTCGGCGCCCACACCTCGCACCTGCCGTTCCCGAAGCGCGCGGTGCAGTTCATCGGCTCCATGGTCGCGTGTGCGAGGAACGGCACGCGATACTCGGCCTCGACGACCTTGGCGGCTTTGGCGAGCGCGCCCACTGCATCGCCGCGCTCTGCGTAGGTCGTCGCCTTGCCGTGCTCGAGGTCGCGGCCGTATTGGGCGAAGATTGCGCCCGAATCGAGCGCCGCGTGCGGCCCCTCGTCCCAGGTGATCTCGAGCTGATCGAGCGCGCGCTTCGCGCGCCACCAGCTGTCGGCCACCACCGCAACGCCGCCCAGCACCGGCACGGCCGCCTTGAAGCCCGGCAGGCCGCGCAGCTTCGCGGCGTCGTAGGCCTTGAGCGCGCCGCCGAACACCGGGCATTGCCTGATCGCCGCGTAGAGCATGTGCGGCAGGCGCACGTCGATGCCGAACTGCGCGCTGCCGTCCACCTTGGCCGGCGTGTCGAGCCGCGGCGCGGGCGTGCCGATCAGCTTGTAGTCCGCGCGCGCCTTGAGCTTCGGCTTGCGCGGCGGCTCGAGCTGCGCCGCCTCGGCGGCGAGCTCGCCGTAGCCGAGCTTCTCGCCGCTGCCGCGGCGCAGGACGTAGCCCGCATCGGTGAAGCATTCGGCAGGCGCCGTGTTCCAGCGCTTGGCGGCGACCGCGACCAGCATCTCGCGCGCCGAGGCGCCGGCGACGCGCATCGGCTCCCAGCCGTCGCGCACCGAAGTCGAGCCGCCGGTCACCATCAGGCCGAGCGTCTCGCTCGCCTTGTGCGCCACCCAGCGCAGCGCACTGGCGAACGCGCCGCGATCGTCCGGATCGAACGGCAGCGAGTCGCCCAGCACCACCATGTTGCCGTAGATCTTGTCGACCGGCGCCTGCTCGGCCCGCACCGTGCTCCAGTCGGCGTCCAGCTCCTCGGCCACCAGCATTGGCAGCGCCGTGGTGATGCCCTGTCCCATCTCCTGATGCGGGACCGCCACCGTGACGGTGCCGTCGGGGCCGATCTTCACCCAGCCGTTCAGCGCGAAGGCCTTGCCGCCGCGCGCGAACGCCGGCACGCGCGCCAGCCGGTCGCGACCGCGCAGCGCATAGCCGACCAGCAGCCCGCCGCCCACCAGGGCGACCGCGATGAAGAAGCGACGGCGGGATTTGTTCTTGGGGCCAGACATGTCAGCGCGACGGTGCGGACGGTGCGGATGCGCGCGATGCCGGGTGCACCGCGCTTTTGGGGTTTTCCCCGATCTCGGGCTTTTGAGGGGGTCGAATTGTGACCCCCTCAAAAGCCCGAGACAAAGACAACGGGAAACCCGCGCCCTGCCTCATCCCCCCTTCCTCCCCGCCACCGCGCGCATCGCCTTCTTCACGCGCCCGTAGGTGCCGCAGCGGCAGATGTTCGAGAGCGCGGCGTCGAGATCGGCCTCGCTCGGCCGCGGGTTCTTCGCGAGCAGCGCTGCGCTCGCCATGATCATGCCGGGCTGGCAGTAGCCGCATTGCGGCACCTGGTGCGCGATCCAAGCCTGCTGGACCGGATGCAGGCCCTTCGCCCCGAGCCCCTCGATCGTGGTGATCTCCTTGCCGGCGACCGCCGAGACCGGGATCACGCAGGAGCGCACCGCCTCGCCGTCCAGGTGCACGGTGCAGGCGCCGCAGGCCGCGACGCCGCAGCCGAATTTCGTCCCGGTCAGGCCGAGCGTATCGCGCAGCACCCACAGCAGCGGCGTGTCGGGCTCGACGTCGACCTGCCTCGCTTCGCCGTTGATTCTCAGCTCGAGCATGTCATGGCTCCGGTCGCCGCCCCTCGTACGCCGCGCGCAGCAGTTGCAGCACGTCATCGTAGTGCACCGCGCGCGGGTTCGGATAGGAATTCTCGGTTGCGATGCGCGCCGCGCGCTCGATGCCCTCCTCCGGCATGCCGATGTCCCTCAGCGCCGGTGCGATTCCGAGCTTCGCCTCGAGATCGTAAAGCCCGGTCGGCGCATCCGAGGTCCCGAGGGCACGCGCGACGCGCGCCATCGCCTCGGGGGCGGCGTCGCGGTTGTAGCGCGCGGCGTGCGGCAGGTCGAACGTGCCGCCGAGCACGTGGCACAACTTGTGATGCAGCGCCATGCCGGCCGCGCCGAGCGAGATGCCGGCGAGCGCGCGGATGCCCTCTTCGGCCATCAGCGAGGTGACCGGGTTTCCGTCGTGCGCGTAGAGCGCCTCGACGCAGTGCGCGATCGCGTTCATGCCGCTCGCCGCCGCGAGCCGCGGCGGCAGGCTGACGGTGAGCGTCGGGTCGTAGATCACCGTCTTCGGCAGCACGCGCGCGTCGCGTCCGGTCTTTTTCGCGCCGGCTTCGGTCAGCCCGTAGATCGGCGTCATCTCCGAGCCCGCGTAGTTCGTGGGCATCGTGAGGATCGGCAGATCCGAGGTGAGCGCGATCGCCTTGCCGAGGCCCGTGGTCGAGCTGCCGCCCACCGTCACGCAGCAATCGGCGCCGAGGCCGCGCGCCGTGCGGCGAGCCTCCTCGGCAATCTCGAGCGGTACGTGCATCGCCGCCTTGGCGTACACGCCGGCCGCCCGGGCACCGAGGCTCGCGGCGACCTGTTGGACGCTTTCGGCGTGCCCGGGCGTCGAGACGAGCAGCGCGCGCCGAACACGACCCGGCTCGGCCACGCCGTGTAAACGAACTCCTTCATGACCCGGCTCCAGATAAGGGGCATAGAGGCGCGGACATTATGGCGCCGTTCCGCATTGCCACATTGACTTTACCTGACATGCGACGCAAGCTTCGGGCGCCGGTCGGGCAAGCGCTGCGCAGCACGGGCTGGGACGAGCCATCCCGCGGCGAAAAGCGACCTGACGAACCGGCGCACACCCAGGAGGAGGCGTAATGAAGCGGAAAGCGATGGTCATGGCGCTTGGCGTCGCGTTCTCGGTCGCCGCAAGCGGCGTCCTCGCGAAGGACGATGACGCGAATCTGGAAAAGCTCGGCGCGTTCAAACGCACCGACACCCAGACCGGCAAGAGGGTGCCGCAAGGCGGCCAATACGCGGAGAATCTGAAGAAGGTGCTGCAGCGCATCAAGCTGCCCGACGGATTCAAGATCGAGCTGTTCGCGATCGTGCCCGACGCGAGGCAGATGTCGGTGAGTCGCAACAAGGGCACCGTGTTCGTCGGGACACGCAAGACGACCTTCTGGGCGGTCACCGACCGCGACATGGACAACGTCGCCGATACGGTCGACGAGTTCAGCCCGAGCGTGAAGTTCGACGTTCCCGCCGGGTCCTGCTACTCGCCCGACGGCTTCCTGTTCGTCGCCGAGCGCAACCGGGTGATGATGTTCCCGGCGGCCGAATACTTCATGGAAAGCCCGGACACGGTCGCGATCCCGATCGTCAAGCAGGGGCAGCTCATTCCGCCCGAGGAAGAGTCCTACAACCACAGCGCGCGCGCGTGCGCGATCGGGCCGGACAACAAGCTCTACATCACGCTCGGGCAGCCGTTCAACGTCACCCCGCCCGAAAAGGTCGATCTCTACCGCAAGTGGGGCATCGGCGGGATCGTGCGCTTCAACCGCGACGGCACGGGCCGTGAGGTGGTCCTCACCGGGATGCGCAACTCCTCCGGGCTCGACTTCAATCCGAAGGACGGCAGCCTGTGGTTCACCGACAACCAGGTCGACGGCATGGGAGACGAAATCCCGCCGGGCGAGCTCAACCGCGTGCCGGTGGAAGGCGGTCACCTCAAGCTCGGCATGTGGTACGGCTTCCCATGGTACGGCGGCGGCGGCACGCGCACTGACGAGTACAAGAAGACGTCGATCCCGAAAGAGCTTGCCGCCAAGTACGTCAAGCCCGAGGTCGAAATGGTCGCGCACGCCGCGGATCTGGGCATGATGTTCTATACGGGGAAGATGTTCCCGGCCAAGTACCACAATGCGATCTTCAGCGCGCAGCACGGCTCCTGGAATGCGGTCAAGCCGAGAGGCGCCCGCGTGATGGTCACCTACCTGGACGACAAGGGTCGCGCCGTGAAGACCGAGCCGTTTGCCGAAGGGTGGATGAACGAGGAAGGCGTTTACCTCGGCCGGCCGGTCGACGTGCGGCAGTACGTCGACGGCTCGATCCTGGTGGCCGACGACAAGGCGGGCGCCATCTACCGCATCTCGTACCAAGGCAAGTAGCCAACCGTCGTGCGGCCGGGCCTCGCGCCCGGCCGTCTTTTTCTGCCGGACGATGAATCGATGCGTTCCGTGAGAAGGGGACTTGTCCACCTGCTGCTCGTTTGGAGCGCCGCCTCCGGACCGTTCATCGGACCGGCCTCGGCCGGCGACGCCGCCGCAGGCAGGGCCAAGGTGCAGGCACTCTGTCAGAACTGCCACGGCGAGAACGGCGTCGCCGTGCTGCCCGGCGCCGCGAACCTGAGCGGCCAGCAGAAGGCCTATCTCGTGGAGCAGCTGCGCGCTTTCCGCTCGGGGACGCGCCAGAACCCCCAGATGAGCGTCGTCGCCAAGACGCTCACGGATGCCGACATCGAGAACGTGGCGGAATGGTATTCCGGCATCAGGATCGCCGTGGAAATGCCGAAGTGACCGCGCCGGCTGCGGCTGTGCCTAATACGCGCGCCGCGCCAGCCGGCGGCGGAACTCGATCCCGACGAGCGGCAGCCCGAGGCCTGCGATCGCGTAGACCGGCGCGACGCCGAGATGGTCGACCACGCGCGCCGCGAGCCACACGCCCGCGGACTGGCTGGTGAACAGGCACAGCGCGAACAGCGACACCGCCGCGCCGCGCGCCTCGGGCGCCATCTGGGTGGCGTTCACCTGCAGGGTGTTGTGGAGCATGTAAATGCCCGCGCCCGCCGCCACGAGGCACGGAACGGCGGACGCGGCGCTCGGCGAGGCGAGCAGCCCGAGGTAGCCGAGGCCGAGCAGCGCGCCGCCGCCGAGCGCGAGCCCGCGCTCGCCGAGGCGCGGAACGATGCGTGGCGCGAGCATCGCGTAGAGCAGCCCCCCGGCGGCATACCAGGCGACCAGCGCGCCGCTCGCGGCCAGCCCGACGCCGAAGCGCGCGTGCAGGTCGTAGGCGACGAACGCGAGCGCGCCGTAGAAGAGCAGCGCCTCGGCGGCCACGCTCGCGAGCACCACGCGCACCCAGGGGCGGCGCAGCAGGCGCGCCATGCGCGCGAACCCGCCGAGGATCGACGGGGCCGCGCCGCCCGCGCGGCGGGTGTGCGGATTGACGCGCAGCTCGCGCGCGAGCAGCAGCGCGATCGCAAGGTACAGCGCGCCGAGCGCCACGAACGCCGCGCGCCAGCCGAACAGCTCGCCGAGGCCGCCGCCGATCGAAGTGCCGGCAGCGATGCCCGCCATCTGGCCGATGAGAAAGCGCGCGATCACCGGCTGGCGCCGCTCGTAGGGCACGACGTCCCCGATCCACGCCATCGACACCGGGATCAGCGCGCCGACCGTGGCGCCCGAAGCGAAGCGCGCCGCGACCAGCCAGACGAGCGAGGGTGCGGCCGCGCAGGCGAAGGTGCCGAGCGCCGACAGTCCTGTCGCGACCGCGACGACCTGGTACTTGCCGAAGCGGTCGCCGATCGGGCCGTGGACCACCTGCAGCAGGCCGTAGGCGACCGCGAACGCGGTGATCACGTTCGAGGCCGCGCCGGCGGTGACGCGGTATTCGGCCGAGATCAGGGCGAGCAGCGGGTCGGTGACGCGCAGAGCGGCCGCGCTCGCGAGCGCCGCCAGCGACAGGATGAGGATCGCGCGGCCGGTCATCTCAGCGCAGCGCGAGCAGCGCAATCCCCGCCAGCATCACGAGGAAGCCGAGCTCGATCGGCATGCGCGCGAGCGCGTAGCGCGTCGCGACGATGTTCGCTGCGAAGCACAGCATGGAGTCGAGCGCGAGGGCGATACCCATGCGGGGAGCCGGCGGCACGGCCGCGGAGAAGGCGCGGCCGCAAGCTTAGCCGCAGGAGCCCGGCGCGGCGCGCCGGCGTGCGAAACGGCCTACAGAACCCGGCCGCTCTCGTCGTCGATCAGGTGCATCTTGGAGAGATCGGCGACCAGCTTCATGCGGGCGCCGTCGCGCGCGCCCGCCTCGGGCGCGACGCGCGCGCACACCTCGCTGCCGCTCACGAGGAAGTACACCAGCGTCTCCATGCCCATCGGCTCGGTCACTTCCACCTCGATCTCGAAGGGTACCTGGCTCGGCTCGAGGTGCGGGCGCTGCTCGATGATGTGCTCGGGGCGCAGCCCGAAGAGCAGCCGCTCGTTCTTCAGCTGCGGGCGATAGCGTGCCGCGCGCTCCTGCGGCACCGGGAAGGCGAGCGCCTCGCTCAGGCGCACGCGCAGGCCGCCCGCCACCTCCTCGAGCCTGCAGGGCATGAAGTTCATCGCCGGCGAGCCGATGAAGCCGGCGACGAACTTGGTCGCCGGCGTGTGGTAGAGGTCGTTCGGCGCGCCGACCTGCTCGATCAGCCCGCCGTTCATGACCACCACCCGGTCGGCGAGCGTCATCGCCTCGACCTGGTCGTGCGTCACGTACACCGTGGTGGTGCGCACCTTCTGGTGCACCTTCTTGATCTCGGTGCGCATCTGCACCCGGAGCTTCGCGTCTAGGTTGGAGAGCGGCTCGTCGAACAGGAACACCTTGGGGTCGCGCACGATCGCGCGCCCCATCGCCACGCGCTGGCGCTGCCCGCCGGAGAGCTGCTTGGGCTTGCGGTCGAGCAGCTCGCTGATGTCGAGGATCTGCGCCGCCGCCTGCACCCGGCGCGCGATCTCGTCCTTCGGCACCTTCTTGAGCCGCAGGCCGAAGGACATGTTCTCGTACACCGACATGTGGGGATAGAGCGCGTAGTTCTGGAACACCATCGCGATGTCGCGGTCCTTGGGCGGCACGTCGTTCACGACGTCCCCGCCGATCAGGATGTCGCCCGCGGTGATGTCCTCCAGCCCCGCGATCATGCGCAGCGTGGTGCTCTTGCCGCAGCCCGAGGGACCGACCAGCACGACGAACTCCTTGTCGGAGATGTCGAGGTCGATGCCGCGCACCGCGGGCGTCTCGTCGTAGTGCTTGACCAGCTTGCGCAGCGTCACCTGGGCCATGGGCGGGGCTATCCTTTCGTCGCGCCGGCCGTGAGCCCGGCGATGTAGTAGTCCATGAGGAAGGCGTAGATGATGAGCGGCGGCGCGGCGCCGAGCAGGCAGGCGGCCATGATCTGCCCCCAGTTGTACACGTCGCCCTTGATGAGCGTGGTGACGATGCCCACCGGCAGCACCAGCTGGTCGGCCGAGACCGTGAACGCCATTGGATAGAGGAACTCGGACCACGACACGGTGAACGCGAAGATCGTCGCCGCGATGATTCCCGGCAGCGCCACCGGCAGGAAGATCTTGGTGAGCATCTGGATGTAGCCCGCGCCGTCGATCAGCGCCGCCTCATCCAGCTCCTTGGGAATCGACTGGAAGTAGCCGATCATGATCCAGGTGCAGAACGGCACGGTGAGCGTGGGATAGATGATGATCAGCGCCCACCACTTGTTGAGCAGGGCGATGCCGGTGTGCTCGTGCACCCACGCCATGATCTTGAACAGCGGGATGAACAGCAGCGAGTCCGGAATCAGGTAGGTCAGGAACACCCCGGTCGCGAGCGTGGTCGATCCCCAGAACCTCATGCGCCCCAGCGAGAAGGCGGCCGGCACCGCGATCAGCATCGTGATGACGACCACCGCGAGCGCGATCACTGCCGAGTTGCGGAAGAACGTCAGGTACTGCTCGGAGGTGAGCAGCGCCTTGAAATTCTCCAGCGTCGGGTGGAACACCCACCACGGGTTGGTCATCGCCGCGATCTCGCCGCTGGTCTTCAGGCCCATGATCAGCATGTAGACCGGCGGCATGAGGAAGAAGATCGCGAACAGCACCAGGAAAACATAGGACCAGATCAGCGCCCAGCGGCGGCTGCGCTGCAGGCTGCCGCGCCGTGCCGGCGCCGCGGAACCGATGGCTTGTGCCGTCGCGCTCATGGTCAGACGGAGCTGCCGCGCTTGCTGATGTCGCGCAGGATGAAAAACGCCGCCACCCCGAGGATCGGCAGCATGAACAGCGACACCGATGCGCCCATGGGGATGTTGTTGCCCTGGATGCCGAGAG
>JAKALD010000122.1 GCA_021813275.1 Pseudomonadota bacterium | reverse complement strand
TGCGCGAGGCAGGTGCGATGCTTGTAGCCCTTGGAAAGCGTGTCGATCGTCTGCTGCAGCACGGAGGACAGGAAGCACAGGTCGACCACGCGCTCGACCGCCTTGCGCCGCGCCGCGCCGTCGATGCCGCGCAGCGCGGCGACGAATTCGAGGAAGCCCGCCACCGTCATGTCCGGATATGCCGCGGCGTTCTCCGGCAGGTAGCCGATCAGGCGCTTCGCCGCGAGCGGGGAGACGGCGATGTCGTACGCGCCGACGGTGACCTTGCCGGCGCTCGGCGGAATGAAGCCGGTGATCATGCGCATCGTGGTCGACTTGCCCGCGCCGTTGGGGCCGAGGAAGCCGAGCACCTCGCCGCGCTCGACGGTGAAGGACACGTCGTCGACGGCGCGCTTGACGCCGAACAGCTTCACGAGATGATCGATGCGTATCATGACTTGCCGGGTGCGCGTCGCGCGGCGCATTTTCCCACACGAACGCGCGCCGATGACAAGGCGCGCCGCGTCAGGTTCGAGTCATGCGCGCGCAGCGCACGCGACGTTGCGCGGCGACGCGCGCGGCGCTGGCCGGCGCATCGCGAGCGGCGCTAAAATGACGGCCAGCTGACTTTTTCGTCCCAGACACCGAGGATCAGCATGGACAAGGCATTGCTTTCCAGGACCGCGGCCGGCATGGTCGCGAAGGGCAGGGGCCTGCTCGCCGCCGACGAGTCGAGCGGCACCTGCGAGAAACGCTTCAAGTCGGTCGGCGTCGAGTGCACGGAGCCGAACCGCCGCGCCTACCGCGGGCTGCTGTTCGGCACGCCGGGCATGGAGCAGTTCGTCTCGGGCGTCATCCTGTTCGAGGAGACGATCCGCCAGAAGAGCGACGACGGGGTGCCGTTCGCCGAGGCCCTCGCCAGGAAGGGCGTCATTCCCGGCATCAAGGTGGACAAGGGCGCCAAGGACCTGGCGCTGTGCCCGGGCGAGAAGGTCACCGAGGGGCTCGACGGGCTGCGCGAGCGCCTCGCCGAGTACTTCAAGCTCGGCGCGCGCTTCGCCAAGTGGCGCGCGGTTATCACGATTGGCCAGGGCATTCCGACGCACACCTGCCTGTACGCGAACGCGCACGCGCTCGCGCGCTACGCGGCGCTGTGCCAGGAGGCTTCCATCGTTCCGGTCGTCGAGCCCGAGGTGCTGCTCGACGGCGACCACACCATCGAGCGCTGCGAGGAGGTCACCGAGGCGACGCTGCGCGCGACCTACGCCGCGCTCGCCGCGCACAACGTGTCCTTCGAGCACACCATCCTCAAGGCGAGCATGGTGGTCTCCGGCAAGGACTGCGCGCGCCAGGCGGGTGTCGACGAGGTGGCCGAGCGCACGGTGCGCGTGCTCAAGCGCACCGTGCCGGCGGCGCAGCCGGGCATCGTGTTCCTCTCGGGCGGCCAGTCCGACGTGGACGCGACCGCGCACCTGAACGCGATGGCGGCGATGCCGGGTCTGCCCTGGCCGCTCACCTTCTCGTACTCGCGCGCGCTGCAGAACCCGGCGCTCAATGCCTGGCGCGGGCAGCCCGGCAACGTCGCCGCGGCGCAGAAGGCGTTCCACCACCGCGCGCGCATGAACGGCCTCGCCTGCCAGGGCAAGTGGACCGCGGCGCTCGAGAAGCAGGCGGCATAACCCCGACTCACGACCCACGACCCAAGAGAAAGGAGCAGGAGCGGCCCGGCGCAAGCGGGCCGCTTTTCGTCGAGCGATGGTACAAGCCCTTTACGAATCCGACCTGAAGAGCCTGAAGCGCCTGGGGCGCGGCAAGGTGCGCGACATCTACGCGGTGAACGGCGACAAGCTGCTGATCGTCACCACCGACCGGTTGTCGGCCTTCGACGTGGTGCTGTCCGATCCCATTCCCGACAAGGGGCGCGTGCTCACGCAGCTCGCGAACTTCTGGTTCGCCAAGCTCGCGCACGTCGTGCCGAACCATCTCACCGGCATCGACCCGGAATCGGTGGTGAAAGGCGAGGAGGAGAAGGCGCAGGTGCGCGGCCGCTCGATCGTCGTGAAGCGGCTCGAGCCGCTGCCGATCGAGGCGGTGGTGCGCGGCTACCTGATCGGCTCGGGCTGGAAGGACTACAGGAAGACCGGCGCGGTGTGCGGCATCCGGTTGCCGGCGGGGCTCAGGCAGGCGCAGAAGCTGCCCGAGCCGATCTTCACGCCGGCCACCAAGGCGGCCGAAGGCCACGACGAGAACATCTCCTTCGGGCGGGTCGAGCAGCTGATCGGCAAGGATCTCGCGGCGCAGGTGCGCGACATCAGCATCCGGCTGTATCGCGAGGCCGCGGAGTACGCTGCCGGGAAGGGCATCATCATCGCCGACACCAAGTTCGAGTTCGGGCTGGACCAGGACGGCGCGCTCGTGCTGATCGACGAGGTGCTCACGGCGGACAGCTCGCGCTTCTGGCCGGCGGATTCGTACCGGGTCGGCATCTCGCCGCCGTCGTTCGACAAGCAGTACGTGCGCGACTACCTCGAGACCCTCGACTGGGACAAGACCGCGCCGGCCCCGAAGCTGCCCGTCGAAGTCATCAGGAAGACTTCGGAGAAATACCGCGAGGCGCTCGAGCGTCTTACCGGACGGAAGATATGAAGAACAACGCTGTGCTGCGGCGCAGGCACTACCTGCGCTGCAGCACCTGACTTTCAGAAAAGGCAGGACCGCTATGGCAACGGCACTGGTAGGCATCGTGATGGGCTCGACCTCCGACTGGGACACGATGAAGCCCGCGGCGAAGACGCTCGAGGAGTTCGGCGTTCCCTACGAGGCGCGCGCGATGAGCGCGCATCGCACGCCCGATCTGGTGGCCGAATGGGCCGGCGGCGCGGCGAAGCGCGGGCTGAAGTGCCTGATCGCCGGCGCGGGCGGCGCGGCGCACCTGGCGGGGGTGGTGGCGGCGCACTCGACGCTTCCGGTGCTCGGCGTGCCGATGCCGTCCAAGCACCTGCAGGGAATGGATTCGCTGCTCTCGACCGTGCAGATGCCGAAGGGCATCCCGGTCGCGACCTTCGCGATCGGCGAGGCGGGCGCGGCGAACGCCGCGCTGTTCGCGGTGGCGATGCTCGCGCTCGGGGACGCCGGCCTCGCGCGAAAGCTCGCGCAGTTCCGCGCCCGGCAGGCCGAAGCGGTGAGGAAGGCCGAGCTGCCCAAGCCGTGACCCCGGAGATCCGCCGCGCGGCCGAGATCCTGCGCGCCGGCGGGCTGGTGGCGTTTCCGACAGAAACCGTTTACGGGCTCGGCGCCGGCGCCGCGAACCCTGAGGCGGTCGCGCGGCTGTTCGCGGTCAAGGGACGTCCGGCCGATCACCCCGTGATCGTGCACTTCGCCGACGCCGAGCAGGCGTTCGGCTGGGCGCGCGAGGTGCCGCCGGGCGCGCGTCGGCTCGCCGCGCGCTTCTGGCCCGGGCCGCTCACCATGATTCTCAGGCGCGCGGCGCGCGTCGGGGATTTCGTCACCGGAGGCCAGGACACGGTCGGGCTGCGCGTGCCCGCGCATCCGGTCGCGCAGGAATTGTTGAAGGCTTTCGGTGGCGCCGTGGCTGCACCCTCCGCCAATCGCTTCGGCCGCGTGTCCCCCACCCGCGCCGAGCACGTGCGCGCCGACCTCGGCGACGAGGTCGATCTGGTGCTGGAAGGCGGCGCGAGCGAGGTCGGCATCGAGTCGACCATCGTCGATCTCTCGGGTGAGCGTCCCCGGCTGCTGCGCCCGGGCGCGATCGCGATGACGCAGCTCGAGCAGGTGCTCGGCGAGCCGGTCGCGGCGGCGGACTCCGCCGCCCCAAGGGCGCCCGGCACGCTCGAGCGCCACTACGCGCCGAAGACGCCGCTGCGCATCGTGCCGTCGCACGCGCTCGACGCGGAGGTCGCGCGCGCCGCCGGTCGCGTCGCGGTGCTCGCGTTCTCGCGGCCGGATGAGCGCGTGCGCCTCTGGCTGCGCATGCCGCGCGATGCCGCCGCGTACGCGCACCGGCTCTACGCCGCGCTGCGCGAGCTGGATGCCGCCGGCTGCGACCGGATCCTCGTCGAAGCCCCGCCGGAAGAGCCCGCATGGCAGGCAGTCCGCGACCGATTGGCGCGCGCTGCGGCCTGACCGCGGTCCTCGCCGCAGCGGCGCTCGTCGGCTGTGCGTCGACGGCGTCGGCGCACTTCGGCGGCGGGATCACGAGCGTGGCACCGGGCACTTCGGTGGGCGGCGCGACCGTCGGCGTGCACATCGAATCCGGCTCGGCGGCGGCCGCGCGGATCGGCGTCGGGTTCCTCTCGGTGACGGTCTACGGTGCGGAAGAGCCTCCGACGCGCGTGCCGAAGCTCGATCCGCGGCGCAGCGTGAACGCGCAGGACTGCAGCCAGCCGATCGCGAACCCCTCGGCCAACCTCAAGTGCGAGTGAACCCCGCCAGCCGGGCTCCTGCCCTTCGCTTTTTCTGAAAGTGAGGCATTGCGCTGCAGCGTGAAACGCTGCAGCGCAATGCATAGTTGTTCTCAGTGTGAGAGGAGGACCGGAACGGTCATCGACTCGAGCAGCGTGCGCGTCACGCCTCCCAGCATGAGCTCGGCGAAGCGCGAGTGGCCGTAGGCGCCCATGACGATCAGGTCGGCGTCCAGGTCCGCCGCGCGCGACAGCAGGTCGTTGCCGACGTCGATGTCGGCCGCCTGGTATTGCGACACGGCGATGTTCACGCCGTGGCGCGACAGATACAGCGCGATGTCCGCGCCGGGCACGTCGCCGTGCGCGCCCCAGGCGCGGCCCGGGTTGAACGACGCCACGTGCACCTGCCTCGCCTTCCGGAGCAGCGGCAGCGCGTCGGTCACCGCGCGCGTCGCCTCGCGGCTCGCGTTCCAGGCCACCAGCACGTTCTCGCCCACCGGACGCTTCTCGCGCGCATACGGCACGGCGAGCACCGGCCGGCCGGCGAGCAGCGGCAGGCGCTGCTGGAAGTCCGGCGATACGCCGCTCGTGTCGTCGCCCGGGTCGTGCTGCCCGACGACCACCAGGTCGGCGTAGCGCGCATGCAGCGTCGTCGCCTCGAGCGCGTCGGCCTCGGAGCTGCGCCATTCCACCTTGCCCCAGCCCGAGCGGCGCAGCGCCGCGTCCCAGAGCGCGCGCGCGCCCTGCCTCAGCTCGGCTTCCGCTTTCGCGCGCGCCTCGCTGAGCGTCACGCCCGCGGCCGTCAGCGCCCAGGCCGGCGCGGGAACGAGCGTCAGCGCGTACAGCCCCGCGACGTGCGCGTCGAACTTCTGCGCCAGCGCGAGCGCGATGTCGAGGCGCGCGCTCACCGCCTTGCTCGCGTCGAGATGCACCAGGATGGTCTTGTAGCCCATTGCGGCTCCTTGTCGGGTTTGGCTGCCGCGGGCGGCAGCCCCAGTCGCCGCAAGTGTGCGGCCGCGAGCCTTGCTGCCTATTGACCTGGATCAAAGGCGCGCAGCCCGGCGCATCGCACGCGGGCTCAGCGCGCCTCGTCCTTGCCGAGATCGCTGAAGTACTCGTGCTGCTCGGTGTTGACGAGGCTGCGCCGCAGCTCGACCGGCACGTCGTGATAGGTGAGCGCGACGCGGTTGATCTCGAGCAGCGGGGCGCCCTTGCGCACCCCGAGCAGCTTGGCCACGTCGGCGCCGGCGAGCGTCGCGCGCAGCCGCTCGCTGGTGCGCAGCACGTTGATGCCGTAGCGTGTCTGGTACAGGTGATAGATGGTGTTCGCGCGGCCCGTGAATATCTTCTCGGTGAGGTCGGGAAACTGGGCCTGGGTGAGCACCAGGTCATCCAGCGCTACCGCGCGGCCCTCGAGCCTGAGCAGGTTGCGGATGCGAAACACCGGCTCGCCGGTCGCGACGCGCAGCCGCGCGGCCTCGCCGGATTCGGCGCGCCCGCGGCGGAAAGCGAGCGTCTCGGTCCGCGGGTGCTGCCGGTCCCCGGCATGCGGCACGATGTGGAAAAAGTGAAACAGCTGGCGGCTGGTGTTGTGCGACGCAACGAAGGTGCCGCGCCCCTGGTGGCGGACCACCATGCGCTCGGCGACCAGCTCGTCGATCGCCTTGCGCACCGTGCCGATCGAGACCCCGAAGCGCTCCGCGAGCTTCGCCTCCGAGGGCAGCGCCTCGCCCGGCCGCCATTCGCCGGCGGCGAGCTCCTGGGTGAGCAGCTGCTTGACGGCCTTGTAGAGCGGTGCGACCGCGCCGAGCTCGAGCGCCTGGTTCATGGCGCGCGCAGTCTAACATGCAGATCATCCAACTCATATAATTGACTTCTTCGGGGCGGCGGGGCTAGACTGCCGCCTCCCCAGCAAGGCATCGATCCGGAGAGCGCGATGATTCATTTCGTGGTGCACGAGGAGGGCGACGGAGTGGGCGTGGTCGTCGTCGAGGGCGTGAAGGCCGGCCAGGAGCTCGCCGGCTGGATCATGGAGGACGACAAGGACGTCAAGGTGAAGGCGCAGAGCGACATCCCGATCGGCCACAAGGTGGCGCTCAGGGACTACCGGCCGGGCGATACCGTCATCAAGTACGGCGTCGACATCGGCAAGGTCGTCGCGCCGATCAAGAAGGGCGAGCACCTGCACGTGCACAACGTCAAGACCAAGCGCTGGTGAGAAGGAGCGAGATCGTGGCAATGGACCTTTCGAAGGCGACTTTCTGGGGCTACAAGCGCGAGAACGGCCGGGTGGGCGTGCGCAACCACGTCCTCGTCCTGCCGGTCGACGACATCTCGAACGCGGCCGCCGAGGCGGTGGCGAGCAACATCAAGGGCGCGATGGCGCTGCCGCACCCCTACGGCAGGCTGCAGTTCGGCGCCGACCTCGACCTGCACTTCCGCACGCTGATCGGCACCGGCGCGAACCCGAACGTCGCGGCGGTGGTCGTGATCTGCATCGAGGAGAGCTGGGCAAAGAAGGTGGCCGACGGCATCGCCGCGACCGGCAAGCCGGTGTCCTACTTCGGTATCGAGCAACACGGCGACCACGACACGATCATGCGCGCCTCCAAGGCGGCGAGGCAGTACGTCCAGTGGGCGTCCGAGCTGCGCCGCGAGGAGCGCCCGCTCAAGGAGCTGTGGGTCTCGACCAAGTGCGGCGAGTCCGACACCACGTCGGGCTGCGGCGCCAACCCCACGGTGGGCAACGCCTTCGACAAGCTCTACCCCCACGGCGTGACGCTCCTCTTCGGCGAGACCACCGAGCTCACCGGCGGCGAGCACCTGGTCGCGGCGCGCTGCCGCAACGACGCGGTGAGGAAGAAGTTCCAGCTCATGTTCGACCGCTACCAGGAGGTGGTCGAGCGCCACAAGACGAGCGACCTGATGGATTCGCAGCCGACCAAGGGCAACATCGAGGGCGGCCTCACCACGATCGAGGAAAAAGCGCTCGGCAACATCCAGAAGATCGGCCGCAAGTGCATGGTCGACGGGGTGCTCGACAAGGCCGAGGCGCCCACCGGGCCGGGGCTGTGGTTCATGGACTCGTCCTCGGCGGCCGCGGAGATGGTGACGCTGTGCGCGGCGGCGGGCTTCGCGGTGCACCTGTTCCCGACCGGGCAGGGCAACATCATCGGCAACCCGATCCTGCCGGTGATCAAGCTGTCCGCGAACCCGCGCACCGTGCGCACCATGAGCGAGCACCTCGACGTCGACGTCTCGGGGCTGCTGCGCAAGGAGCTGACCCCGGACCAGGCCGGCGACAAGCTGCTCGAGTGCATGTTCCGCACCGCCAACGGCCGGCTCACGGCCGCGGAGGCGCTCGGTCACCGCGAGTTCGTGCTGACGCGCCTGTACGAGAGCGCCTGAAGCGGACGTGGCGGAGCGCGCGTGGTCATCAGCCCGCGGGACGCCGACGATGCACGCATGAGCACCCTCGACGTGCGCGTTTGGCGCGGCGGCGCCGAAGGAAGCTTCCAGAGCTTCGAGGTGCCGCGCCACGAGAGCCAGACCGTGCTCGACGTGGTGACCCACATCCAGCGCGTCCTCGAGCCCGCGCTCGCCTACCGCTTCGCCTGCCGCGTCGGCATGTGCGGCTCGTGCGCGATGACGGTGAACGGCGTGGCGCGCTGGACCTGCCGCACGCACGTCGACCAGGTGGCCGCCGACGGTAGTCTCGAGATCGCGCCGCTGCGCAATCTGCCCGTGATACGCGACCTGGTCGCCGACATGCGCGAGTTCTTCCACAAGTGGGCGGCGGCGCGCGGCGCATTCGCGCCGACGCGCACCAAGCGCGACGACTTCGCGCGCGTCGCTCCCGAGAGCGCCGCGCGGCGCGCGATCGACGCGGCGATCGAATGCATCGGCTGCGGCGTGTGCTACGGGTCGTGCGACGTGGTGACCTGGAACCCAGACTACCTCGGCCCGGCGGCGCTCAATCGCGCCTGGACGCTGGTGCAGGACGTACGCGACGGCGCGCGCGGCGAGCGGCTCGCCGCGGTCGCGGGCGACGCGGGCTGCCAGGCCTGCCATACGCATCTGAGCTGCACCGAGCGCTGCCCGAAAGGCATCTCGCCGACTGCGGGCATCGCCGGCCTGAAGCGCGCCGTCGCCGCAGCCGCGCTGCGGGGAAAGCTGTGAGATCGCGCGCCGAGACCTGGCTGTGGATCGCGCAGCGCGCGAGCGCCGCGCTGCTGGCGCTGTGCGTGCTGGTGCATCTGGCCACCATGATCTACGCGGTGCGCGGCGGCCTGAGCGCGGCCGCGATTCTCGGCCGCACGCGCGGCAACGTGGCCTGGCTCGCGTTCTACTCGACTTTCGTGCTCGCTGCGACCGTGCACGTGCCGATCGGGCTGCGCGCCGCGCTCGGCGAGTGGCTTGGCTGGCGCGGCCGCTCGCGCGACGCGGCGCTCGTCGCCTTCGCGGCGCTGCTGGCGGTGCTCGGCATGCGCGCCGTCCTGGGGGTCTTCGCATGAGGCGCGGCAACGACTTGCGCGCGCGCAACCATCCCGGCTACTGGGCGTTCGTCGTGCACCGGGTGTCCGGGCTCGCGCTCGCGGCGTTCCTGCCGCTGCACTTCTGGGCGCTGGGCCGCGCGCTCGAGGGCGCCGGCCGGCTCGAGAGCTTCCTGCGCTGGACCGACCAGCCGCTGGTGAAATTCGCCGAATGGGGGATCGTGCTGCTGCTCGCGGCGCACTTCGCGGGCGGGCTGCGCATCCTGGCGCTCGAATTCCTGTCCTGGCGCGACTGGCAAAAGAGCCTTGCCGCGGTCGCGGCGGCCTTCTCGCTCGCCGCGGCGCTCGCCTTTGCGCTGGGGCTCTGAATGCGCGGCCGCGGGCCCTCGCGCCGCGGCCGGAAATTCGATCGTGGAACGACAAGGAGGAGTGAAATGAAGGCACGTACAGGCATGACGCTCTGCGCGGCGGCGGCAATCGCGGTCGCGCTCGCGCCCGTCTCCGCCCGCGCGGAGCTGACCGAGGTCGGCATCGCGCAGCAGTACGGCATCAGCTACCTGCCGCTCATGTACATGGAGCACGAGAAGCTGCTCGAGAAGTACGCCAAGCAGGAGGGTCTGGGCGATCTCAAGGTGAAGTGGGCGCAGTTCGCGGGCGGCAACGTGATGAACGACGCGCTGCTTTCGGGCAACCTGCAGTTCGCCTCGGGCGGAGTAGGCCCGCTCGTCACGCTGTGGGCGAAGACCCGCGGCAACCTCGACGTGCGCGGCGTGTGCGCCATGAACTCGATGCCGCTCGACCTCAACACGCGCGACCCGAACGTGAAGACGATCAAGGACTTCACCGGCAAGGACAAGATCGCGCTGCCCGCGGTGAAGGTCTCGATTCAGGCGGTCACGCTGCAGATGGCGGCCGCGAAGGCGTTCGGCGAGAAGGACTACGACAAGCTCGACCGGCTCACCGTGTCGATGAAGCACCCGGACGGCATGGCGGCGCTGCTCTCGCCGGCGAGCGAGATCACCGCCCATTTCACCTCGCCGCCGTTCCAGTACCAGGAGCTCGACCACCCCGGGATCCACACGGTGCTCAACTCCTACGAGGTGCTCGGCGGGCCGGCGACCTTCAACGTGATCTGGACCACCGAGAAGTTCCGCAAGGCGAATCCCAAGATCTACGCGGCGTTCCTGAAGGCATTCGGCGCGGCGATCGACGAGATCAACAAGGACAAGCCGGCGGCGGCGGCCCATTACATCGAGTGGGCGAAGTACAAGGGGCCGAAGGACCTGCCGCTCAAGGTGCTCGATGACCCGCAGGTGAAGTTCACCATGACGCCGCAGAACACCATCAAGTACGCGGACTTCATGTACCAGGTCGGCTCGATCAAGGTGAAGCCGGCCTCCTGGAAGGATCTGTTCTTCCCCGAGGTGCATGCCCTGCCGGGGAGCTAAGATCCGGGCTCGGGGGGGGCCGTTCGGGCCCCCGGGCAGCGGGCTGAAGAGGTGATGTGATGAGCGAGGGGGCAGGCGGCGCGCCGCTGCTGGACGTGCGCGGGGTGACGCTGCAATACAAGACGAAGGAGCACCTGG
>JAKALD010000121.1 GCA_021813275.1 Pseudomonadota bacterium | reverse complement strand
TACCTCCTCGCGCGCCTCGCGCTGCATTACGCGGGCGCGGACCTCGGCGCGGGCGTGTTCCGCGGCATCGAGCCGCGGCTCGCGGTGCCAGTCTGGATGGCGGCCGCGTACTTCGCGGCGGGCCTCGCGCTCGCGCTCCTCGGGGCGTGGCTGCCGGCACGCGACGCCGCGGCCGCGCCGCCCGCCCAGGCGCTGAAGGCGGGGGAGGAGCAGGGCATGTTCGAGCGCGTCGTGTCGCTCTGGCCGGGGCTCGCGCTGCTCGCGGCGGGCGGCGCGCTCGCGCAGCTCGGCCCGGTGAACGGCCTGCCCCTGTTCGGCTACGCGTCGATCGCCTGCCTGCTGATCGGCGGCGTGCTGCTCATGCCGCGCGTCTCGCGCGCCCTGTTCGACGCGCTTCCGCTGCCGCGCCGGGCGCCGCTCGCGCTCGCGCTCGCGCAGCTGCGCGGCGCGCCCGGACAGGCGACGGTCAGCCTCGCGGCGATCGTCGCCAGCTTCTCGCTCATGGTCGCGATGGGGATCATGGTGAGCTCCTTTCGCCACTCGTTCGGCGAGTGGCTGGACACGGTGCTGCCCGCGGACGTCTATTTCCGGACTCCGTTCGCGAGCGATACGGCCTACCTCGATCCGGCGCTCGAGCGGGCGGTGCGCAGCCTGCCGCAGGTGCGGCGCGCGGCGTTCATGCGCATCGTGCGCGTCACGCTCGATCCGGCGCGCCCGCCGGTCGCGTTGCTCGCGCGCGACCTCCCCGACGGTCTGCAGCACGCCTACCCGCTCGTGGGGAAGGGCTACGCGCGCAAGCCCGGCGATCCTCCGCCGGTATGGGTGTCGGAGGCGATGGTGGACCTGTACGGCTACGCGCCGGGTCGCCGGATCGAGCTGCCGCTCGGCGGCGCGCGGCGCGCGTTCGTGGTGGCGGGCGTGTACCGCGACTACGCGCGCCAGCACGGCGCGATCCTGATGGAGCGCCCGCTCTACGTCGCGCTCACCGGCGATCGCAACGCGACCGACGGCGCCCTGTGGCTCGCGCCCGGCGCGAGCGCGCAGGAGGTGGAGCGCACGATCCGCGCGCTGCCGGGCGGCAAACTGCTCGAAATCTCCGAGGCGGGCCAGATCCGCGCCGAGTCGCTGCGCATCTTCGACCGGAGCTTCGCGGTGACCTACGGGCTCGAGGCGGTGGCGGTGCTCGTGGGGCTGTTCGGGCTCTCGTCGAGCCTGGCGGCGATCGTGCTCGCGCGCCGGCGCGAATTCGGCATGCTGCGCCATCTGGGCATGACGCGCGCGCACATCGGCGCGATGCTCGCCTCCGAGGGCGCATTGCTCGCCGCGCTCGGGGCGGCGGCCGGCCTCGCGCTCGGCGCGCTGATCAGCCTGGTGCTCGTGTACGTCGTCGACCGCCAGTCGTTCAACTGGAGCATGGACCTGCATGCGCCGCTCGCCCTGCTCGCGGCGCTCGCCGCATTGCTCGTCGGGCTCGCCTCGCTCACCGCGTTCCTCTCGGGGCGCGAGGCGATGAGCCAGGGCGCGGTGCGCGCGGTGAAGGAGGACTGGTAGTGCGCCGGCGCGAGTTCCTGGCTGCGGGCGCGGCGCTCGTCCTCGCGCCCCGGCTGCGCGCGGCCGAGGTCGACTATCCCGAGGTCGTCCCCGGCGTGCGGCTCGTCTTCCCGCGCGATCACGGCGCGCATCCGGCCTTTCGCACCGAGTGGTGGTACGTGACGGGCTGGCTCGCGACCGCGGGCCGCGCGCCGCTCGGCTTCCAGGTCACCTTCTTTCGCAGCCGCACGCCGTGGAAGACCGACAACCCGAGCGATTTCACGCCGCGCCAGGTGCTCTTCGCGCACGCCGCGCTCTCCGACCCGGCTTACGGGCGCCTGCGCCACGCCGAGCGCGCCGCGCGCGAGGCGCTCGGTTTGGCCGGCGCTAGCGAGGCGACGACCGACGTGTGGATCGACGACTGGCGGCTCGCGCTCGAAGGCGACACCTACCGGGCGAGCGTCGCGACGAGCGAGCTCGCGCTCGAGCTCGCGTGCACCGCGCACGCGCCGCCGCTGCTCGAGGGGGAGGACGGCTACAGCAGGAAAGGCCCGCGTCCCGGCGAGGCGAGCTACTACTACAGCCGGACGCAGCTCGCCGTGCGCGGCGCGATCGAGCGCGGCCGCGGGAAGGAGGCGGTAACCGGCATCGCGTGGCTCGATCACGAGTGGTCGAGCCACTACCTCGCGAAGGAGGCCTCCGGCTGGGACTGGTGCGGGATCAACCTGAAGGACGGCGGCGCGCTGATGGCGTTTCGCATCCGCAGGAAGGAACGGGGCGTGTATTACGCGGGCGGCACGCTTGCCGCGGCGAGCGGCGCCGCGACGAAATTCGGTCCGGGCGAGGTCGCGTTTGCGCCGCTGCGCACCTGGCGCTCGCCGCGCACCGGAACGGAATATCCCGTCGCGATGCGCGTCGCCGCGGGCAACGAAAGCTGGGACCTCGAGCCGCTGATGGACGACCAGGAGCTCGACGCGCGCCTCGGAACCGGGACGATCTACTGGGAAGGCGCGGTGCGCGCGCTGCGCGAGGGCAGGGAAGTCGGGCGGGGGTACCTCGAGCTCACCGGGTACTGGAAGCCGCTGGAGATGTAGCGCTGCAGATTAGTACGCGGTGGAGCTCCGGGCATCCGGTGCATCGCGCGGTTATGCGACGTTCTGCATCTTGTTGGCGAAGTCGCGGCCAGAGGTTGGCGGCGGAAGCGGCTTGCCGTCCTTGTGGTAGAGCGCAATGGCCTCCTCGACAACTTGGCAAAGCTCCTCAAATACCGCTTTCTCGTCCGAGCCATGACAGCCGCCGTAAATGAGGCCTGGAGAGCTGCCGACGTAAGACTGGTCCTCTTCAGACCACTCGACGATTTTCGCGTAACGCGCGCTTTCCTTCATGACTTCGACTCCTCGATCGCACAACGAACCGCGCGAATCTGGTAATTCTTCGCGTCGTCGCCTGGTGCGCCGGATATTGTGATCGGTTTCGTCACCTCGGGTACACGCAGTTTTGGTGAGTCCCCTTGCCGCCACGGTCTGCAAAACCGGCCCGCTGGAGCTCGGAGATCAGCTCGCGGATCTTGGGTGGCAAGAGCTCACCATATGCTTGAGCGACGCGTCGCTCTGCGAGCCGCTGTCAGCGTGCTATTTGCGCCGGCGCCAGTAGCCGGGACGCCGCCGCTGGTGAGCAACGGCAACGATGACAATGGCGTCCGGATCGTGGCGGTAGACGATTGAATACGGAAACCGTGCAATGATGACACGGCGCCGTCTCGAGCCAAGCGGCGTACCGGACTCGGGAAACTCGCGAACAAGAGAGATTGTTTGCGCAACCTCAGCTGCGAAGGCTTTTCCCAAACCAGGCAGCCGAGATTCGTAGAAAAGAGCAGCCTCTTCGAGTTCGGCATCGGCGTCCGGATGAAACTTGCAGGGGATCACCCGAGACGGCGACGCAAGCGGGCGAAGACCTCATCGCCAGGAACGAGCTCAACTTCTCCTCGATCAATTTGACCGATTCGGCGCTCGATCTCGACGCGCCAGGCCTCCTCCACATCCGGGTCGGCCGGCCCGTCGAGCGACTCGATGAGAGATAGAGCCAGCTCCGCGCGCTCGGCATCGGAAAGCTCAGCTGCCTTCTGCTTCAGGTCCATTAGGGTATCGGGCATGCGATCCTCGTTCATCGAACGGTAAGTGATTATACGGTTGTCACTACCTGGCGTCGGCTCAGCACACTAACGCCAAACTCAGCCGAGGAGGGCCGCATCGCGGCCCGACGTCGGCTGGAGCGACGTGTTAGGGGCGCCTGCCAAAAATGATGAGACGAGCGCCCAGTTGTTCCGGTATTTCTGATGCTCCGGAATGTCTTTGAGAATAACTTTAGGCATCTTCCCGGCCCTGTGAGCCTTCTCAACAATGGAAGCTGGAAAGATAAAGTAGTCGGGATCTGGGGCTTTGTTATTATTGGCTTCCCCATCCAGGTTTAACTTCACAAACACCACAAAATCGCAATCGAAGCGACTAATCAGAAAACCTGTGGCTTTCCGGGTCCACCTGCTCTTTACCTGTAGTCTTGCGGATGTGTTGTACTCCGGACTGGTAGCCACTAAGTCATACCCTGGCATATTTGTGTACGTCTTATATGCTGCGACGCCATTAATCAGAAGATTGCCAAGCACTAGGAACTCTGCTCCCTCAGCTTCCAGTTTTGTGTTTTTGTATGCCATTTCGCTTTGGCTCTTGAGCCCCTAACCCGAAGTAGGGAGCCTAAAACGCTGCCCGCAAACCGTCCGCGCTCCCGAGCACGCGACAAAGCTGCTCGGCATCAGACAGTTACAGCGCCCGCGCCAACGCCATATATCCAGATCATCGGGATACGAACTGCGCCGCACCGACCCTCCTTGCGGGACCTCACCCCCCGAAGGCTACGCCTCTCGCGCGTCCGGCAAAAGGCGGGCCCTCAAATCCGCCACTACCGCCACGCCCACCTCGGCTGCTCGAGGTGCGCGACGCGCGTCTGGCGCCCGTGCAGCCCGACCTCGACGAACTGATAGATCACCGCCGCGGTCGGTGCGTGCACCCGGGTGCCGAGCAGGGGATAGCGCACCACCGGGCGGTCGCTCTCGGGAATCTCGATGAATTCTGGTCCCGGGCCGAATTCGGAAAGCGGCACGCGGTAGATACTCGCGACTTCGGACGGATTGGGCTGCAGCGGAGCATCCGCCGCGCACCAGGCGACAAAGGGCGTGATGAGGTAGCCGGAGCGCGTCGGATAGTCGTCCAGCCGCCCGAGCAGGGCATCCTTCGGGAGCGCAAGGCCGATCTCCTCGCGGGCCTCGCGGCGCGCCGCGTCGAGCGCCGATTCGCCTTCCTCGACCCGCCCGCCCGGCAGCGCGAACTGGCCGGCGTGCGCGCTCAGGTGCTCGGCGCGCCGTGTCAGCACGAGCGCAGCGTTCCCTTCGTCATCGGCGGTGACGACGACGCATACCGCCGCGCGCTTCAGGCCGTGCGCCTCGAGAGGCACGGGCGTCAGACGCGCCAAGTTGGCGGCGATCGACTCGAGCAGCGCGTCGCCGAAGGAAAGGCTCTTCATGCGGCAGCGCGCGGGCGCATCGAGGCGAGCGCCACGCCGGTGAGGATGAGCGCGATGCCCGCGAAGTGGTACCAGCGCGGGTACTCGCCGAGGAAGATCGCCGAAAGGAGCACCCCCAGCGCGGGCATGAGATGCATGGTCACGCCCGCGCGCGCGGCGCCGAGGCGCGTGACGACGTAGCTCCAGCCCGCGTAGGCGATGAGCAGAGAGCCGATCGCCGAGTACGCGACCGCGGCGAGGCCCGCGGCGTTCAGGGTCACGCGCGCTTCGTGCGTCACGTCCCAGGCCACCCACGGCGACACGTACAGCAGCCCGAGCACGCACAGCACGGTGAGGTATTCGACGGTGTCGAGCGCGTCGCGCCGCATGCGCAGGAACACCGTGTAGGAACCCCACATCGCCATCGATCCCAGCGCGAGCAGGTCGCCGACGTTGAGCGAGAGCGTTGCGAGCCGCTCGGGTTCGCCGTGCGCCGCGATCAGCGCGACGCCGCAGAAGGAGATCGCGACCCCGATCCACTGGCGCCGGCGGATCGGCTCGCCGAGCAGGGGCGCCGCGAGCAGCAGGATGAAGATCGGCGAGGTCGACAGGTAAAGCGTGCCGCTCGTGGCGGTCGTGTAGTGCAGCCCGAGCCATTGCATCGCGAGGTGCAGGCCGCCGCCGCAGAACCCGAGCGCGGCGAGCACGGCCCAGTCGCGCCGCGCGAGCGCGCGCAGCTTGCGGGGCAGGCCGCGCCAGGCGAAGGGCGCGAGCAGCGCGATTACCAGCACCAGCCGGCCGGCGGTCGCGATCCCGGGGGTGATGTCGTGGCGCACCGCGCGCGCCACGATCCAGTTGCCCGACCACAGCAGCAGCGTGCCGGCGAGAATCAGGTAGGCGGTGAAGCGCACGAAGGGGATCCCGCAGCGTGCGCATTATCGTCGAAACGCGCCGGCGGCGCGCGCGAGCGGCGTGCTATCCTCGCGCCGCCCGAGAGAGGGGGCGCGCGCATGCCTTTCCTGACAGCCGCCGGCCATCGTCTGGAATACGAGTGGGTCGATGCGGCCGAGCCGGGCAAGCCCGCGCTCGTGTTCCTGCACGAGGGCCTCGGATCGATCCGCCAGTGGCGCGACTTCCCGCTGCAGGTCGTGAAATCGACCGGCTGCCCGGCGCTGGTGTACGCGCGCTACGGCTACGGGCAATCGGACGTGCTCGAGGGGCCGCACACGGCGCGCTTCATGCATCGCGAGGCGCTCGAGGCGCTGCCGCAGGTGCTCGCGGCGCTCTCGATCGATGCGCCGATCCTCGTCGGCCACAGCGACGGCGCCTCGATCGCGCTCATCTACGCCGGGGCGGGCCATGCGGTGCGCGGCCTGGCGCTCGAGGCGCCGCACGTGTTCGTCGAGGAGCACGGCCTCCAAGGCATCCGCGACGCGAAGCGCGCCTTCGAGAGCACCGATCTTCCCGACAAGCTCGGCAAGTACCACCGCGACGCGGCGAAGACCTTCTACGGCTGGAACGACGTGTGGCTCTCCGACGAATTCCGCGCTTGGAACATCGAGGATTACCTGCCGGGCATCCGCTGCCCGGTGCTCGCGATCCAGGGCGAGGACGACCAGTACGGCACGATGGCGCAGGTGGAGGCGATCGCGCGCCGGGTGAGCGGAGCGTGCGAGCTGGTCAAGCTGCCGAGCTGCGGTCACAGCCCGCATCGCGAGCAGCCGCAGGCGACGCTCGAGGCGGTGGTGCGCTTCGTGAGCGGGCTCGTGGAGCAATAGGCGCATGGACCGAGCCGCCCCCACGCTCAGGCGCGACGCGCGCATCATCGGCCTGATCACGCTCGCGCACGGCCTGTCGCACTTCTACCAGCTGGTGATCGCCGTGCTCTTCCCGATCATCCGCAAGGACCTCGGCGTGAGCTACGCCGCGCTCGGCGCCACGGTCGCGCTCTTCTACACGGTCTCGGGCGTGTGCCAGACGTTGGCGGGCTTCGCCGTGGACCGCTTCGGCGCGAAGCGCGTGCTGCTCGCCGGCCTCGCGATGTGCTCGGCGGGAGTGTTCCTCGCCGGGTTCGCGCCGAGCTTCGAGACGCTCGCGATCGCCGCCGTGATCGCCGGCATGGGCAACAGCGTCTTCCACCCGGCGGACTTCTCGATCCTCAACGCGCGCGTCGAGACGGAGCGGCTCGGGTACGCGTTCAGCTTCCACGGCCTGGGCGGCAACATCGGCTGGGCGCTCGCGCCGGCGTTCAGCCTCGCGATGACCGCGCTGTACGGCTGGCACATCGCGCTGATGAGCGCGGCCGCGATGGGCGTGGTGATGGTCGTCCTGATCGCGGCGAACGGCGGCACGCTCGAAGTGCGGCGCGCTTCGCCCGCGGGGCACGCGGCCGCGGCGACGCTCGCGGAGGATCTGCGCGTCCTCATGGCGGCGCCGGTGGTGATGTGCTTTCTCTTCTTCTTCCTGCTCTCGGTGGCGCTCACCGGCATCCAGACCTTCGGGGTGTCCAGCATCGTGGCCTTCTACCACGTGCAGGTCGCGCTCGCCTCGTCTGCGCTCACCGCGTACCTGCTCGGCGCTGCGGCGGGCGTGCTGACCGGCGGCTACGTCGCCGCGCGCGTCCCGCGTCACGATCTGGTCGCCGCGGGCGGCATGCTCGCCGCAGGCGCATGCATGCTCGCGGTCGCGCTCGGAGCGGTGGCCGAGCCCCTGCTCGTCCCCGTGCTCGCGCTGGCGGGCTTCTGCGCGGGGATCACCAATCCCTCGCGTGATCTGCTGGTGCGCGCCTCGACCCCAACCGGATCGACCGGCAAGGTGTACGGTTTCGTGTACTCCGGCCTCGACGTCGGCGCGATGGCGACTCCGGTGTACTACGGCTGGCTGCTCGACCGCGGCCTGCCGCAAGCGGTGTTCTTCACCGTGTTCGCGGCGACGCTGCTCAGCATCGCGACGGTGCTGCAGCTGCCGGGAAGGGCGCGGCGGGCGGCGGCGGTGCGGGCATGAAACGCTTCGCCGCAGCGGGTGCACTCGCCGCGGTGGTGTTCGCCGCGGGTGCGGCGGCGCAGGACGGCCGCGCCGTGACCTTGGACGTGAGGGGCGGGACGCTCTCGGGGGTCATGTTCGTTCCGGCGAAGACCCCGGCGCCCGCGGTGATCGTGCTGCACACGAAAGGCGAGGGCAAGTTCGAGCCGGCCGACGAAAAGTATGCGGCGGCGCTCTCCGCCGAGGGCTTCGTCGCGGTCGCGCTGAATTACCTCGACGTGATCGGCAACTCGAAGCTCTGGTCGCCGAAGATCGACCACGAGATCGCCCACGTGGTCGACGAGCTCGGCAAGCGGCCGGAAGTCGGCGGCAAGCCGGTGGGCATCGTGGGCTTCTCGCTCGGCGCACACGGCATCCTGGTGTCGGCGCTCGATCCGAACGTCAAGGCGCTCGTGGTCTATTACGGCGACTACGACCTGCGCAAGGCGAAGGGGATCCACTTCCCGCCGGAGGTGAAGATGCCGATCGACGTGGCGGCCGAGGTCAACGCGCCGCTGCTCATGCTGCACGGCGAAAGCGACAACGAGATCCCGGTGCAGCTCGCGCGCGACATGGAAGCCGCGCTCAAGGCGGCGGGGAAAACTTCGAAGCTCGTGGTGTACCCGGGCGCCTACCACCGCTTCGACCGCGGCCCGAATGCCCGGATGCGCGGAAACACGACGCGCGAAGGGTACGTCTACCAGTACGACGAGGCGGCCACGCGGGACGCGTGGACACAGGCGCTCGAGTGGTTGCGCAAGTATCTGGGGGCCTGAGGCGCGCGCGCGGCAAAATGCGCAAAAACAGGAGATTGATGGAACCCCAGAATCCGGAGCGCGGCTGAATCCGAGTTTGGTTCTGACTAGGCCGCTGCCCCGTGCTCGACCGCTTCGAGCGCCTCGAGGAGAAGCGCCGGATCGTTGCGAGCGAGCCGCGCCGGATCCGAGAGCATCCGGCGCCACAACCGTGCGCGCGGATGGCCGTAATACAGGCCGAGCATGTGCCGCGCGATGTGGCGCAGGGCGGTGCCGGCGCGCACTTCGCGCTCCGAGTAAGCGTGCATCGCGCGCACGACGTCGGCACGGCTGCGGGGCGAAGCCTCGCCGTAGATCCGCGCGCCGGCTTCGACGAGCAGCCAGGGGTGGTGGTAGGCCGCCCGCCCGAGCATCACGCCGTCGACGTGCGCGAGCTGCGCCTCGATTTCCGCCCAGCTCGCCAGGCCGCCGTTCAGGATGATCCGGAGTCCCGGGAATTCGCGCTTCAGGCGGCCCACGAAATCGTAGCGCAGCGGCGGGATCTCGCGGTTTTCCTTCGGCGAGAGCCCGGCGAGGATCGCGTTGCGCGCGTGCACGATGAAGGTCCCGCAGCCGGCCGCGGCGACCTCGGCGACGAAATCGCGCATGAACCCGTAGGATTCGGTGCGGCCGATGCCGATGCGGTGCTTCACGGTCACCGGGATCGAGACCGCCGCGCGCATCGCGCGCACGCACTCGGCGACGAGCCTCGGCTCGGCCATCAGGCAGGCGCCGAAGGCGCCGCGCTGCACGCGCTCGCTCGGGCAGCCGATGTTGAGGTTGATCTCGTCGTAGCCGCGCCGCTCGGCGAGGCGCGCGCAGGCGGCCAGCTCGTCGGGCTCGCTGCCGCCGAGCTGCGCGGCGAGCGGATGCTCGGCGGGATCGAAGGCGAGGTGCCGTTGCGCGTCGCCGTGCAGCAGCGCGCCGGTGGTGATCATCTCGGTGTAGAGGCGCACGCGCGGCGCGATGGCGCGCAGGAAGAACCGGCAGTGCCGGTCGGTCCAGTCCATCATGGGCGCGACGCCGACGAGCGGGCTCGGGGAGAGAAACGCGTGGGTTCGCACGGCAGGGGAAGTCTGACACGAGGGCCGCATCGCACCAAATCGGTCGGAGCGGCCCGCGCCCGCGCGCGCCTCAGCGCACGTCGACGTCGCGGTAGCCCTCGAACAGCATGTTCACGGTGAGCTTGAGCTGCATCGTCTGGCGCTCGAGCCTGTCGGAGAAGGGCGCGAAGGGCGCCGACATGCGCACGATGCGCTGCGCGTAATCGTCGAGCGCCGAGTTGCCGGAGGAGCGCCAGACCTGCAGGCTGTCGAGCGCGCCGTCCGGGCCGATCACGAGGAACACCGTGACCTCGCCGACCATCGTGCCGGTGTAGGACATCTCGCCGACGCGCTCGAGCTTGCGCATCACGGAAGCGAGGTAATAGCGGGCCACCATCGAGTGGGGGTCGCGCACTCGTTGATACTCGGATTCGCGCAGGGTCGAGGCGATCGCGGAGTCGACGTCCTGCCCGAGCCGACTCAAGTCGAGGCGATGCTCTGGCTGGGGGGCCGGAGCGGACACGGCGCGGTGCGCCGGCGAGCTGCCGTGCGCTCGCCTCGCGGGCGCCGCCGGCGCTTTCGGCAGCCGCGGCCGCGCGTGCTCCGGCGCGGCGTGCGCGAT
>JAKALD010000120.1 GCA_021813275.1 Pseudomonadota bacterium | reverse complement strand
CGAGCACGCGCGCGGTGTGCGAGCGCCGCGGGGTACGCGCGAGCTGCGCCGGCGTGCCCTGCGCGGCGATGCGCCCGCCGGCGTCGCCGCCTTCGGGGCCGAGGTCGACGATCCAGTCGGCATCGGCGATCACATCGAGATTGTGCTCGATCACGATCACGCTATTGCCCGCGTCAACGAGGCGGTGCAGCACGCGGATCAGCTTCTCGACATCGGCCATATGCAGCCCGACGGTCGGCTCGTCAAGCACGTAGAGCGTGTGCTTCTGCGCCCCCGCACGCCCCGGCCGCGCCGCCGCATCGCCTGCCGCGTCGAGCCGAACCTTGGAGAGTTCGGTCACGAGCTTGATGCGCTGCGCTTCGCCGCCGGAGAGCGTCGGGCTCTGCTGGCCTAGCGTGAGGTAACCGAGGCCGACGTCCTGCAGCAGCCGCAGCGCATGATGGATCGAGGTATGCGCGGCGAAGAATTCGACCGCCGCGTCGACGTTCATCGCGAGCACGTCGCCGATCGATTTCTGCTTGAAGCGCACCGCGAGCGTCTCCGGATTGAAGCGCGCGCCGCGGCAGACCTCGCACAGCACCTTCACGTCGGGCAGGAAGCTCATCTCGATGCGCTTCACGCCCTGGCCGTCGCAGCCCGGGCAGCGGCCGTCGCCGGCGTTGAACGAAAAGCGCGATGCGCTCCAGCCGCGCATGCGCGCCTCGGTCGTCTCGGCGAACAGGCGGCGGATCGCGTCCCAGAAGCCGACGTAGGTCGCGGGGCAGGAGCGCGGCGTCTTGCCGATCGGCGTCTGATCGACCTCGAGCACCCGGCCGACCTGCTGCCAGCCGGCGATGGCCTCGCACCCCGCGAGCGACGCGTCCGTCCTCCTGCGCCCGCCGGCGAGCAGCCGTTGGAGGTTGTCGTGCAGCACGTCGCGCGCGAGCGTCGACTTGCCCGAGCCCGAGACGCCGGTCACCGCCACCAGCCGGCCGAGCGGGATGCGCACTTCGATGTCGCGCAGGTTGTGCAGGCGCGCGCCGGCGATCTCGAGCGCGGCCGCCGATTTCGCCACCGCGCGCCGCGGCCGCAGCGGGTGGCGCAGCGGGCTCGCGAGGAAGCGCCCGGTGACCGACTCCGGCAGGCGCATCAGGTCCTCGGCCGAGCCCTCGCCGATCACGCGGCCGCCGAGCTTGCCCGCCCCCGGGCCGAGGTCGATGACGTGGTGCGCGCGCCGGATGGTGTCCTCGTCGTGCTCGACCACCACCAGCGTATTGCCCTTCGCTTCGAGCTTCTCCAGCACGTCGAGCAGGATGCGGTTGTCGCGCGCGTGCAGGCCGATGGTGGGCTCGTCCAGGATGTAGCACACGCCGCGCAGGTTCGAGCCGAGCTGCGCGGCCAGCCGAATGCGCTGCGCCTCGCCGCCCGAAAGGGTCGGCGCCGAGCGCTCGAGCGTGAGATAGGCGAGCCCGACCTCGCGCAGGAAGCCGAGGCGGCTCTGCAGCTCGGCGAGCAGGTCGCGCGCGATCTCGCGCTCGCGCCCTTCGAGCGTGACCTCGGCGAAGAACTCGGCGAGGTGCTCGACCGGCTGCGCGCCGAAGTCGGCGATCGAGCGCTCGCGCCAGAGCACCGCGAGCGCCTCGGGATTGAGCCGTTTGCCGGCGCATTGCGGGCAGGGCTCGTCGACCTCGAGCCACTCGATCCACGAGTCGAGCACGTGGTCCTCGGCGCCGGTGCGCGCGCGCGCCTCGTCCCAGTCCACCTCGGCGATCTTCAGGCCGGTGCCGTAGCACGCCGAACACCAGCCGTGCTTGGAGTTGTACGAGAACAGGCGCGGATCGGGCTCGGCGAAGCTGCGCCCGCACGACGGGCAGGCGCGCTTGGTGGAGAACGCCGCCTGGCGCAGCTCGAGCTCGACCGTGCCCTTCGCCTTCGACGCGGCCCGCACCAGCGCGTCCAGGTCGGACAGCACGTGCACCACGCCCTTGCCGAGCTCGACCGCCCGGCCGAGCGCCTCGCGCAGCGCGCGCTCGTGCGCCGCATCCACCCGCAGGTCCGCGACCGGCAGCTCGATCGTGTGCTCCTTGAAGCGGTCGATGCGCGGAAAGGGATCGAGCGGCAGGAACGCCCCGTCCACGCGCAGGCTCGTGTAGCCCTTCGCTTTCGCCCACTTGGCGAGATCGGTATAGACGCCCTTGCGGTTCACGACGAGCGGCGCGAGCAGGCCGATCCTCTGCCCCTTGTACTCGCGCAGCAGGCGCGCGGCGATCGCGTCCTCGCTCTGCGGCTCGATCGCGACGTTGCAGTCCGGGCAGTGCTGCGTGCCGAGCTTGACGAACAGGAGGCGCAGGAAATGGTGGATCTCGGTGAGCGTGCCGACGGTGCTCTTCCTGCCCCCGCGGCTCGTGCGCTGCTCGATCGCCACGGTCGGCGGGATGCCGAAGATCGCGTCCACGTCGGGGCGCGCGGCGGCCTGCACGAACTGGCGCGCGTAGGCGTTGAGCGACTCCAGGTAGCGCCGCTGGCCCTCGGCGAACAGGATGTCGAAGGCGAGGGTCGACTTGCCCGAGCCCGAGACGCCGGTGACGACCGTGAAGCGGTTGCGCGGGATCTCGACGTCGATATTCTTCAGGTTGTGCTCGCGCGCGTTGTGGATGCGGATGGCTTTTCCCAGGTAGCGGCCGGGGGGCTCGGCGACGGCCGGGGGTTGGTTTTCCCCGAGATCCCTCGTTTCGTCACGGGCCGCAGGCCCGTGCGAAACGGGGGATCCACCGGCAACGCTTGAAGGAGCGCGCTGTGCGAAGGCCGCCTGCTCGGCTTTTTCGTACGAGGCAAGGGCCCCGTACGGAAAAGCCGACCTTGTATCAAGACCCTTTGCCTCTGGCGCGACCTGCTTTTCCCCAAGATCGGTCGTTTCGCGGGGGGTTGCAGACCCCTCCGAAACGGCCGATCCATCGGCAACGCCCGCGGCGGCACGCCGATCGCCCGCCGCCTGCTCGGCTTTTCCGTATGGGGCAAGTGCCCCGTACGGAAAAGCCGACCTTGTATCAAAACCTGAACCGAAGGCGATTTCGTAATCGCGCAGGGCCTTGCCGGTGTGCGAGGTCGGATGACCCATGACGTCCCGAGGCATTCCCTCGCACACCAGCTCGCCGCCCGCCTCGCCGCCCTCGGGGCCGAGGTCGACGATCCAGTCGGCGGCGCGGATCACGTCGAGGTTGTGCTCGATCACCACGAGCGAGTGGCCGGCGACGAGCAGCCGGCGGAACGCCCGCAGCAGCTTCGCGATGTCGTCGAAGTGCAGGCCGGTGGTCGGCTCGTCGAAGAGGAAGAGCTTGTTCGCCTGCGGCCCCGAGGCCGCCTCGGCGAGATGCCCGGCGAGCTTCAAGCGCTGCGCCTCGCCGCCGGAGAGCGTGGGCACGGGCTGGCCGAGCCGCAGGTATTCGAGCCCGACCTCGGCGAGCGGCGCGAGGCGCGCCTCGACCTCGCGCTCGCCCGCGAAGAACGCGAGCGCTTCCGACACGGTCATCTCGAGCACGTCCGCGATGCTGCGGCTGCGCAGCGCGACCTCGAGCACTTCGGGCCGGAAGCGCTTGCCGTCGCAGTCCGGGCAGCGCAGGTACACGTCGGAGAGGAACTGCATCTCGACGTGCTCGAAGCCGTTGCCCCCGCAGGTCGGGCAGCGCCCGTTGCCGGCGTTGAAGCTGAAGGTTCCGGTCGTGTACTTGCGCTCGCGGGCGAGCGGCGTGCGCGCGAAGAGCTCGCGGATCGCGTCCCAGGCGCCGACGTAGCTCGCGGGGTTGGAGCGCGTGGTCTTGCCGATCGGCGACTGGTCGACCAGCACAACCTCGGCCACGCGCTCGGCGCCGCGCAGCGCGCGGTGCGCGCCGGGCGCCTCGGTCGGCTTGCCCTTCGCCTTGAGCAGGGCAGGGTAGAGCACGTCCTGCACGAGGGTCGACTTGCCCGAGCCGGACACCCCCGTGACGCACACCAGCCGCTCGAGGGGGAGCGCGACGTCGATGTCTTTCAGGTTGTGCTCGGCGCAACCCGCGAGCTCGAGCCTCGGGCCGCGCGCATCCGGCGCACGCGGCTTGATCCCGGCATCGGCCCGCCGGCGTCCGGAGAGGTACTCTGCCGTCAGCGTGCGCGCGGCGCGCAGCTCCGCGGGCGCGCCGAAGAACACCACCTCGCCGCCGCGCTCACCGGGCCCCGGTCCCATGTCGAGGATGCGGTCGGCGGCGCACATGATCTGCGGGTCGTGCTCGACCACGACCAGCGAATTGCCCGCGTCGCGCAGCCGCTTCATCACCTCGATCACGCGTCCCATGTCGCGCGGGTGCAGGCCGATCGAGGGCTCGTCGAGCACGAACAGCGTGTTGACGAGCGACGTGCCGAGCGCGGTGGTGAGGTTGATGCGCTGCACCTCGCCGCCCGAGAGCGTGCGCGACTGCCGGTCCAGGGTCAGGTAGCCCAGGCCGACCTCGCACAGGAAGCGCAGCCGGGCGCGGATCTCGGCGAGCAGCAGGTCGGTCGCCTCGTCCATCGGCGCGGGGAGACGAAGCGCATCGAAGAACGCGCGCACGCGCTCGATCGGCAGCAGCATCAGGTCGTGGATCGAATGCGCCTCCGGGCCGAGCTTCCAGAGCGTCGCCTCGGGCTTCAGGCGCGTGCCGCCGCAGGCCGGGCAGAGCGTGTAGGCGCGGTACTTGGACAAGAGCACGCGAATGTGCATCTTGTAGGCCTTGGTCTCGAGCCACTTGAAGAAGCGCCGCACGCCGTACCAGGTGCCGGGCCAGGATTTCGACCAGCTCACCCATTCGGGCTCGCCCTCGAGCACCCAGTTGCGCTCGGCCTCGCCGAGGTCGCGCCAGGGCGTATCGAGCGGCACGCCGCGCTTCTTCGCGTACTTCTCGAGGTCGTCCTGGCACTCGCGGAAGCTCGCCGTCTGCCAGGGCTTGACCGCGCCCTCGCGCAGCGTCTTCGCCTCGTCGGGCACCACCAGGCCGAAGTCGACGCCGATCACGCGGCCGAAGCCGCGGCAGGTCTCGCAGGCGCCGAGCGGCGAGTTGAACGAGAACGCCGCGGGAGTGGGCTCGGCGTAATGGATGTCGCACTCGGCGCAGTGCAGGTCGCAGGAGAAGCGCCACGCGAAGGTGGGCGCGCCTTCGTCGGCCGGGTAGACGTTGACGCGCCCCTGCCCGACGCGCAGCGCCGCCTCGAGCGCCTCGATGACGCGCGCGCGCTCGGCGCCGGACATGCGCACGCGGTCCTGCACCACCTCGAGCAGGCCCTTCGAGCGCGCGTGCAGGCGCGTGTAGCCCTGGCGCTCGAGCAGCTGCTCGACCTCGGCCTCGCTGAAGTTCTTCGGCACCGCCACCGGGAAGGTGATCGCGAGGCGCGGATCGCCCGCTTCGCGCGCTCGCTCGAGGAGCGCCTGCCCGATCGAGTCGGGCGTGTCGCGCACGACCGGCCGCCCGCAGCCGCGGCAGGCGAGGCGCGCGGCGCGCGCGTACAGCAGCTTCAGGTGGTCGTTCAGCTCGGTCATCGTGCCGACCGTCGAGCGCGAGGTGCGCACGGGGTTCGTCTGGTCGATCGCGATCGCCGGCGGAATGCCCTCGATCGCGTCCACCTGCGGGCGGTCCATGCGGTCGAGGAACTGGCGCGCGTAGGGGCTGAAGGTCTCGACGTAGCGCCGCTGCCCTTCCGCGTACAGCGTGTCGAACACGAGCGAGGACTTGCCCGAGCCGGACACGCCGGTGACCACCAGCAGCTCGTTCGCGGGCAGCGCGAGGCTCAGGTTCTTGAGGTTGTTCTGGCGCGCGCCGCGAATGACGATCGCGTCGCGGGGGAAGGACTCGGGTTTCACGGAACGGATTATAACGCTGGTGTTTTAACGGGACTCGTTATATGCTGTCCGGGTGATCCGCTCGTTCAAGAGTCCGGATACGGCGGCGCTGTACGGCGGGAAGCGCGTCCGGCGCTTCGCGGCGATCGAGCGGGTTGCGACGAGAAAGCTGCAGATGCTCGATGACGCGGCGGAGCTCAAGGACCTGCTGGCTCCGCCCGGGAACCGGCTCGAGGCACTGAAGGGCGACCGGCGCGGGCAGCACAGCATCCGGATCAACGCGCAGTGGCGGATCTGCTTCGTCTGGGTACACGCGGGACCCGCCGACGTCGAGATCGTGGATTATCACTGATGGAGGCGCAGATGAACAACAAGATGAGACCCGTGCACCCCGGCGAGGTGCTGCGGGAAGAATTCATGCAGCCGCTCGCGCTGTCCGCGCATGCCCTGGCGCTCGCCCTGCGCGTCCCGGCGCCCAGGATCAACGACATCGTGCGGGAGCGCCGCGGGATCACGCCGGACACGGCGCTGAGGCTCGCGCGCTATTTCGGCACCACGCCGCAGTTCTGGCTCAACCTCCAGACGAGCTACGAGCTCAAGGTGGCGCTCCGCGACGCGGGGCGCAAGATCGAGCGCGAGGTGCTGCCGCACGCGGCGTGAGCGCGGCTGCGGCTCGCGCCGGGGCGTCCGCCCGGGATTGTCCAAACGGTCTATAGTTGTTGGTCCCGTATAGAGGGGCTTCCTTGCTTCGCACGCTGCTGCTTGCCATCGGACTCGCCCTGTCGGGCGCGCCTTCCGCGCTCGGCGCGCAGGCGCCGGTGGCGGTGCTCACCATCGACGGTCCGATCGGTCCGGCGACCGCGGACTACGTGCGCCGCGGCTTCGAGCACGCGCGCCGGATCGGCGCGCAGCTGATCGTGCTCGAGATGGATACTCCCGGCGGGCTGGATGCCTCGATGCGCGAGATCATCAAGGACATCCTCGCCTCGCCGATCCCGGTGGCGGGCTACGTGGCCCCGCGCGGGGCGCGCGCGGCGAGCGCCGGGACCTACATCCTGTACGCCTGCCATTTCGCCGCGATGGCGCCGGCGACGAACCTCGGCGCGGCGACCCCGATCTCGATCGGCGGCTCGAACGAGGAGGCCCCCGCGCCGCAGAAGGGCAAGGCGGGGAAGCCCGGCACCGCCGGGCCGCTCCCGCGCAGCACGGAGATGCGCAAGGTGGTGCAGGACGCCGCGGCCTACCTCCGCGGCCTCGCGCAGCTGCGCGGGCGCAACGCCGAGTGGGCCGAGCGCGCCGTGCGCGAGGCGGTGAGCCTGTCGGCCGAGGAGGCGCTGCGCATGCACGTGATCGACCTGACCGCGAACGACGTGCCGGAGCTGCTCGCGAAGCTCGACGGGCGCAGCGTGCGCGCGGGCGGCGAGCTGCGCACGCTGCATACCGCGGGTGCGCCGGTCGTCGATTTCGCGCCGGGCTGGCGCACCGAGCTGCTCGGCGTGATCACCAACCCGACCGTCGCCTATGCGCTGCTCGTGCTCGGCATCTACGCGCTGCTGTTCGAGTTCGCCCACCCGGGATTGCTGCTGCCGGGCGTGGCCGGCGCGATCGCGGTGCTGCTCGGGATGTATGCGCTGCACCTGCTGCCGGTCAATTACGCCGGCCTCGCCCTGATGCTGCTCGGCATCGCGTTCATGGTCGCCGAGGTGTTCGTGCCGGCATTCGGCTCGCTCGGCATCGGCGGGCTGATCGCGTTCGTGGTGGGCTCCATGATGCTGATCGACACCGAGGCGCCCGGCTTCCAGCTGCCGCTCGCGATCGTGCTCGGCGCCGCGGGCGGAGGGGCGCTGCTGCTGTTCGGCGTGGCGGGCATGGCGCTCCGGGCGCGCCGCCGGCCGGTGGTGAGCGGCCGCGAGGAGCTGATCGGCGCGGCCGGCGAGGTGCTGGAGGATTTCACGGGCGAGGGCTGGGCGCGGGTGCACAGCGAGAACTGGCGCGTGCGCAGCCCGCAGCCGCTCAAGGCCGGCGCGCGCGTGCGCGTCACCGCGATCCAGGGCCTGGTTCTCGACGTGGTGCCGGATTCGGCCTTCAAAGGAGGGAGCTGACATGTTCGACATCGTGCTGGGCGTGCTCATTGCGCTGCTGCTGCTCATCGTCTCCTCGATCAAGATCCTGCGCGAGTACGAGCGCGGCGTGATCTTCCAGCTCGGGCGCTTCTGGAAGGTGAAGGGGCCGGGGCTCATTCTCGTGATCCCGGTGATCCAGCAGATGGTGCGCATGGACCTGCGCACCATCGTGCTCGACGTCCCGAGCCAGGACGTGATCTCGCGCGACAACGTCTCGGTGAAGGTGAACGCGGTGGTCTACTTCCGGGTCGTCGACCCGGCGCGCGCGGTGATCCAGGTGGTCGACGTCTACGCCGCGACCAGCCAGCTCGCGCAGACCACGCTGCGCGCGGTGCTCGGCAAGCACGAGCTGGACGAGATGCTCGCCGAGCGCGAGAAGCTCAACCTCGACATCCAGCAGGTGCTCGACCAGCAGACCGACGCCTGGGGCATCAAGGTGTCGAACGTCGAGATCAAGCACGTCGACCTCGACGAGAGCATGGTGCGCGCGATCGCGCGCCAGGCCGAGGCCGAGCGCGAGCGGCGCGCGAAGGTGATCTACTCAGAGGGGGAGCTGCAGGCCGCCGAGAAGCTGCTGCAGGCGGGCGCCAAGCTCGCCACCCAGCCCGAGGCGATGCAGCTGCGTTACCTGCAGATCCTGACGGAGATCGCGGGAAGCAAGAGCAACACCATCGTCTTCCCGGTGCCGGTGAACCTGCTCGGCTCGCTCGGCGAGCTCGCCAAGAAGGTCTCCGGCTGAGCGCCCGGGCGCTCAGCCGCGCGGGAAGCGGCAGGCGCCCGTGGCGCGTTGCGCTACGGCCGGTAGTAGACCCAGCCGGCGCGCTCCTTGTCGGCGATCTCGATCAGACCGCCCGGCACGACCCGCACGCCGCCGATCAGGTCGTCCTTGGTGAGCTTCATCGCGTGCATCGTCTCGCCGCAGGCGACGACGTCGATGCTCTGGTCGAGCGCCTGGTCGATCCGGTCCTTGACCTTGGATTCGGCTTTGAGCATGTCGAGCCCCGGGCCGATCGCGACGATCTCGATCTCCGAGTTGCCCTTGCCGACGTTGCGCTGAAAGGCGAATGCGTTGTTGAGCGCGAGGTTCCACACCTTGGGATTGTCGTCGGTGACCTGGATGACCAGCTGGTACTTGCCCTGGCTCTTCGCCGCGAGCGTGTCGGCGTGAGCCTGCGGGACGAAACCGCCGCCGAAGACCGCGGCGGCGGACAGGGCAAGGGCCGCGAGCGTTCGCTTCATATGCTCATTCCTTTCGGGCGTCGCGCGCTTACGGCCGGACGTAGGACCAGCCTTCGGACTGGCGCTTCATGATCTCGATCACGCCACCCGGGACGACCGTCGCGCCGCCGATCAGGTCGGCCTTGGTGACATTCATCTTCTTCATGGTGACGCCGCAGGCGGCCAGCTCCACGTTGTTGTCGAGCGCGGCGTTCAGGCCGGCGGCGACCTTCGAGTCGGCCTTGAGCATGTTGAGCCCCGGGCCGTAGGCGACGATCTCGATCGCGACCTTCTTGCCGAGCGCGGCGCGCACGTTCTCCGCGTTGTTCAGCGCGAGCTGCCACTTGGCGGGGTCGTTGTCGCTGACCTGCATGACGATGTGCGTCATGGAGGTCTTGCCGGCGGCGAGCGCCGGTGTCGCGGCGGTGAAGCCGGCCAGGCCCGCGATCAGGGTGATCACTGCAAGTGCTTGTCTCATATGCTCTCCTCCGGAATTTCAGTCATGCGGCGGCGCGGAGCGCCGGCGACGCGAACGTAAGACGCGCCGGGCACGGCGTTTATTCCATGGAATAAACTCCTGCCCCGGAACGTCATGGGGGCATGAGGATGAAGGGGATGTTCGGCGCATCGACGCGGTTGCGCGCCCAGGTCGAGGCGCAGCGCGAGCCGCTCTACCGGCTCGCCTACTCCTGGTGCCACGACGCGGGGCTCGCGGACGACCTGGTGCAGGAAACGCTCTTGCGCGCGCTCGACCGCGCCGCGCAGCTCGCCGATCCCCAGCGGCTGCGCGGCTGGCTGTGCGCGATCCTCGCCAACTGCCTGAAGGACCACTTCCGGCGCGCGCGGCCGCTCGAGCCGCTCGACGAGGAAATGGCCGCGCACGGCCAGTCCCCCGAGGCGGCGAGCGCCAGTGCGCAGCTCGCCGCGCGCGTGCGCGCCGAGATCGAGCGCCTGCCGCTCGGCCAGCGCCAGGTGGTGACGCTGATCGACCTGGAGGGCTTTTCCTACGCCGAGGTGGGGCAGATCCTCGAAGTGCCGGTCGGCACCGTGATGAGCCGGCTGTGCCGGGCGCGCGAGGCGCTGCGCGCGCGCCTGATGGATTTCGCGGCCGAGCAGCACGACAACGTCAGGAGGCTCCGATGAGCCGGCAACGGGAAATCTCGCGCGAGATGCAGAACGCGTTCGTCGACGGCCAGCTCGATGCCGCCGACTGGACGGCGATGGTCGAGCGCATGGGCGCCGACGAGGCGCTGCGGCGCGAAGTGTGCGAGCTGCGCACGCTGAAGGACATGGTGAAGGGCGCCTATGCCGAGGCGCGGCCGCGGCGCGCGGCACCGGCCGCGAACCGCTGGGGCTGGGTGCGCGTCGCGGGCCTCGCGCTCCTGTTCGCCGCTGCCGGTTGGCTCGCGCACG
>JAKALD010000119.1:2491-10596 GCA_021813275.1 Pseudomonadota bacterium | reverse complement strand
GAGGGGGCGCACGACCGCGGAGAGCGAGACAGGCATGATCCACGCGCTGCGCCACCTGCCCGCCGCGCTCCGCAACGTGCTCGGCGTGGAGGAGGCGGTCAAGGCCTGGGCCGGGCGCTTCGCCACCAAGGAGCACGCGCTCTTCCTGGGGCGCGGCATCCATTGGCCGATCGCGATGGAGGGCGCGCTCAAGCTCAAGGAGATCTCCTACATTCACGCCGAGGCGTACGCCGCGGGCGAGCTCAAGCACGGTCCGCTCGCGCTGGTGGACCGCGACATGCCGGTGGTCGCGGTGGCGCCCGGAGACGCGCTCCTGGAGAAGCTCAAGTCCAACCTGCAGGAGGTGCGCGCGCGCGGCGGCGAGCTGTTCGTGTTCGCCGACCACCAGAGCGGCTTCCAGCCTTCCGAGGGCGTCAACGTCATCCGGCTGGGCGATCACGCCGGGCCGCTGTCGCCGATCCTGCACGCGCTGCCGCTGCAGCTGCTCGCCTACCACGCGGCGCTTGCGCGCGGCACCGACGTCGACAAGCCGCGCAACCTCGCCAAGTCGGTCACCGTGGAGTGACGCGCCGGCCCGCGCCTTCGACCGGGCGGCTAGCCGCCTCGGTCCGGCGGGGAATTCAGCTCGGGCGCGAATCCGGGGGGATGCGCGGCACGCGCGCCTCACGCGCGCCGCCCTCGGGCGGGGAGCAGTCCGGAGCGGGCTGCGCGCCGCGCTTGGGCGCGCGGCGCTGCAGGGTGCCGAAACGCAGCCCGTCGATGAAGTCGGCCCAGTTCAGATCGTTCTCTTCGGCTTGATTGACCGCGAGTGCCATGGGCGATGATTCCGAATGTTCGTCGAGAGAGGGGGAGGTCTCGCGCCCGATCTCAGTGGACCTCGGGCGCGCACGGCGCGTGCTGCGCACGGCCGGCAGCGACCATTATGCGAAGGAGACGCCGCGCCCCGCAACAGAGTTTTCGATTCCGGCCATCGCGCGGCTTTTGCGCCGCAGGAGCCAGTGCAAGCCGTTTGGAAGGTTGCCGGTCCAAGTGGCCGCCAAGAGCGGGAAAATTTCTGACGAGCGGCGCGCTGCATCCGGCGGCGCGACTGCAATGTTTCTGCAATGTCGCTGTCATCGCGGCGGCGATGGTGTAGCCTTGCGCAGCCCAGCGGATGGTGAACCGAAGATGCGACGCTCTCGACTCGTGCTCGCTGCCCTGGCCGCAGGCGTCCTCGGCCCCGCGGCCGCGCACGCGCAGCCGGATGCCTTTCCGTTCGGCAAGCCGGCGATCGGCAAGAAGCTGTACGCGGAAAAATGCGCGGCATGCCACGCCTCGATGTACGGCGGCGACGGCTCGAGCGTGTTCACGCGCGCCGATCGCAAGATCCACACCGCAGCGGCGCTGCTCGCGCAGGTGCAATTCTGCAACCAGCGCACGCGCGCGGGGCTTTCCGCCGAGGACGAGCAGAGCGTGGCCGCCTGGCTCGACCAGGCGTACTACAAGCTGAAGAAGTAGGCGCGCGGAAGACCCGCGCGCTCGCCTAATCCGAGAGCCCCGGCGGATCCGGGTCGCGGTCCCAATCTTTCTCGGGCTTGGGAACGCGCTTCATCCATTCGCGGATCAGGCGCACGTGCTCGCGCTCTTCCTCCGCCAGCTCGGTGGCCGCGCGCCGCACTTCGGGCGGGGCCTTGCGCGCGCGCGCGATGCGCGCGAAGAATTGCTCGGCGCGCTGCTCGTTGCGCAGCGCGAGCTGCAGCGCGTGGTACGGCTGCATGAGGTAATGCAGCTCCGTGTGCGCGGTTGTCTCCGGCGGCTCGGCCTCGTCCCAGGCGAGCGGCGCGCGCGGCGGCTGCTTCCAGCCCATCTCCTCGAGGATGCGCTTGGCGTGCAGCGCCTCGATGCTGGAGAGCTTGCGGAACAGCTCGGCGACCTCCGGGTTGTTGTGCACGTCCATCTGATCGGCGAAGTCGGCGTAGCGCTCGGCGGCGTCGGTCTCCATCGCGTAGGCGCGCGCCATGAACTGCGCGTAAGGGCCCGCAGCGGCGCGCGTGCCATTGGCGCGGGGCTTTTTCGGGGTCGTGGCCCGGGCGGCCTTGGTCGGGCTCATAGCGCGAAATCCTTCTCGAGGTCGGCGGGATGGAGCGTCGTCTTGCCGGCGGCCGCGCTGTACGCCGGGCGCGTGCCCTTGTAGAGCACGCCGGTGTTGAAGCCGTCGTCCGTCATCAGCCGGCGCGCGGCGCGCGCCGGATCGTCGGTCGCCGCGACCGAGGCCGGGTGCACCGCCTCCTTCCAGGCGCGCTGCTCTGGGCGGAACGTGACGCACGGCGAAAGCACCTCGACGAACGAGAAGCCCGGGTGGCGGATCGCCTCGCCGATCACCGCCGCCGTTCCGGAAGGATCGCCGGAAAAGGCGCGCGCGATGAAGTTCGCCCCTGCGGCGAGCGCGATCACCAGCGGATGGAATTCGCGCAGCCCCGTGCCTGCGGGCGAGAGCTTGCTCTTCCAGTCCGGCTCCGTGGTCGGCGAAGGCTGACCCTTGGTCATGCCGTACACGTGGTTGTCCATCACGATGTCGGTGAGGTCGATGTTGCGCCGGCAGGCGTGCAAGAAGTGGTTGCCGCCGATCGAATAGCCGTCGCCGTCCCCGCCCGCGACTAGCACCGTGAGGTCGGGGCGCGCGACCTTGAGCCCCGTGGCGGCGGCGAGCGCGCGCCCGTGCACGCCGTGAAAGCCGTAGCAGGTCGTGTAGGCCGGGATGCGCGACGAGCAGCCGATGCCCGAGACCACCGCTACTTTCTCGGGGCGCAGCTGCAGCGCGGCGAGCGCGCGCGTGATCGAGGCGAGCACGGTGTAGTCGCCGCAGCCCGGACACCACACGGGCTTGTAGTCGGACTTGAAATCCTGCGCGGTCAGCGCCGGGGCGATGGCGGGGGCGTTCATGGGCGGCTCCAGCTCTTCAGGGTCCGGTGGATCTCGTCGGGCCGGATCGGCAGCGGGCCCGGCCGGCGCAGGCTGTGCACCTCGCCGGGAAGGTCGTACTCGGCCTTCAGGTAGCGCTGGAACTGGCCCGAGAAGCTCTGCTCGACGACGAGCACCCGCTTCACGCCCTCGAGCGCCTTCGCGAGGCGCGCGGGCTGCGCGGGCGAGAGCAGGCGCAGCGACACCAGGCGCGCCTGGATGCCCTCGGCGCGCGCGCGCGCGAACGCCTCGCGCACCGGCGCGGTACACGAGCCCCAGGTGAGCACCGCGACGTCGCCTTCGCCCTCGAGCGTCGCCCAGTCCTCGCCGCAGTCCAGGCTCTCGAGCTTGCGGGCGCGCTTCTCCATTTGCGCGAGGTGATCGGATGCCTGCGAGGAGGGCGTGCCACGCTCGTTGTGCTCGAGGCCGTCCGCGGTGTAGGTCACGCCCGGCGTGCCCGGCAGCGCCATCGGGGAAACGCCCGACTCGGTCAGCGCATAGCGCTTGTAGGCGGGCGCGTTCGGCTGCGCGAGCAGCCGCTTGCCGCTCGCCGGCGCTCCGGGCGGGCGATCGATGATCGCGCGCGCCTGGCCGAAGTACTGGTCCGAGAGCACGATCGCCGGGACCTGCAGCGACTCGGCGAGACCCGCCGCCCACTGCGTCGCCGCGAGGCAGTCGGCCACCGAGTTGGGCGCGACGACGATGTGCGGCGCGTCGCCGTGCAGCCCGTACATCGCGATGTTGAGGTCGGCCTGCTCCGTCTTGGTCGCGATTCCGGTCGAGGGGCCAGTGCGCATCACGTCGACCACCACGATCGGCAGCTCGGCGGCCACGCCCAGGCCGAGCGCCTCGATCATCAGCGCGAGCCCCGGCCCAGAGGTCGCGGTGAGCGCCGGCACGCCGCCGTAGGAGGCGCCGAGGATCATGTTGATCGAGGCGAGCTCGTCCTCGGCCTGCACGAGCGTGCCGCCCACCTTGGTGAGCGCGGGCGAGAGCCACTCGAGGAGCTCGGTGGCCGGGGTGATCGGGTAGGCGGCGACGAAGCGCACCCCGCCGCGCAGCGCGCCGAGCCCCGCCGCCTCGTTGCCGCTGATCAGCCAGCGGCCCGCCCCCGCGCGCGGCAGCGCCAGCGGAAAGGAGCGCTCCAGCTTCGCCGCCTCGGCCATGCCGAGCTTTACCGCGGCGAGCCCGGCGGCGAGCGCCTCGCCGCCCTTCTTCATCGACTTGCGCACCGCGCGCTCGAGCGCCTCCTCGGGCAGCCCCATCACGGCGCCGAGCACCCCGAGCGCGACCATGTTCGGCCAGCCCCCGCTCACCTGCTTGGCGAGCGCCTTGAGCGGCAGCGGCACGTAGCGCGCGCCGCTCTTCAGGAAGGCCTCGGGCGGCTCGCCCTGCGCCGGGTCGCCGATCAGCAGGCTCGCCTCGCCGAGCGGGATCTCCGAGGCGAAGCGATTGACGTTCTGCCAGTCGATCGCCGCGAGCACGTGGAAGCGATCGTCCTGGCTGTCGGAGGCGAACGTGGACACGCGCAGCATCGCGGCCGCCTCGCCGCCGCGGATCTGCGGGCCGCTGGTGCGCGTCATGAGGCCGAAGTAGCCCGCCTGCGCGGCGGCCTCCAGCAGCATGTTGCCGGCGGTCATAACTCCGGCGCCGCCCGAGCCGGCGAGCGCCGCGGAGACGCTCTCGACCCGTCCGTTCGCTACTGTTGCGTCAGTCACGTGCAACCTCCTTGCCGAAGAGCGGCGCGCTCCGATGCTCGCGCAACAAAGCGCGCTTTCTTTGCGCTAAGTCAAATTCCGCCTCCCGCGCGGGGGGAAACTGCCCGCATCGAGGGGCCGGCGAGCGTTGACGCGGCCCGCACCGTCGGTTAAATTGGTAAAGCGGTACGCGAATACCACAATAGGCGAAAAAACGGTCGCGCACAAGAGGAAAGGAAGCAGATGGCGGCTGCAATCCAGGCGCAGCGCTGGCTGATGACGGCGCCCAAGGCGCCGCTGGTGATGGAGAGCTTCGACGCCGCGCCCGGGCCGGGCGAGGTGGCGGTCGCGGTCGCCGGCTGCGGCGTGTGCCACACCGACCTCGGCTACTACTACGACGGGGTACGCACCAACCACCCGCTGCCGCTCGCGCTCGGCCACGAGGTCTCGGGACGCGTCGCCGCGGCGGGCGCCGGGGCGGAGTCCTGGCTCGGCAAGGCGGTGATCGTGCCGGCAGTGCTGCCTTGCGGCGAGTGCGACCTGTGCAAGCGCGGCCTGGGCACGATCTGCCGCAACCAGAAAATGCCCGGCAACGACATCCAGGGCGGCTTCGGTACGCACATCGTGGTCCCGGCGCGCGGCCTGTGCGCGGTCGACGAGCAGCGGCTCGCGGCCGCGGGGCTCGAGCTCGCCGAGGTGTCGGTGGTTGCCGATGCGCTCACCACGCCTTACCAGGCGGTGCGCCGCGCGGGCGTCACGCCGGGCTCGCTCGCGGTGGTGGTCGGCGCGGGCGGGGTGGGCGGCTACTGCGTGCAGGTGGCGAGTGCCTTCGGCGCGAAGGTCGTCGCGATCGACGTGGACGAGCGCAAGCTCGAGGCGATGAAGCCCTACGGCGCTGCGCTCACGCTCGATGCCAAGGCGCTCGACCAGAAGGCGCTCAAGGCGGCGATCGCCGGCTTCGCCAGGCAGAACGGCCTGCGCGCGACCGAGTGGTTCGTCTTCGAGTGCTCGGGAACGGCCGCCGGCCAGAACACGGCGTGGGGGCTGCTGGTGCACGGCGCGACGCTCAGCGTGGTCGGCTTCACCATGGACAAGGTCGAGGTGCGGCTCTCGAACCTTATGGCGTTCGACGCGCGCGCCCTCGGCAACTGGGGCTGCCCGCCCGAGCAGTACCCGGCGGCGCTCGGGCTGGTGCTCGAGGGCAAGGTGAAGGTCAAACCTTTCGTCGAGCCGCTGCCGCTCAAAGACATCAATCGCGTCTTCGAGGCCGTGCACCATCACGAGCTCTCGAGGCGCGCGGTGCTGGTTCCCTAGGAGAAAGCGATGGAAGCGAAGGTGCGCGCGCTGAAGAATCACGACCTGGCCGAGATCAGCGTGCCGGGCGTAAGAGTCGAGAAGCGCCCGGCCAGGACGCCCGACGGCAAGACTGCGGAAGGGCTCTACAACGCCTGGATCTGGCTCGACAACCCGCAGCAGTTCAATTCCTACACCACAGAGATGGTGAAGGCCGTGATCCTCGCGTTCCGCGCCGCATCCAACGCGCGCGACGTGAGCTGCGTCGTGTTCACCGGGACCGGCGACAAGGCGTTCTGCACCGGCGGCAACACCAAGGAGTACGCCGAGTACTACGCCGGGCATCCGCTCGAGTACCGGCAGTACATGCGGCTGTTCAACGACATGGTCTCGGCGATCCTCGCCTGCGACAAGCCGGTCATCTGCCGCGTGAACGGCATGCGCATCGGCGGCGGCCAGGAGATCGGCATGGCCTGCGACTTCACCGTGGCGCAGGACCTGGCGCGCTTCGGCCAGGCCGGCCCCAAGCACGGTTCGGCGCCGATCGGCGGCGCGACCGACTTCCTGCCGGTGATCGTCGGCGCCGAGCGCGCGATGGTGGCAGGCGTGCTGTGCGAGCCATTTTCGGCGCACAAGGCCTACCACTGGGGCATGGTGAGCGACATCGTCCCGGCGCTCAAGGTGGACGGCAGGTTCGTGGCGAACCCGCTGGTCGAGACGAGCCGCATGTTCGACGAGTACGGGCGGCTCGTGTTCGGCGAGCCGAAGACGGGCGAAGCGCTCAAGGAAGGCAAGGCGCTGCTTGCGAAGGGCGCGGTCGACCTCGCGCTCCTCGACGCCAAGGTCGAGGAGCTGTGCGCGAAGCTCCTGCTCACCTTCCCGGACTGCACCACCAAGACCATCGAGGAGCTGAGGAAGCCCAAGCTCGAGGCGTGGAACCGCAACAAGGAGGACGCGCGCGCCTGGCTCGCGCTCAACATGGTCACCGAGGCGCGCGCCGGCTTCACCGCGTTCAACGAGGGCACGAAGGACGACCGCGAGGTCGATTTCATCGCGCTCAGGCGCTCGCTCGCGCGCGGCGAAGGCTGGGTCGGACCGCTGCACGACGCGATCCAGCCCAAGGCGAAGCGCAAGGGCTGAGCGTGAACGAGTCGCCCCTCAAGGCCTGGGTCGAGCGCGACGGCGCGCTGCTCAGGCTGCGCCTCGCGCGGCCCAAGGCGAACATCCTCGACGCGGCGATGATCGGCGCGCTCGAGCGCGCCTTCGGCGAACACGCCGCGAGCGCGGGACTGCGCGGCGTGTTGATCGATCACGAGGGACCGCATTTCTCCTTCGGCGCGAGCGTCGAGGAGCACCTGCCGGGCAAGTGCGAGGCGATGCTCAAGGGCCTGCATGCGCTCATCGCGCGCATGCTCGCCTGGCCGGCCCCGATCCTGGTCGCGGTCCGCGGCCAGTGCCTGGGCGGGGGGCTCGAGCTCGCCTGCGCAGGCAACCTGCTGTTCGCGGCGCGCGACGCGCAGTTCGCCCAGCCCGAGATGAAGCTGGCGGTGTTCGCGCCGGCCGCCTCGGTCCTGCTCCCGGCGCGCATCGGCCAGTCGCGCGCCGAGGACCTGCTGCTCTCGGGCCGCTCGATCGATGCCGCCACCGCGCTCGCCTGGGGGCTCGCGAACGAGGTCGCCGAGGACCCGGTCGCCGCAGCGCTCGCCTACTTCGACGCGCACCTGGCGGCAAAGAGCGCGAGCTCGCTCGGCTACGCGCTGCGCGCCGCGCGCGCCCCGCTCGCCGAGGGCGCGAAGCGCCGCTTCGCCGAGGTCGAGGCGCTGTACCTGGGGGGCCTGATGGGCACGCGCGACGCGGTCGAGGGGCTGCGCGCGTTCATGGACAAGCGCACACCGCAATGGGAGCACCGATGAGCCTGAAAGAGATAGTCGGGCGCTGCGAAGCGCTGTTCGAGGACCTGGACTTCAACGCGGTCAAGCAGTGGAAGGCCGCCGCGCCCGGGCGCAAGGCGATCGGCTACATGCCGATCTACGTGCCGCGCGAGATCGTGCACGCCGCGGGGATGCTCCCGGTGGGCATCTTCGGCGGCGGCGACCAGCTCGAGGTGATCCACGGCGACGCGTACTACCAGAGCTACATCTGCCGCATCCCGCGCTCGACGATCGAGCTCGGCCT
>JAKALD010000119.1:0-2481 GCA_021813275.1 Pseudomonadota bacterium | reverse complement strand
ATGCTCTTTCCCTCGATCTGCGACGTGATCCGCAACCTCTCGGGCATGTGGCAGATCATGTTCAAGGACAAGTACGTCAAGTACTTCGACCTGCCGCAGAACTACGACGACGAGACCGGGGGAGCGTTCTACATCCATGAAATGGCGACCCTGCGCTCGGACCTCGAGAAGCTCGCGGAAAGGAAGATCACCGACGCCGATCTGAACCGGTCCATCGCGGTCTACAACGAGAACCGCAAAGCGGTGCGCGAGCTCTACGCCTACCGCGCGCAGAAGCCGTGGCAGGCGCCGACCTCGGAGGTGTACCTGGTCCTGCGCGCCGGGTGCGTCCTTCCGCCGGAAGAACATTCCGATCTGATCAGGCGCTACCTTGCGGAGACGGAGAGAGAGAAGCGTCCGCAGCGCGACAACGCGCGCGTCGTCCTCACCGGGTCGTTCTGCGAGCAGCCGCCGCTCGGCCTGATCAAGTCGATCGAGATGGCCGGCTGCTACGTGGTCGACGACGACTTCCAGCTTTGCCAGAGCATGCTGCTCGACGACGTGCCGACGAACGGCGACCCGCTCGAGGAGCTGTCGAAAGCCTTCCTGCACCGCTCGGCGCAGACCTCGTCGAAGTACGACGAGAAGAAGGAGGACAAGGGCAGGCACCTGCTGCGCCAGGTCAAGACGCGCGGGGCCGAGGGCGTGATCTTCGCCGCGGCCTCGTTCTGCGACCCGGCGCTGCTCGAGCGGCCGATGCTGCTCGAGATCCTCGCCAAGCACAAGATTCCGTACACCGCCTTCAAGTACGCCGAGAACACAGGACAGATGGCGCCGATCCGCGAGCAGACCGGCACCTTCGCCGATTCCATCAAGCTCTGGAGCGCTGCCTAATGGTCACTCCCGCGATGCAACCGCAAGCCACGCCGAAGGCCAAGCCCGCCGTCCAGAAGGAGGACGCGATGTGGCTGCAGAAGGAGCTCATCAACCGCAACTACCACGAGGTCGCCACCGCGCGGCAAACCGGACGCAAGATCTCGGCCACCTTCGTTCCGGGAAACCTGAACGAGCTGCTGATGTGCTTCGATTTCGCGCGCCGGCTGCCCGAGACCGATGCGCTGCAGAACGGCCTGCGCAAGAAATCCGGCAAGATGATCATGGACGCCGAGCGCGACGGGCATTCGGAGGACGTGTGCACCTACGTCAAGACCGACCTCGGCATGATGCTGCAGGGCGAGGTCGGCCCGACCGGGGAGCCGATGCCGCACCCGGACCTGCTGCTGCTTTCCTACACCGGCTGCTTCACCTTCATGAAGTGGTTCGAGCTGGTGCGCCAGAAGTACGACTGCGAGACGGTGATGCTGCACGTGCCCTACCAGGGCGACGGCAAGATCAATCCAGCGATGCGCGACTACGTGGTGAAGCAGCTCAAGGAGAAGGTGATCCCCGCCTGCGAGCGCATCTCGGGCGTCAAGTTCGACATCGACCGCCTGCGCGGGTACATGAGGGAGTCGATCAAGGCCGAAGAGGACCTGGTGGGCGTGCTGCAGAGCGCGAAGCACCGTCCGAGCCCGATCGACGGCTACTTCGGCGCCGTCTACTACATCGGGCCGATCTTCACCGCGTTCCGCGGCACGCCTGAGGCGACCAGGTACTACTCCATGCTCAGGGGCGAAGTCGAGGCGCGCATGAAGGAAGGCAAGGGGCCGGTCACGCCCGAAGGCGACCACCCGGGCGAGAAATACCGCCTGGTGGTCGAGGGGCCGCCCAATTGGACCAGCTTCCGCGACTTCTGGAAGATGTTTTACGACGAGGGCGCGGTGGTGGTCGCCTCGACCTACTCGAAGGTCGGTGGGGTGTACGACTTCGGCTTCCGCCACGACCCCGACCGTCCGCTCGAGTCGCTCGCCGAGTACTGCCTCGGGTGCTACACGAACCTCAACTTCCCGCAGCGCATCGACATGATCTGCCGCTACATCCACCAGTACCAGGCCGACGGGCTGCTGATCAACTCGATCAAGAGCTGCAACAGCTTCTCGGCGGGGCAGCTGCTGATGCTGCGCGAGGTCGAAAAGCGCACCGGCAAGCCCGCGGCGTTCATCGAGTCGGACCTGGTCGACCCGCGCTACTTCTCGGCGGCGAACATCAAGAACCGCCTGGAGAGCTACTTCCAGATGATCAAGCAGAAGCGCGCCGCGGCGATGCACTGAGGAGAACCGGCATGAGGTGTTTCATCGGCATCGATCTCGGCTCGACCACCACCAAGGCGGTGGTGATCGACGAGCAGCACAAGGTCCTGGGCCGCGGCATCACCAACTCGCGCTCGAACTACGACACGGCCGCCGCGATCGCGAAGCAGGAGGCGCTCGTCAACGCGCGCTTCACGCTGTTCCGCGAGGCCCTCGGGCGCAGCGACGCGCTGAACGGGGCCCTCGAGGGCTTCCTCGCGCAGCTCGAGCGCGACTTCCGCCTCGAGCAGTTCCTCGAGCAGCTGACGGACCT
>JAKALD010000118.1 GCA_021813275.1 Pseudomonadota bacterium | reverse complement strand
GCCTGATCCAGCCCGGCCCTTTCCCCGAGGGCTTGCGCAGGACGTAGTTGACGCCCTCGTTGCCGCCGCCCAGCTCGGCGCTCTCCAGCACCCCGTGGCGGAACTGCAGCTCCGTGAGGTCGGCGTTCGCGCGCGCGACGCCGCGGATCTCCTTCAGCACGCCCATGAAGAACTTGAGCGCGCTGAGCGAGCCGTGCAGCACGCCGCCCGGGTAGTGACCCAGGCCGAAGCCGAAGTAGTGCTGCCGCCTGCCTTCGATCGCCTTCACCGCCAGGTCGTACAGCTGCCTCGCGGCCGCCGGGTTTGCGAGGCAGTCCTTCATGATTTCCTGGCGGTAGAGCACGGTCTCCACGTCGTTGTGCAGTCCCGTGAGGATGGCCTTGCGCGCAACTTCCAGCAGGAAATCGTCCTGGTCCGCCATGGCGCGGAACAGCGTCTCGAGCTCGAGATCCTGCCTCAAGTCGGCCTCGTTCGCCGGCAGCGCCTGCTGCGGGTCGAAGTCCCGGTCGGGGTGCATGAGGAGCGCTTTCATGCCGCGATCCTCTGCTTGAGCCACGCGTAGGTCACGCGGTGCTTCTCGGCGAGCGCGAGCGCGTAGGCGAGCCCGTCGGCCGGCCTGCGCTCCAGCCTGTAGGTGCGGATCGCCGGGTCGCGCGGGTCGATGGTGCTGACGACGCTGACGGTCTTCTCGCTGAAGGAAGCGAGCTCGTCGAGGAAGGTCACCCACACGCACAGCGCGTCGAGGTCGCAGACGCGCGCCATGACCCTCTCGCTGAGGAACACGGCGTCCTTGAGGGTGGTGGACGAGAAGATCTCGTTCATGACGAGGAGGCTGCGCGGGGTCGCGCGCTCCAGGATGCCGCGGATCCGGACGAGGTCGTCCTCGAGCTTGCCGCGCAGGTTCGTGATGTCCTCTTCGCGCTCGAAATGCGCGAACAGGCGATCGCACAGGAACAGCCGCGCCTGCGTGCCGGGCACGGGCAATCCGAGGCGCGCGAGGTAGTGCATCTGGCCCAGCGTGCGGGCGAAGGTCGTCTTGCCGCCCTGGTTCGGGCCCGAGACCACGAAGATGCGCTCCGGCCCGCGCAGGAAGAAGTCGTTGCGCACCACGGGCGAGTTGTCCCGGACGAGCTTCGCGGCGAGCGCCAGGTCGAACACGTCGCGGCCCTCGATCGCCTTGGACGCGGCGGACAGGCGCGGGTAGCACAATCTCAGGCCCGCGGCGCGCAGCGTCCCGATGTGCTCGAGATAGGCGACGTAGAACTGGACCTCGCGGTCGAACGCCGCGATCCGCTCGTCGAGGAACTGCGCGTGGCGCGCGCAGAAGGCCTCGAGCGCGCCGAAGGGCTCAGGATTGAGCAGCGCGACGCGGTCGAGCACCAGGGCCTCGACGTGGTTCAGCCCGGCGCGCGCCGGGAACTTGGAAAGGTAGCTCTTCGCAGCGCCGCGCCTGAACTTCTCGAAGGTCTCCTCGACCGCGACGCTGTAGTCGATCTCCCCGTCGTGGTCGCGCACCGTACAGGTGTCGTCCTTGATGATCAGGCTGTAGCGGACCGCGGCGAGACCGTCCTTCACCGCGCGCGCTTCGCTCGCGAGCTCGCCGAAGGCCGCCGATGCCACGTGGTCCGCCAGGTACCTCCGGAACGCGCGCATGCCGCGCGAGCGCAGCTCGAGCGCGCCGAGCTCCGCGCTCAGCGTACCGAGCGCCTCGCAATAGGTCTCGACGGCGCCGAGAAACCAGCGGCGGCCTTCGTGCTCGTTGTGGAGCTTCGTCGACGCGGTCAGCAGGCCCCGCACCTTGCGCATGCGCCCGGCGAAGGCCTTGACGGCTTGCATGACGCCCTCGCGCTCGAGGTCGCGCGCGACCTCCTGCCGGTAGGCGATCGCGTCGGGATCGTCGAGCGGCGCGTGGAAGAACGGCGCGAGGTCGTACTCCTTCCAGCCCGCGATGACGGCCTGCACGACCTGGTCGAGGTTCAGGTCGCGGAAGAGCTCGGGCGGCTCGCGGACTTCCCGCACATCGGCGTCGCCCGGTCCGCGGAAGAGGACGCTGTGAAAGGGCATGCGCGGTCGCCTCACAGTCCGGTCATGCCTGTCGAAGCGGCGATCTCGGCAGTCACAAAAAAGCCCCTGTCCTTTTGGAACAGGGGCCATCAGCCCTCGCGGGCGGTTCGGGCGGGCTCCATCGCCACCGCGCCCATTGTCGCTCCGCGGGGCGCTATGATCAAGGCGGCCATGGCTGCTCGGCAACGCATGATTTCGGCGACGATTCCGGGCTTCGGCGAGCTGCGCATCGAGCACCTCGTCCTCGACTACAACGGCACGCTCGCGGTGGACGGGCGGCTGCTCGCGGGGGTGCGCACGCGCCTGCGCGCGCTCGCGCGGGAGCTCGAGCTGCACGTGCTGACCGCCGACACCTTCGGCAGCGTGCGGCGCGTGCTGCGCGGCATGCCGTGCCGCATCGTCGTGCTGGGCGCGCAGCATCAGGATCGCGCGAAGCGCGACTACGTGCGCAGGCTCGGCGCGGCGCGCTGCGCGTGCATCGGCAACGGGCGCAACGATCGCCTCATGCTCGAGGCCGTGCGGCTGGGGATCGCGGTGCTGCAGGCCGAGGGCGCCGCGGCGCAGGCGCTCGTCGCGGCCGACATCGTCACGCCCTCGATCCTCGACGCGCTCGATCTCCTGCGGCGCCCGCTGCGCCTCACGGCCACGCTGCGATCCTGACGCAGTAGTCAGGCGCGCATGGTGCGCGCTCCGCTAAGCTATATGCATTGCATAGAGCGAAGCGCTCCCCGAGGTGAATCCGCTGCCCGCCCTGCTCGGCCTGCTCGCCCCGGGCGAGCGCTACGGCTACCAGCTCAAGGCGCAGATCGACCGCGAGCTCGCGCCGTTCTGGCGCCTGGACTATGCGCAGCTCTACCGCACGCTCGCGCGCGCCGCCGGGGAGGGCCTGGCGAGGGTGCGCGAGGAGCGCAGCGCCCACGGGCCGCCGCGCAAGCGCTACGCGCTCACCGCCGCCGGGCGCCGCGCGTTCGAGGCGTGGCTGCATGCGCCGAGCGCGGCCGCCGGGGAGATTCTCGTCAAGATGCATCTCGCGCACGGCGCCGGAAAGCTCACCGCGGCCCTGCGCGCGCGGCTGAGCGAGGCGCTCGCCGCCGAGCGCGCGGCGCTCGAAGCCCGCATTGCGGCCGGGAGCGAGCGCGCCGACGGCGCGGCTTCGCCGATCGTCGGCAGCGACGATCCGCTGCTCGCGCGGCTGGGCGAGGCGGCGGGGCTCGCGCTCGAGACGCGCGGCAGCTACGGCGGGCTGTGGGCGCTCAGCCGCGGCGAAACCGACGCCGCCGCGGTCCATCTGCGCGATCCCGACACGCGCGAGTACAACGCACCCTTCATCCGCCGGCTGCTGCCCGAGGACGACGTGCTGCTCGTCAACCTCGCTTGGCGCGACACGGGCTTGTTGCTCGCGCCCGGCAACCCGCTCGGCATCCGGCGCCTGGCCGATCTCGCCCGGGCGGACGTGAGGCTGGTGAACCGCCAGCCGTCCGCGGGGACGCGGCTGCTGCTGCTTCTGGAATTGCGCGCGGCGGGCATGGACGCTTCCGCGCTGCGCGGCTGGGACGACGTGCGGCCCACGCATGCCGCGGTCGCCGAGGCGGTGCGCAGCGGCGCGGCCGACGTCGGCCCCGGCCTGCGCGCGGTGGCCGACGCGCACGGGCTCGAGTTCCTGCCGCTCGCGCGCGAGCGCTACGACCTCGCGGTGCGGCGCCGCTTCTTCGATTCGGCGGCGGCCGAGCCGCTGCACCGCGCGCTCTCCGCCCGTACGCTGCGGCGCGCCGCGTCGGGCCTCGCCGGCTACGACCTCGCCGACAGCGGGCGCGTGATCGAGCGCGTGCGCTGATCGTTTTCGTCAGGCTCATCCACGACCCACCAAGAACGGAAAGGAGACCCCATGAAACGCAGGCCCTTCATCCACGCCTTGCTCGGCGCGACGAGCTTCGCCGTACTCGCGTGCGCCTCGCCCGGCGCCCAGGCCGCCGGCCAGACCGTGCTCACGGTGTTCGCCGCGGGCACGCTCGCGGTGCCGTTCCGCGAGATCGACCAGGCGTTCGAGAAGCAGCACCCGGGGGTGGAAGTGCAGGCGCAGTTCGGCGGCAGCGTGAAGATGGTGAAGAGAATCACCGAGCTGCACCAGAACTGCGACGTGTACGCCTCGGCCGATTACAGCGTGGTGCCCAAGTACCTCTTCGGCGAGAACGGCGCCAAGCGCTATGCCGACTGGTACGCCGGCCTGGTGAGCAACGCGATCACCTTCGTCTACACGGACAAGAGCAAGTACGCGCGCGAAATCAACGACCGGAATTGGTACGAGGTCCTCGCCAAGCCCGGCGTGGAGATCGGCCGCTCGGATCCGGACACCGATCCCTCCGGCTACCAGACCGTGCAGATGCTGAACCTCGCCGACCGCTACTACAAGGACCCGAAGATCGAACAGAGGATCCTCGCCAACGCGCCGCGCAGCAACATGCGCGACACCGAGACCTCGCTCATCTCGGCGCTGCAGCTGGGCCAGATCGACTACCTCGCGATCTACCGCTCCGACGCGCTGCAGCATCATCTGCGGCACCTGAAGCTTCCGGCGAAGATCGACCTCTCCGACCCGCGCGACGCCGCCTTCTACAAGACCGGCGTGGCGCACACGAAGAACGGCACGCTCACCGGCAAGCCCATCGTGTACGCGCTCACCGTCCCGCTGAACGCCGCGCACAAAGACTTGGCCGATGAGTACGCGGCCTTCGTGCTCGGTCCCGAGGGCCGCAAGATCCTCGCGCGGCACGGCTTCGGGACGTTCGCGACGCCGCCGGCGGTCGGGCGCGACAAGATGCCGCCGATGCTGCAGAAGCTCGTCAAGCCGTGGCAGGGTGAGGGCTAGGAATGAGCGCCGCGGCCGAAGTGGCCGCGCTGCCGCGGCGCGGCCGGGCGAGCCCGGGCCGCTCGCGGATGCTGTTCCTGGTTTTCTGGGCCTGCGGCGGGCTGCTGCTGGTCTCGATCGTCGCGCCGCTCGTCGCGCTCGCGACGCTCGAGTCGCCGGCGAACGTGATGCACGTCGCAGCGTCGCAGGAGGTGCGCGCCGCGATCGAGCTGAGCCTGGCCGCGGCGGGGCTGGCCGCGCTCATCGCCGCGGCGCTCGGCTTTCCGCTCGCCTACGTGCTCGCGCACGGCGACTTTCCCGGCAAGCGCGTCGTGGAGGCGGTCATCGACATCCCGCTCGCGGTGCCGCACACCGTGGCCGGGATCGCGCTGCTCGCCGTGTACGGGCGGCGCGGACTGTTCGGCGCGGCGCTCGGCGCGGCCTTCGGGCTCAAGTTCTGGGGCACGCTCGCGGGCATCGTGGTCGGGATGCTGTTCGTGAGCGCGCCGTTCGCGGTGAACGCGGCGCGCATCGGCTTCGAGGCGATCGATCCGAAGCTCGAGAAGGTCGCGCGCACGCTGGGGGCGGGGCCCTGGACGGTGCTCGCGCGCGTGACGCTGCCGCTCGCCTGGAGGAGCCTGCTCACCGGCGTCACGCTCACCTTCGCGCGCGCGATCAGCGAGGTCGGCGCGGTGATCATCCTCGCCTACTACCCGATGACCGCGCCGATCAAGATCTACGAGCTGTTCCTGCGCTTCGGCCTGCGCGAAGCCGCGGGCATGGCGCTGCTCGTCCTGGTCATCGCGCTCGGACTGTTCATCGCGCTGCGCTATCTCGCTTCGGGGCGCGACCCGCGCGCGGAGGCGCGCCGATGAGCGCCGCGTTCGAGGTCGAGGACCTTTCGCTGCGCCTCGGGGGCATTGCCCTTGCGGGGATCGGCCTGCGCATCGAGCGCGGCGAGTGCCTGGTCATTCTCGGTCCGAACGGCGCGGGCAAGAGCGTGCTTCTGGAGTCGATCGCCGGCTTCCGGCGCATCGAAACCGGACAGGTCGTTCTCGGCGGGCGCGACATCACCGCGCTCGCGCCGGAGCGCCGGCGCATCGCGTTCATGTTCCAGGACTTCGCGCTCTTTCCGCACTTGAGCGTCGTGGAGAACGTGTGCTTCGGCGCCGGCACGGCAGGTGAGGCACGCGTCGAGCGGCTGCTCGGGCGCTTCGGCATCGCGGCGCTGCGCGACCGGCTGCCCTATCACCTGAGCGGGGGCGAGAAGCAGCGCGTGGCGCTCGCGCGCGCGCTCGCCACCGAGCCGGCGCTGCTGCTGCTCGACGAGCCGTCCTCCGCGCTCGATGCGCGTGCCCGCGACCAGCTCCACGACGATCTGCGGGATCTGCTCGCCGAGACCGGCGTTCCCATGATCTACGTGACCCACGACCGCGTCGAGGCGCTGACGCTCGCCGACCGGATCGCGGTGATGCGCGGCGGGCGCCTGGTGCAGCAGGGACGGCCGGAGGACGTGATTCACAAGCCTTCGAGCGCGTTCGTGGCCGATTTCGTGGGCATGGAGACGATGCTGCGCGGGCGGATCAGCTCGCGCGAGGGCGAGCTCGCGCTGGTCGCCTGCGGTCCGCTCGCCCTGCGCGCCCCGGCCGGACGCGCAAGCCCGGGCGAGGAGGTCTTCGCCTGCGCGCGCCCGGAGAACGTCCGGCTCCTCCCCCCCGTGGCCGCGAGCGCCGGAGCGAACCGCTTCGCGGCGCACGTCGAGGCGCTGCTCGACCACGGCCCCTATGTGCGCGTCCGGCTGCGCGCCGGGGAACAGGCGGTGGTCGCTTTCGTGCCGAAACATGATCCCGCCCTCGGCGCGCTCGGCGCGGGCAGCCTCGCGCAGGTCGCGATCGCTCCGGAGCACGTGCACCTCGTCGCCGCCTCCTGAGCGCCGCTCAGCCCTCGAGCGAGAGCTGGTCGCTGTCCTTGTCGTACGCGAACAGCTCCGCGTAGCGGCCCCATTCGACCGCCGTGTCCACCTGCGCCGCCGCCTCGTCGCCGAACTCCCCGCGCAGCGCCTCGACGAAGTAATCGCGGTCGACGCGCTGGTCGTCGTCGCGCTGCAGCGTCTCGTAGATCCAGCGCACCAGCGGCACGCGCAGCGCTCGCCCCGAGATGAGCTCCTTGCGCACCGGGATGGTCGCCTCGGCGTAGGTGTGGCCGGCCGGCAGCAGGATGAGATCGCCCTGCTCGACGCGCGCGAAGCCGAGCCGCTCGGCGGCCTCCACCAGCGGCAGCAGCTCGTCGGCGTGCGGCCCGAGCGCCTGGGCGAGCCGCGGCAGGTCGCCGCGGCCTTCCTCGGCGGCAACCTTCTCCAGCAGGCCCGCCAGCGCCTCGAGGCGCGCGTGCGGCAGCCGCCGGGTGATGCCAAGCGCGCCGGGCACGGTGCCGATCAGCTCGGGCTCGGTCGCCGTGCGCCCGGTGACCGCGGCATAGACGCGGTCCACCATCGCCTGGAAGGCGACGTCCTTGCGGTTGCGCGGGTGGCGCAGGCCGACGTGCATCTCGCCCAGGATGCGGCCCGGGTCCTTGGCCATCACCACGATGCGGTCGGCGAGCTCGACCGCCTCCTCGATGTTGTGGGTGACCATGAGGATCGCCTCGGTCGACATCGCGCGCCGCAGCCACAGCTCGATCAGCTCGCCGCGCAGCGCCTCGGCCGAGAGCACGTCGAGCGCCGAGAATGGCTCGTCCAGGCACAGCAGCTCGGGTTCCACCGCCATGGCGCGCGCGAAGCCCACCTTCTGGCGCATGCCGCCGGAGAGCTCGCGCGGATACGCGGACTCGAAGCCGGCCAGGCCGACCAGCTCGACCAGCTGCTCGGCGCGCGCGTGCCGCTCCGGCGGCTCGACGCGGCGCGCCTTGAGCGCCACCTCGACGTTCTCCAGCACCGTCAGCCAGGGAAAGAGCGCGAACGTCTGGAACACGATGGTCGCGTGCGGATTGACGCCCGCGAGCCGCTCGCCGCGGTAGCGCACTTCGCCGCCGGTCGGCGCGACGAGACCGGTGATGAGGCGCAGCAGCGTCGACTTGCCGCAGCCGGAAGGACCGACCAGGCACACGAACTCGCCGGCGGCGATCTCCAGGTCGATGCCGCGCAGCGCGTAGAACTGCCGCGGCGCGCGGCCGTAGGCCTTGGCGACGCCGCTGAGCGCGAGCAGCGGCGCGGCGCCTGGGGCGGGGGCGGGTTCCACGCCTCTACTCCATGCGGTAGCGCGCCTCGGCGAGGCGGTAGAGCGGCAGCCAGAAGAGGCGATTGAGGAGCACCACCACGAGCACCATCGCGAGCGTCGCCGCGAGCAGCAGCGCGAAGTCGCCGTGCGCGGTCGCCTGCGCGATGGTCGCGCCGATGCCGGTCGTCACGTGGGTGTGCCCCGCGAATTCCACGTACTCGGCCACGATGCTCGCGTTCCACGCGCCCCCGACCGCGGTGATGGCCCCCGTAATCGCGAAGGGAAAGAGCGCCGGCAGCACGAGCGTGCGCCAGCGCTCGGCCGCGGGCAGGCGCAGCAGCGCCGAGGTGTCGCGCAGGTCCTGCGGGATCGAGGTCGCGCCGGCGATCACGTTGAACAGCAGGTACCACTGCGTGCCGAGCAGCATGAGGAGCACCGCGGAGAGGTTGAGCCCCCCGGGCAGCCGCAGCAGGACGAGCAGCATCACCGGAAAGAGCGCCGTGGCCGGCACCGAGGCCGCGATCTGCGCGAGCGGCTGCAGCACCGCGGCGAGGCGCGGGCGCACGCCGATCGCGACGCCGACCGGGATCGTCCAGGCCGCGGCGATCGCGAGCGCCGCGCACACCCGCAGCAGCGTAGCGCCGAGCCCGGCCGCGATCGCGAGCCAGGAGGCGAGCGGCAGCGTGGCGAGCATCTGGGCGGCGCGCACCGCGAGATAGAGCAGTAGCGCGATGCCCGCCACGACCGCCGCGACATGCCAGCGCCGCGGCGCCGCCGCGGCCGCGGGCGCGGTGCGCGGGGCCGGATCCTGCCAGCGCCGGTCCAGGCGCTCCATCAGCGGAACCCAAAGCCTTTCATCGAGCTGGCGCACGAGCCAGGCGCGCATCAGCAGGTCGTGGAACCAGGACTGCGTCTCGTGGCCGCCTTCGACGGTCTGCAGCTTCAGGCGCTCGGCGGTGGCGAGCAGCGGCCGCCACACGAGCTGGTCGAGCGCGACGATCACCGCGACGAGCGTGCCGACGCCCAGCAGGATCGCGCGCAGATCGCCCGCCGCGGCGGCGGTCTGCAGGTAGCTTCCCAGCCCCGGCAGGCGGAAGTCGCGGTGCCCCACGGTGAACATCTCCGCCGCCATGAGGAAGAACCAGCCTCCCGCCCAGCTCACGATGCTGTTCCACGCGAGGCCGATGCCGGCGAATGGCAGCTCCAGATACTTGAGCCGGAACCATGAGCCGAAGCGAAACGCGGCCGCCGCCTCGCGCAGCTCGCCCGGCACGGTCTTGACCGACTGGTAGAAGCTGAAGGTGATGTTCCATGCCTGCGAGGTGAAGATCAGCACGACCGCGGCCAGCTCCGCCGCGGCTTCGGCCGGCAGGACCACCGAAAGCGAGAGCAGCACGACCGGCAGGAACGAGAGGATCGGGACGCTCTGCAGCACGTCGAGCAGCGGCATCATGATTCGCTCGGCGGTGCGGTTGTGGGCCGCGTAGTACCCGTAGCCGAGGCTGAAGGCGAGCGAGAGCGCATACGCGGCGCTCATGCGCGCGACCGAGAACGCGGCGTACCACGGCAGCGCCGAGGCATCGAGCGAGATCGCGGGGCCCTCGACGACGGGCGGCGCGTGCAGCGCGAGGTGCGCGCCGACGTAGAGCGCCGCCGCGAGCGCGAGCAGGATTGCGCCGTCGCCGAGGGTGAGCGGCGGCGTGGAGGGCAGCGGCAAGCTGAATCTCAGGCGGGCCATGCGGGGCGTGCCGGTCGCCACCGCGCGGCGGCGGCCCGCGGAGTATAGCCGAGTGCGACGACGGAAAAGCGACCGGGCGCGGCCGGGTCGGCGGCGCGCGCGGGCGCGCGGCTCAGCTCGTGACGGCGGCGACCGGCCGCGCGGCCGGCGTGAGGGCGGCCTTCAGCTCGCCGAGCTCGGCGTCGGCCAGGGTCTCCTTCTCGAGCAGAAGCTTCGCGCCGCGCTCGAGCACCGCGCGCTCGCGCTCGAGGATGGCGACCGCGCGCTCGAAGGCCTTGCTGACGATCTCGCGCACCGCGATGTCGATCTCGCGCGCGGTGTCCTCGCTGTATTCGCGCGGCTGCATGCCCGGGACCCCGAGGAAGTTGGGGCGCTCCTCGTCGAAGGTCACGTAGCCGAGCTTCTCGATCATGCCGTAGCGCAGCGCCATGCTGCGCGCGATGCCGGTGACCTTGGCGAGGTCGTCGGCGGCGCCGGTCGACAGGTGCCCGAACACCACGTGCTCGGCCGCGCGTCCCCCGAGCAGCACCGTCATCTTGTCCTCGAGCTCCTCGCGCGTCATCAGGAAGCGGTCCTCGGTCGGGCGCTGGATGGTGTAGCCGAGCGCGCCGATGCCGCGCGGGATGATCGAGATCTTGTGCACCGGGTCGCTCCCGGGCAGCGACATCGCGACCAGCGCGTGGCCCATCTCGTGGTAGGCGACCGTGCGCCGCTCGGTCTCGTTGAGCACGCGGCTCCTCTTCTCGAGCCCGGCGACGATGCGCTCCACCGCCTGGGTG
>JAKALD010000002.1 GCA_021813275.1 Pseudomonadota bacterium | reverse complement strand
CGAGCGGCGGTGGGCCTGCACCCACTGGGTGAAATTCACCGCGCCGTCTCCCGCACTGCCATGCCGTCCTCGAGCTCGTAGTTGCCGAGCACCACCACCGGAAGCGCCGGATCGAGGTCGCCGCTGATGCCCGTCACCTGGTCGGTCTCGGTTCCGGTGCGTACGGTCACGCGCACCGCGTGCCCGTCCTTCACCTGGAAGATGTAGGCACCGCGCGCATCTCTCAGCACCGCCGAACGCGGCACTGTCCAAGTGCTCGCGCGCGAGAGCGTGATCACGCCGCGAACCCGCATTCCGGGAATGAGGACCCCGTCGCTCAGCCTGACCACTACGTCCACGAGCTGAGTGCTCGGGTTGACCATGCCGTGGACCTGGGCGACCTTCGCCTCGACCGCGCGATGAGCGTCGAACACCGAGGTGAGCCGGACCGGCATTGCGGCCCTGACCTTGTCGCTGTCCTCGGGCTCGATGCCGAGGTCCACTCGCAGGCCGGTGCGCCGGGCGACCTGCAGCACGGTCGCGCCGGCCGCGATGCGGTCGCCCTGGGCCACCGGGATGCTCACCACGATGCCGTCGAACGGCGCGCTGACGCGCTCGGTCTGGCGGCCGGCGCCGAGCTTGCGCTGCGCGGCGAGCGCGGCCTCGGCATCGGCGAGCGCCCTGCGCGCGGCGGCGAGCTGGGATTGCGTCGCCAGGCGCTGCGCAGCGAGCTGCTCGGTGCGCCCGAGATCCTCGCGCGCGAGCGCGAGCGCGTTCTGTGCCTGCCGGTAGGCGAGCGCCGCCGCCGGACCAGTATCGAACTCGAGCAGCGGCGCGCCGGCCCTCACCAGCTCGCCCGGGCTCACCATCAGGCGCGCGACGCGCCCCGCGCGAGGCAGGTTGACGTTGACCGTCGCGCCGATGTCCGGCGCGACCCGCCCGTAGCCGACAAGCGTCACCGCCAGGTCCTCGCGCTTCATGGGCGCGGTTTTCACCAGCACGCTCGGCCCGTCCGCCGCGCTCGCGCCAGCGGTCCCCATCACCCATGCCGCGCATAGCAGCGCGGCCCAATATTTCGTCATTTTCTGGTTCCGTCGAGTTTATTCTTCACCGGCAGCTCCGTGCCTACCAGGGTTTGCAGCGCGACCCGCTGCTCGAGAAGGTTCTGCTCGAGCGTCACCGCTTCGATGCGCTTGGCGAGCAGCCCCGCGCGCAGGTTGACGTACTCCAGCTCGCTGAGGTTGCCGGCGCGGTAGGCCGCTCCCGCGCCCGCCGCAACGCGCTCGAGCTCCGCGATGCTGCGCTCGGCGCCCTCCAGCTGGACGTGAAGCAGGCGCTGATCGATCAGGATTCCGCGCACTTCGCTGTCCGCGGCCTGCAGCCGCGCCCGGTACTCGTCGTACAGACGCCGGCGCGTGGCGCGCTCGATCGCGATGTTGCCGCGGTTGCCGTTGAAGATCGGCAGCGTGAGCGTGATCCCGATGCCGAGGGTGTAAATGTCGCTTGTGTCGCGCGCGTGCGTCAGGCCGACGTTGAGCGCCGGGAATTGCCCGAGCACCGCCTGGCGGAAGCGCTGCTCCTGGCTCTCGTAGCCGGCGCGCAGCGCGAGCAGGTCGGGGCGGCGCATCGCGAGCTGCGGCAGCTCGGCGCGGATCCGCGCCGCGTCGAGAGGCGGCAGCGCCACCCCTCCCACCAGGTGGAGCTTGGTGCCGGCGGCGAGCCCGAGCAGCAGGTTGAGCTGGAGGCGGTTGTGCTCGATCTGGCGCTCGAGCTCGGCGATCTGGCGCTCGACGCCCTGCAGCGCCACCAAGTCCGCGCTCGCGGCCTGGATCGTCGCGTTTCCCTCGCGCAGCGCCGCGCGCGCGCGCCGATAGCGTGCTGCGAAGAGCTCGCGGTTCTCCTGCAGCAGGCGCAACAGCCGCTCCTGCTCGAGGTTGCGCACGAACAGCAGCCGCGCCTGGCTCACGACCTGCCACTCCTGCCACAGGAGGTTGAGGTGCACCTCGCGCGCGTGCGCCTCGGCGGCGCTGCGCGCCACCGAGCGCGTCAGCAGCGCGCTCACGTCCTCGCTCAGCCCCAAGCTGAACGCGCTCGTATTGCCCGGACCGCCGTTGGTGGGAACGTCGCGCGTGACACCGAGCTGCGGGTCGGGAAGTAGTCCGGCGGCGTACGCCTGCGCCCGCGCGACTCCGACCGCGTCACGCGCGGCGCGCAGCTGCGGGTTGTTGGCGACCGAAAGCATCGCAACTTCGTCCATGTCCAAGCCGTCGCTCGGGTCGAAGCGGTGCGTGCGCAGGGAGGCGAGCGGCATGCGCGCCGCGTCGACCCGGATGTCGCCGACGTTGGAAGGTTGCGCGATGCGTGACGGCAGCGGTCGCGGCGCGTAGCTCGCGCAGCCGGCGAGCAGCGCCGCCGCGGCGAGGAATACGTGCCTCGCGGCGCGTCGCGGGCGCTGTGAATGCGGTTTCCCCATGACGGTTCGACGATGCCGCGGCGCAAGGACGGCGCAAACCTCAGGATCCGCGGACACGGGGACGCAGTCTAGCGGCCGAAAATTAGCGGGGGATTATAGGGCGAAGATCACGCTCGCCCGCAAGCCGGAGCCGTCGGTGCGGTTCTCTAGCACGATGCGCGCCCGGTCCTGCTCGGCCGCCGCGCGCGCGATCGCCAGACCGAGGCCGTGGCCCGAGGCTTCACCGCCCGCGACCCTGTAGAAGCGATCGAACACCTGCGGCAGCTCCGCCTCGGGAATCCCGGGGCCCGAATCGGCTACGGCGACGGCCGCGCCCCCGGCGAGGCGCTTGACCGAGACGTCGACCCGCCCGCCTTCCGGCGTGTAGCGCAGCGCGTTGTCGATCAGGTTGCCGAACAGCGCGCGCAGCCCCGCCGGATGGCCGCGGATCGCGATGCTTTCGCTCTCCGCCAGACCGAGGTTGATCGAGCGCGACTCCGCGAACGGATAGAGCTCCGCGACGATCTCCTTGACCATCTCGAGCAGATCGAGCTCGACGGGCTCGGAAGCGGGCGCCGCGTCGAGCCGCGCCATGGTGAGCAGCTGCGACACCAGGCCCGAGAGCCGCGCGATGCCGGTGCGCAGCGCCCGCGTCCGCTGGCGCCGCTCGCCGTCATCGGCCGCACCCTCGAGCATTTCCGCCTGGATCTGCAGCGCGGCGAGCGGCGTGCGCAGCTCGTGCGCCGCGTCGGCGACGAAGCGCTTCTGGCGCGTCATCGCCGCGTCCAGCCGAGTGAGCAGGCCGTTCATAGCGTGCACCAGCGGGCGCACCTCGTCCGGAAGGTCGTGCTCGGGCAGCGGCCTCAGGTCGGTCGCCGCGCGCTGCCGGACGTCGGCCGAGAGGACGCGCAACGGCCTGAGCGAACGCAGCACGATCCAGCCGATCGTGAGCCCGATGAGCGGCACGAGCGCGAGCACGGGAAGGAGCGCTTGCAGCGCGCCGGCGCCGGCCAGCTCGGTACGCAAGTCCATGCGCTGCGCGACGCCGAACTGCCGCGGTCCCACCTTCTCGCTGAACACGCGCCAGCGCTTGCCGCCCGCCGCGACCGTCGTGAAGCCGAGCGACGGCCGCTCGATCGCCGGCGCCGCGCGCGTGCGATGAAGCAGCCGCCCGTTCTCGTCCCACACGAACACCATGAAGTTGTCCTCGACGTCGGTATCCCGGGCGTTCGGGGGCAGGACGGGCGAAGGCACCGCGACCCCTTCGGTCGCAACGACGCGCGTGAGCTGCTGCAGCTGGTAGTCGAGCAGCTCGTTCGCCTCGCCCTTCGCGAGGTAGAAGGCGACAGCGGCCGACGCGACGCCGGCAACGAGCAGGAGGCCCGCCACCGGAAGCAGGATGCGCCGTCTGAGCGAGGCACCGGGCGGCATCACGCGCCGGATTTCGGCACCATCCACCCGGCGCCGCGCACGTTCTTGATCGCGCCGGCGCCCAGCTTGCGGCGCAGGTAGTGGATGAGGACGTCCACCGCGTTGCTCTCGACTTCCTCGTTCCAGCCGTAGACGCGCTCCTCGATCTGGCGGCGCGACAGGATCGCGCCCGGCCGCTCGAGCAGCGCATAGAGCACCGCGTACTCCTTTGCCGACAGCGTGACCTCGCGCCCCTCGACCCAGACTTCACGCGTGGCCGGGTCGACGGTGAGCGTGCCGTTCGACAGCCGCGGACGCGCCCGGCCCGCGTGTCGGCGGGCCACAGCGCGCATGCGCGCCTTGAGCTCGGCGAGCTCGAAGGGCTTGACGAGATAATCGTCCGCGCCGAGATCGAGACCTTCGACGCGGTCCTCGAGCGCATCGCGCGCGGTGATCACGATGACCGGGGTCGCGTCGTCCCGGTGGCGCAGCGCGCGCAGCACTTCGCGCCCCGCCTTGCGCGGCAGCCCGAGATCGAGCAGCGCGAGGTCGAAGCGCGTGGCCTGCAGCGCGAGCTCTGCCGCCAGGCCGTCGGTGACCCAATCCACCGAATGGCCGTCCGTGCGCAGCGCTTCGGAGAGATCGACGCCGATCATGCGGTCGTCCTCGACCAGCAGAATGCGCATGCCTCGATATCGGCTTGGGATGCGCCGCGTGAGCCGCGGCGCGAAGCGCACAGTCTACACTGGTGCCGCGTACTGCTGCCGCGGCGCCCGCGGAAGACAAAACGGCGGGCTGAGAGGCCCGCCGTCTTGCGGTGCTTTGAACTGCGGCGGCCTTACGGCTGCATGCCGAGCTCGTTCTTCCAGTAGGTCTTGATCAGGCTGACCGTCGGGTTGGGCAGCGGCACGTAGTCGAGCTTCGCCGCGTACGATTGCCCCTTCTCGAGGAACCAGTCGCAGAATTCGATCACCTTCTTGTTCTGGGCCTCGGGGGTGTCCTTGCGCATGAGGATATAGGTCGCCGCGGTGATCGGCCAGCTCTGCGCGCCGGGCTGATCGGTGAGAATCAGGTAGAAGTCGTGCGTCTTGCCGAAGTCGGCGTTGGCCGCGGCCGCCTGGAACGTCTGCAGGCTCGGACTCACGATCTTGCCATCGCGGTTCTTCATGCGGGCGTAGTCCATCTTGGCTTCCATCACGTACGCATACTCGACGTAGCCGATCGCGCCGTTCACTTGCTGGACGTACTGCGCGACGCCCGCGTTGCCCTTGCCGCCCACGCCCACCGGCCAGGACACCGACACGTCCGAGCCGACCTTCTGCTTCCACTCGGGGCTCACCTTGGACAGGTAGTTGGTGAAGTTGAAGGTCGTGCCGGAGCCGTCCGAGCGGTGCACCACGGTGATCGCCATGTCCGGCAGCTTCACGTTCGGATTGAGCGCGTGGATCCTCGGGTCGTTCCAGCTCTTGATCACGCCCAGGTAGATGTCGGCGAGCACCTTGCCGTCGAACACCAGCTCCCCGGGCTTGACATTCGGCAGGTGCACCACCGGCGTGATGCCGATGATGACGGCCGGGAACTGCACCAGGCCGGATTTCTTCAGGTCCTCGGGCGTGAGCGGCTTGTCGCTGTTCGCGAACGGCACGACCTTGCTCTGGATCTGCTTGATGCCGCCGCCGGAGCCGATGGCTTGGTAGTTCATGCCGATGCCCTTTTCCTTCTGGTAGGCCGCCGCCCACTGCTGCAGCACCGGATAGATCGCGGTGCCGCCGGCGCCCGTCAGCGTTTCGCTGTGCGCGGCGACCGCGGCGGCCGCGAAGGCGACGCCGAGGGCGCAGCGCGCCGCCGCCTTGAGTGCGGATCTGGAGGTCGTTCGAATCGCAGATGTCATGGGTGCTCTCTCTTCGCTGGAACGGTAAGTGATGGTTGAGCTTGCAGGGCGGAATTATCGAGTGCCGATGTTACAGACAGGTGACAATCCCGACCCGGAGCACCGCGCTGGCGCGCGAGGAACCGCACAAAAGAAAAGCCCCGGCGGAGCCGGGGCAATCCCACGAAGGAGGAGACTGAGCGGGCACGGCGACTGTTTGCTGGATCCCCGCGCCGCTCGCCTGCATTGCAATTCGAGGCGCGGCTCGCGTCAAGCGAACAAAGTCACGAGCGGCATCGGAGCGGGCCGGCCGCGTGAAATGGTTTGCAGCCGCCAGGCTTGGCCCGGCGCCCGGCGCGGCTGCTACCATTCCGGCAAAGAGGAGGCCCGATGCCATGCGGCCCGCCAGGAAGCCGAAACCGCTGGGTGCGTGCACCGTCTGCCACACCCCGACAAGTCAGCGCGAGATGCTCAATCAACGCTGCCACGGGGTCGTCTACGGCAGGCGCTGCTCGGGCACCTTGAAGAGCGATCTGTCCTATATCTGGGACGAGTGCGAGTCGTGCGAAGGAACCGGGATGGTCGGCACCCAGGCGTGCACGGAGTGCGGCGGATTCGGCTGGCGACTTTACGCCTAGGTCGCTCGGGCGCGCTCGGGTCCGCTGGAGCCGAACGCAGAAGGGGAAATGCTGATGTCATCGACGGCGTCGGCCGGCGCTGCGCCGCAATCCCGACCGAGCGAGTCGCTGCTTGCCCTCGCGCTCGCCCTCTCGCTTGCCGTGCATCTGGCAGCGCTCGCCGCGCTGCATGCGTTTCCGCGACCCGGCGTCACGCCCGGCGAGCGCCGAGCGCTCCAGGTGCGGCTCGTGAACGCACCGGAACCGCCACCGTCGGCCCGCGAGGTGACGCCCGCGCCCGCCATGCGGCAGGAGCGCGAGGCGGCGCCGGCCCGGAGCACGGCCCGCGAGGCGGCCGAGCCGCCGCACCAGGCGGCCAGAACGCGAGCGCCGCGCCGGCCGGCCGAAGTGCCTGCTGCGGAGCCCGTGCCGCCACCCGAGCCGCTTGCTCGCGAAGCGACCGTCTCGGCGCCATCCCTGCCGCAGGCACCTGTCGCGGCCGCGCGCCCGAACGAGCCGCATCCCACCGCGCAGCGGCGCGAGCCGTCCGAGCAAGCGCTGGCCCGCTACGGGCAGAGCATTTCGGAGCTCCTCGCGCGCTCTCGGCAGTACCCGCGGCTCGCGCGCCTGCGCGGATGGGAAGGCGCGGTGGGACTGCGTCTTGACGTCGGGCCTGACGGCAAGCTCATCGGCGCGACGCTGCGGCGCTCGAGCGGCCACGACGTCCTGGACGAAGAGGCGCTCGACATGGCGAAGCGCTTGTCGCGGTTGCCGCAACCGCCGGAAGGCCTGCGCGAGCGTCCGTTCGCAGTCGACGTCCAGGTCGTCTTCGAACTCACGCCCTGACGACCCCCGGTCTCACCGGAACGCGTAGCTCGCGCTCACGCCCAGCAGGTAGTTGCGTCCGGGGGCCGGCTCGTAGTACTGGGCGTTGCTCGCATTGACGATCACCGATCCGACGTAGCGCCTGTCGAACAGGTTGTCGATGCGCAGGAACTCGGCGATCTTCCAGCCGCGCGCGCGCTGCTCGAAGCCGGCGCGCCAGCCGAAGACCGCATAGGCGGAGGCCGCGTCACTGTTCGCGTCGTCGACGTACACCTTGTCGCCCCAGCGCGCCTCGAGCGCGGTGAGAAGTCCGCTCGCGGCGTCGCGCCACGAAATCTCTCCGTAGAGCGAATTCGCCGGCACACCCGGAAGCTTGCGCCCGGACAGGTCGAGCCCCGCGGAATTCGTGTAGTCCTCGAATTTCGCGTCGACGTACGTGTAGGCCAGGTTCGCATGCAGGCCGCGCCCGAAGTCGCTGTCGACGGAGAGCTCGAGCCCGCGGCGCAGCGTCTTCGCGGCGTTCACGTAGGTGCTGCGGCCGAAGAACAGCTGCGGCCCCGAAACGATGTCGTTGCGCGTGTCGGATTGAAACAGCGCAGCGTCCAACCGCGTGCCCGCGCCGATGAACGCCTTCACGCCCGCTTCGTAATTCGTGCTGCGCGCGGGCTGGAGTCCGAAATTCAGCCCCGGCCGCCCGTCGGGGCGGTAGGCAAGCTCGGTGAAGGTCGGCGTCTCGAAGCCGCGGCCGACCGACGCGTACAGGTTCACCGCAGGGTCGAGCTGATAGAGCAGCCCGGCGACGGGGTTGGTCGCGGAGTAGCTCGCGCTGCCGCTGTCGTCGCCGTTTCCCGGAACGATGTAGAAGTCCTTCGAGCCGAACGCGACCTGGCTGTGGCGCAGCCCTCCCGAGAGCTTCCAGCGCGGCGCGAGCTGCCACTCGAACTGCACGTACTGGTCGAAGTCGTGGACTCGATCGTCCTCGTTGCGGCGCAGCGCGCCGCTCACGCCGTTATTGTTGACGAATCCCGTGCGCTGCTCGTCCTGCAGGTCGTAGTCGATGCCGGCGGTGAGGGTGAATGGCACGCCCGCGAGCCGGGTGCTGCGCCGCCATTGCGCGCTCGCTCCGCCGAAGCCGCGGTTCAAATCCACGACGCCGCCGGACGAAGTGACCGCCGAGCCCGAAAAGGCCTGGTACTGCGTGATGTAGCGCTCGCCGCCGTAGCCGACGAGTTTCAGGCTGTCCTCGGCCGACAGCGGCGTCTCGTAGACGAGGCCCGCCTGACGGTGCAGGATGTTCTTGCGGGTGTTGTACTGCAGCGCCCCGGTTCCCGCCTGGCGCCGGTCGGCGTCGAGCTGGGCGCGCGTGAGCCCCAGGGGATCCTGGGTCCAGGGCTGTGAGAGCTCGTTCACCACGAGCGACAGGCTCGAGCCGCCGGCGAGCGCGAGCCGCAGCTTCGCGTCGCCGAGGTAGCGGGTCGCCGCGCTGTGATCGCGGTAGCCGTCGGTTGAAAAGCGCGACAGGTCGCCGTTCGCGCCGAGCGCGCCGTCCGTGGCGCCGAACTTGAGCGTCTCGCGCCAGGAGCGGTAGCTGCCGACGCTCAGGCTCGCGCCGGGCGTGGGCTCGCGCGGAGCATTCTCGGTGAAGAGCTGGATGACACCACCGGAGGAATTGCCGTACAGCGCCGCGAACGGCCCCCTGAGCACCTCGACCCGCGCGGCCGAATCGAGATCGAAGAGGGCGGCCTGGCCCTGCCCGTCCGGCATGGTGAGCGGGATGCCGTCCTGGATGAGGCGCACGCCGCGCACGCCGAAAGCTGCGCGCGCGCCGAAGCCGCGCGAGGAAATCTGCAGGTCCTGCGCGTAGTTCTGGCGGTTCTGGATGACGAGCCCCGGCACGCGCCCGAGGCTTTCCGAGAGATTGACGCGCGGCTGCTGCTCCCGGATCTCGGCAGCCCCGACGGAGTCGATCGACGCCGGTACGTCGAAGCTGCTTTCTTCCACGCGAGTCGCGGTCACCACCACTGGCTGGCCCTGGACGACGACCGGGGCGGCTGCGCCCGCGGTCTGCGCCCAGGCGCCCGGCGCCAGGAGACTCGCGGCCGCCGCGAGGCCCACGATTCCGGCCGGCCCGATCGTTCCCGTCATCTTGCGGTCCCTCCCCGCACGCGGCCGATGTCTCCCCGGCGCGCGCTCAGCGAAAGCGCGCCAGGTAGTGCGCCAGCGCGCGCAGATCGTCGTCGCCGAGCGGATAGACCGCATCCGGCATCGCCGCCACGCCGCCGCCACGGCGCACGCCCGACTTGAAGTCGCGCAGCGCCTTGAGCAGGTAGCGTTCCTGCTGGTTCGCGAGCCGCGCGATCGCGCCCTGCCCGACAAAGCGCTCGGTGTGGCAGCTGGCGCAGTGATTGCGGCGCGCGAGCTCGGCGCCCGCGCGCGTCAGCTCCGGGCGATCGTCGGGCTCCCCGGGCGGCTGCGGAGGCGGCAATGAAGAGAGGTACGCGCCGAGACCGCGGATGTCCGCGTCGCTGAGCGCGGAAGCGATCGCGTTCATCACCTCCACCTTGCGCGTCTGGCTGCGGAAGTACACGAGTTGCCACTGAATGAAGTTGTCGGGTTGTCCCGCGAGCGAGGGCGTCTCCGGGGCCCGCGAGATCCCGCCCTCGCCGTGGCAGGCGAAGCAGGCGCGCGCCTTTTCCTTGGCGGCGGCGAGATCCTCGGCCGACGAAGCGCCGGCGGCCGCGAGCGCGGCGGCCGCGATTCCCGCCCACGCGAGCGTGCGCCGAACGGACATTCTGGGGCTCGGGTCCATCACGAAAAAAAGTCGCCCGTCCGCGCTGCGAACGGGCGACGCTGGGAAACGGGCAGCCCGGCTACTTGCCGTAGCTGATGCGGTAGATCGCGCTGGCCCAGTCGTCCGCCACGAGCAGCGAGCCGTCCGGGGCCTCGACGATGTCGGCGGGCCGGCCCAGGTAATCCTGCTTGCCCTTGATCCAGCCCGAGGCGAACACCTCCTGCTTCGCGTGCCTGCCCCGCGGGTCGACTATCACGCGCACGATGCGCGCGCCCTGGTACTGGTGCCGGTTCCACGAGCCGTGCTCGGCGATGAAGATGTTGTCCTTGTAGGCCGCCGGAAACTGCTTGCCGGTGTAGAACTTCATGCCGAGGGGCGCGACGTGCGCGCCGAGCTTGAGCACCGGCGGCGTGAACTCGGAGCACTTGTGCCCCATCGCGTACTTGGGATCCGGGATGTTGCCCTGGTGGCAGTACGGATAGCCGAAGTGCTCGCCCATCCGGCTGATGTGATTGAGCTTGTCGCTCGGGATGTCGTCGCCCAGCCAGTCGCGCGCGTTCTCGGTGAACCAGTAGTCGCCGGTACGCGGGTCGACGTCGCCGCCCACGCTGTTGCGAACGCCCAGCGCCACGATCTCGGCCAGGCCGTTCTCCGGATCGACGCGCCGGATCTGCGACACGCTCGTCGGCGGCAGGCACTCGTTGCAAGGCGGGCCGAAGGCCACGTACAGCCAGCCGTGCTTGTCGAACACGAGATACTTCCAACCGTGCGCCGGGAACGACGGCATGTCGTCGTACACGACCTTCGGCGCGGGCATGTGGTCGAGGTTGTCCTCGGCGTCGTCGTACTTGAGGATGCGGTCGATGTCGGCGACGTAGAGCGCCCCGTCGCGGAACGCGATGCCGGTGGGCATCTTCAGCCCCTTGAGGATGACCTTCACCTCCTTCTTGCCCTCGGGGCCGGTGATGGCGTAGACGTTGCCGACGCCGAAGGCTCCGACGAACAGCGTGCCCTTGTTGCCCCAGGCCATCTGGCGCGCGCTCGGCACGCCGGCGACCCACAGGCTGATCTTGAAGCCCTTCGGCAGCTTGATCTGCTTGAGCGTCTTCTCGATCTGCTCCGCCGGAATTCCGGTGGCGGGCGCGGCGGGCACGTTCAATCCCTTTTGCGCCTCGGTCTCGTCGCCCAGGAACCAGTCGGCCGGCGGATGCTCCCAGAACGAGCGCTTGCTCGAGTCATAGTGGTGCAGCTCCGCCGCCTGCGCGGCGCCCGCCGCGATGAGCGCAGCGGCGCCGAACGCCGCCGCAGCGCTGATTCCCGCAACCGCCACGGATCTTGCCTTCGAACGGATTGACATCTGGCTTTCCTCCCTTCTCGATCGCTCGAAACGTCGCCCGCCTTTTGTTGGCTTGTTCTGCTTATGGGCAGATCGAATCCATTAGAGTCTGAGGTCAGATCCGTGTCAACAGCCTCTCTCGAAACTGACGGAGATTCCGGGCAGTCAGCAGATTGTGTCCGCGTGTCGGGGCGGGCCGTGCTGCAGCGCAGCGCTCAGGCGCGCGCTTCGGGCCAGGCAGCGCCCGCGGCCAGACCGAGGATGTAGAGCCAGCCGAACAGGCGGTTGTGCTCGAGGCATGCGCGGTGAACCCAGAGCGGCCAGCCCACGAAGCCCGGCGGCGCCAAGGCCTGCCGCGGGCGCGCCATGAGCGCCACCGCGCGCGCCGCCCGCGGCAGCGCGAACGCGACCAGCACGGCGAAGGGCGTGAGCCGGCCCCAGGCGATCAGCGGCGCGATCACCGCATAGATGAGCAGCACCGTGGCGGCGTTCAGCCCGCGGGCGGCGCGCTCGCCCAGCCCGATGCTCTTCAGCGGAACCGGCGCCGCATCGTAGAGCAGGAGGAGCGCGATCCCGGCCGCGGCGAACGCCACCGCGAGCCCGCCGCGCTCGAGGACGAAGTAGGCGAGGATGCCGAGACCGAGCGCGGCGAGGATCGCCACGCCGGTGACGAGCGCGCGCGGCTCGATCACGCCGCTCGCGAGCGGGTGCACCGTGTAGCGCATGCGCGGCGAATCCGGCGTGTCGTGGCCGCGCACGTAGCCGAAGTAGTCATTGCTGAGATTGCTGAGCAGGTGCGCGGCGACGAATCCGGCGAGCACCAGCGCGAAGTCGATCGGATCGAAGCGCCGGTCGGCCGCCGCCAGCAGCCCGGCAGCGATCGCGGCCTGCGCCGAGATCACCAGGATGACGCTGCGCCCGGCGTAGAGGAACTTCGACACCGGATCGAGCGCGCGGATTTCTTCCACGCCCGGGCGGTAGAAGCCGGTGAAGGCGCCGAGCCACAGCGCGGGCCGCGAACGCTTCACGCGAGGACTCTGGCGACGACCCTTCCGGCGCGCGCGACCGCCAGCTCGCCCTCGGCGAACGGCCGCCACCCGGGCTCCGGCGTCAAGGGGACGCTGGCAAAGAGCGCGACCTCCTGTCGGGCCGCGGAGGCTTCGATCGACAGGCCTTCGGTGCGCAGCGCCTCGGCGTCGCCCGCGCAGCTGCGGCACAGCCAGTGCAGCCCCGGCGGGCGAATGCCGAGCTCGCCGTGCCTGCGCCGGTGGCCGTGCGCGAACAGCGCGTCGCCGTCGGCGTAGAGGAAATTCGCCGGTCCGAGCGCGCGCAGGACCGTGGCGAAGCGCGCGACCACGGCGAGCCGCTCCTCGAGCGGCGGAACCCCGCCGTGCTCGAGCCACGGGCCGCGCAGCCGCTCGAGCAGCGCGCAGAACGCGTGCTCCGAATCCGATTCGCCCACTGGCCGGTGCCAGCCGAGCGCGAGCTCGCGCCGCAGCCGTCCCATGTCGAGATCGCCGTTATGGGCAAAGACGTGCATCGCGCCGCCCAGCTCGCGCTGAAACGGCTGGCAGTTCCGCAGCGTATGAGTGCCCTGGGTCGCCCTGCGGATGTGGCTGACGACGACATCGCTGGTGAAGGGATGGTCCTGGATGAAGCGCACGCAGGCGCTGTCGCTCGCCGGCTGGGTCTCCTTGAGCAGGCGCACGTCCTTCTCGACGTAGTAAGCGAGGCCCCAGCCGTCCTTGTGCGGGCCGGCGAGCCCGCCGCGACGCGAAAACTCCTCCAGCGAAACGCGCACGCTGGTCGGGATCCGGCTCGACATCGCGAACAGCTCGCACATGGCAGCGACTCGGTTTCAACGGTTGCGGAATTCTAGAGCCGTCCCGGCGCCGCGCGCCGGCCAAGCCGGCGAGGCGCGGCCGAGCAGCCCCGGACCGCCCCCGGCAGCTCGGGCGGTGAGCGTCTTCCGACTTGTTAGCCGCGGCGCTCTCGGTTCCGCCGCGCAGGCATCAGAACGGGTACTTGACCGTGAGCCCCATCGTCCGCGACGCCGAATCCGAAGGCGAGGTCAGCTGGTAGAGACTCCGGTCGCGACTCACGGATTCGCCCTGCGACAGGCCGTAGTAGAAGGAGACCCCGGGCGGAATGTCATCGGGGCGCAGCCCCGCCGCCCTCTCCTCCACCGGCAGCGGCGCGAGCGAATACCGCGGCACGAATGCCCCGTCGCCCGCGAGGGGCTCCGGAACGACGTGCAGACCCGGTGATCCCGAGTCCGCGCGCGGCGAGAGGCGCGGCCACGCGAGCGACCAGCGCAACCCGATGCCGCTGTCGGCGAGCACAGTGCTGGTCGCGAGACCGAGGAGGAGAACCGCAAGGACGATTGCCCAGTGCTTGTGCATGGCCTGTCTCCCATGACGACTGAACAGGGTGGCGGCCCGCTTCCCCCTCGAGCCGGACCACGCGCGCCCGCGCGAGCGGGCTGCGCGTCCCCATCTTCGCGCGGCTGGGGACCGCAACGCAAAGGAAAAACCTAACGAACGCGCATCGCGCCGTGGGCGCAGGATCACGCCGCGCACGGGTGTCGCCGCGGCCCGTCACCGCAGCCGCCGGATGTCCGGCCTCCCCGAGGGACGGCGGCGGCCTCCGGAACTATCCGGAGTTGCCTTCGAACCGCGCGCACCTATACTGCGGATGCCGAGGGACGCCAGCGCAATTCGGCTAATAAGCCGATCAATTTCGTTCATCCACCAGGGAGAGGGAGGTCAACGTGAAGTTGTTTTCACATCGCGCGCTCGGCGCGCTCGCATTCGTGATCGGCGCGCAATTCGTGACGACGCTCGGCGTGGCGGCCGGCTACAACGATCGCGAGGCGCTCGCCGGCGCCAAGGAAGTGAAGGTGGCGTTCGACATCACCACCGGCGACGCCAAGGCGCTGCTCGGCCGGCTCAAGGTCATCGAGGAAACCCGCGAGTCGCTGATCGCGCAGGGCGTGACCCCGCACTTCCTGCTCGCGTTCCGCGGGCCCGCGACGAAGCTCATTCAGACCGATCAGTCGAAGATCAAGCCCGAAGACCGCCCGATCGCGGCACAGATCGCGGCCGAGCTCAAGGCGATGCGCAAGGCCCCCGGCATCGAGGACCTGCAGCAGTGCTCGGTCGCGGTTCGCGAGCAAGGCACGAAGCCGCAGGATGTCGATCCCGGCGTCAAGGTGGTCGGCAACGCGTGGATCTCGCTGATGGCCTACCAGAACCGCGGCTACGCCTACATCGCGCCGTAAGCCGGCGCTCTTCCGTCCCGGCGGCGCGCCTTCCCCACCGCCGCCGGGCACGCTTCAACGTCGGGGGAACGAGTTAACGGCCCGTTAATCCGGGCTGCCTAGAGTGCCCGTAGTCAAGGCTTCATTCGGGAGACGACATGGGCACGATCGATTCACGGTTTCGGATTCTGGCGGCGGCGATGCTCGGCGCGGCGCCGATCCTCGCCTCGGCAGCATCGCCGGCCGAGCTGCGGGCGCAATTCGAGGCCGCGGCGCGCGAAGCCGAGCCGGCCTACGCGGGGCTCTCCGCCTCCCGCGGCGAGCAATTCTTCAGATCGCGGCACGGCTCGGAATGGAGCTGTGCCTCGTGCCACACGGATAACCCGCTCTCGGCCGGCCGCCACGCGAAGACCGCGAAGGACATCGCGCCGCTCGCGCCGGCGGCGAACCCGAAGCGCTTCACCGATGCAGCGCGCGTCGAGAAGTGGCTCAGGCGCAACTGCAACGACGTGCTCGGCCGGGCGTGCACGCCCCGCGAAAAGGGCGACGTGCTCGCGTACCTGATGTCGCTCAAATAGGCGCGGCGCACCATGAACGACACCGTAAAGAGACTGCCATTCGATCTGACCGTGTGGACCGTGTCGATCGTCGCCGGGCTGGCGCTGCTCGCGCACGAAGCGATGGCGGGCCACGATTTCTCTTCCGCGCGCAACGCGCGCTGGCAAGCCGAATGCGGCGCCTGCCACGTGGCCTACCCGCCGCAGCTCCTGCCCGCGCCGGCCTGGCACCGGGTCATGGCGCGGCTCGACCGGCACTTCGGCACCGACGCCAGCCTCGATCCGGGGGCGGCGGCCGAAATCGGCGCATTCCTCGAGCGCCACGCGGCACGCACGTCGCGCGACACCGCGTCCGGGCGCATCACCGACACCGGATGGTTCGTGCGCGAGCACGACGAAGTGCCGGCCGCGACCTGGCGCAGCGCCGCGGTCAAGAGCCCCGCGAACTGCGCCGCGTGCCACCGGCGGGCCGAGCAGGGTGATTTCGGCGAGCGCTCGCTGCGCCTGCCACGCTGAAGGAGAATGATCATGGAGAGATCGAAGATCCTCGTCTGGGACCTGCCGACGCGCATCGCGCACTGGCTGCTCGCGGCGTCGTTCATCGGCGCGTTCGCCACCGGCGACTCCGAGCGACTGCGCGACGTGCACGTGGTCCTCGGCTACACCATGCTCGGGCTGGTCGCTTTTCGGCTCGTCTGGGGCTTCGCAGGCAGCCGCTACGCGCGCTTCGGCTCGTTCGCCTTCGGACCGCGCGCCGTGCTCGAGTACCTCAAGTCGCTCTTCACGCGCGCGCCGCGGCACTACGTCGGGCACAACCCGGCGGGAAGCTGGGCGATCTACGCGTTGCTCGCGCTGAGCGTGCTCGCGGGCGCGACCGGCTACGCGACTTACAGCAATCTCGGCGGCGACTGGATGGAGGAGCTGCACGGAGGTCTCGCCAACGCGCTGCTCGCCGTGGTGATCATCCACGTGCTCGGGGTGATCGCGAGCAGCATCCTGCACCGGGAAAATCTCGTGCGCGCGATGCTGAGCGGCTACAAGTCCGGGGACCCGGCCGACGGCATCCGCGGGCGGCGGCTGCTCGCGGGGACCGCATTGGCGCTCGGCGTGGCCGCGTTCTGGATCATCGCGCCTGGCAGCCTGCTTATGCCGGGCGGCGGCGCCGACCAGGCCGCGGGCCATCATTCCGCCCACCAGGACGACGACTGACCATGGGTACACTAGTCGCATGCGCGTGCTGCTCGTGGAGGACGATCCCCTGCTCGGCGACGGCGTGAAGGCGGGCCTCGCGCAGGCGGGCTATGCGGCGGACTGGGTGGAGGACGGCGTAGCGGCCGATCTCGCCCTGAAGACGGGCGACTATGCCGCGGTCGTCCTCGATCTGGGCCTGCCGCGCCTGTCCGGCCTCGAGCTGCTGCGGCGCATGCGCGCCTCGGGCGACAAGACCCCGGTGCTCATCCTCACCGCGCGCGACGCGGTCGAGGACCGGGTCAAGGGGCTCGATGGCGGCGCGGACGACTACGTGGTGAAGCCATTCGACCTGAACGAGCTCGCCGCGCGGCTGCGCGCGCTCATCCGGCGCTCGCGGGGAGAGGCCGGGCCGCTGCTCGCCGTGGGCGAGGTGCAGCTCGACCCCGCGGCGCATCGCGTCACGCTCAAGGGCGCGCCGGTCGAGCTCGCGGCGCGCGAGTTCGCGCTGCTGCACGTGTTCATGCTGCACGCCGGGTGGGTGCTGAGCCGCGAGCAGCTCGCCGAGCGCCTGTACGCCTGGGGCGAGGAGATCGAGAGCAACGCGATCGACGTGCACGTGCACCACCTGCGCCGCCGGCTCGGAGCGAAGACGATCCGCACCGTGCGCGGCGTGGGCTATCTCATGCCCCGTGAACAGAGCGCATAGCCCGCCCGTGTACTCGCTCGGGCGCCGCCTGCTCCTCGCGGTGCTCGGCACGGCGGCGCTCGTCTGGGCCGCCACTGCCGCCTACAGCTACTTCGAAGCGCGCCACGAGGTCGACGAGCTGCTCGACGCGCACCTCGCGCAATCCGCCTCGCTCATCGTCGCGCAGGTCGGGCACGACTTCGGGGAGATCGAGCTCAAGCACGCACCGCAGCTCGACAAGCGCGTGCAGCGCGTCGCCTTCCAGGTTTGGGAGCGGGGTGATGTCTTGCGCCTGCACTCGGCGAACGCGCCCCGGCAGCGGCTCTCGGCGAGCGACCACGGCTTCAGCGACGCCACGCTGGAGGGCACCCGCTGGCGCGTGTTCAGCGCCTGGGACGCCAAGCGGGGCTTCCTCGTCCAGGTGGGCGAGCGGGCGCAGGCACGCAACGAGATCGCCGCGCGCGCCGCGACGAGCCTGCTCGCGCCGCTCGCGCTCGCGCTGCCCGCGCTCGGCCTGCTCGTGTGGCTCGGCATCTCCGCAGCACTGCGCCCGCTGCCCGCCCTCGGACGGCAGGTCGAGGCGCGCCGCCCCGACGATCTCGCTGCGCTCCAGGCGGACGACGCGCCCGCAGAGGTAGCCCCGCTCGTGCGCAGCCTCAACGCGCTGTTCGTGCGCGTCGCCCGCATGATCGAGAACGAGCGCCGCTTCACGGCGGACGCCGCCCACGAGCTGCGCACACCCCTCGCGGCGCTCAAGACCCAGGCGCAGGTCGCGCGCGCCGCGCAGGACGCGCCCGCCCGACTGCACGCGCTCGACAACGTCATCGCCGGGTGCGATCGCGCCACGCGGCTGGTCGAGCAGCTGCTGACCCTCGCGCGTCTCGAGCCCGGCCAGCTGCGGGGACAGGCCGCGCGCTGCGACCTGCGCGAGCTCGCGCGCCAGGCGGTCGCGGAGCTCGCGCCGGCTGCGCTCGCGCGCGGAATCGAGATCGAGCTCGACGGCAGCGGGCCGGTCATGGCCGACGGGCACGCGGACCTCATCGCGGTGCTGCTTCGCAACCTGATCGACAACGCCGTGCGCTATTCGCCGCCGGGCACGGTCGTGCGCGTGGCGGCGGCGCGCGCGGGCGCGACTTCCTCGATCGCGGTGACGGACCAGGGCCCCGGAATCCCGCCGGAGGAACGCGCCAAGGTCGCGCGGCGCTTCTACCGCATGCCGGGGAGCGAAGCGAGCGGCAGCGGGCTCGGGCTTTCGATCGTGCAGCGCATCGCCGAGATCCACGCCGCGAAGCTCACCTTTTCGGAGGGGCCCGAAGGCCGGGGCCTGCGCGTGAGCGTCGCGTTTACCTGAGCGAAACCCGGAGCCGAATCCCCCCCGCGCGGCAGCCACCGGCGTGGCCGAACGCTCCGGTCCGGATCAGTGAATTGTTTCAGAACGTGACATCTGCCCTCGCCTGCTGCCGGCGAGGCGCTCACCATGCGAATCGTCTCCGGTCTCTCCTCCTTCCCGGAGTCGAAACCAGCCCGGTCGCGGGAGAAAACCCGCGCCGGGCTTTTTTTCCCGGCCGAGGCACCAGCCGCGCCGAATTACTTCTTCCGGCCGTATCGTCCGACGAAGCTCGCCTTGGCGAGCGTATGGAAGTGAATGTTGAATCCGATGAACGCCGCCGAGGCGTTCTGATCGGCGTCGATCCTGGGGATGTCCAGGGCGTAGACCGTGAAGTGATAGCGATGCGGCCGGTCGCCCGTCGGCGGGCACGGGCCGCGGTAGCCGGGCGCGCCGAAGTCGGTGCGGCCCTGCACGCTTCCGGCAGGCGCGAGATTCGCGCCCGGATCGCCCGCGTTGCGCGGCAACGAAGTGACGTCGGCCGGAATATTGAACAGCACCCAGTGCCACCAGCCGCTTCCGGTCGGCGCATCGGGATCGTAGACCGTGACCGCGAAGCTCTTCGTGCCTTTCGGGGCGCCCCTCCACTGCAATGCCGGCGAGACGTTGTTGCCGGTGCATCCGAACCCCTTGTAGACGTATTCCATGCTGATGGTGCCGTTCCTCTTGATGTCCGGGCTGCTGAGCGACATGCCCGCCGCGCGCGCGCTGCCTGCAGCGGCGAGAATCGACGACAGCATCGCGATGCTCAACGCTTTCCACATGGACGGATCCCTCCTCGATCGGTGCGGCACGCGGCGATCGCGCATGCCGCACTGCAGTATGGCGCTCGGCCCGGTGCCCGGCGCGGTCGTGCAGGGCTCTCCCGTCGCCGATTGGCGACGGCGGGCGCTAGGCAAGGGACATGCGCCAGATCATAATTTCCCGGCTGTTGTCCCGCTTCATGCCGTCATCCACACAAAAGGAAAGGAGTCGCCATGAAAGTGAAATCCCCGCGTTCGTTGGCGGCAGTCGTCATGACCGCGGCTTTGTGCTTGCAACCCTCGCTCGCCCGCGCCGACATGATCTCCGCCCAGCAGGTCGCGGGCCGCAACCAGGCCGCAGCGGATCGGGCCAAGGTCCAGGCATTCCTCGACCGCGCGGACGTGAAGCGGCGGCTGCAGGCGTTCGGCGTGAAGAGCCTCTTCGCCCAGGAGCGGGTCGCGGCGCTCAGCGACCAGGAGGTGCACACGCTCGCGCAGAAGATCGACTCGCTGCCTGCCGGCGGTCGGCTCGGCGACAACGACCTGATCGTGATCCTGCTGATCGCGATCCTCGTCGTGCTGGCCATCTAGCCTGAGCCTCGACCTGCCAGAGGGAGAACGACGACGAGGAGCAATCGGGTGATACGGGCTCGCGGCCTCACGCTCGCGCTGGCCGCGATCGTCGCGGCAGGCCCGGCTTTCGCGGACAAGCCGCCCTGGGCGGGAAGCGGCAAGAAGGGCGAGCAGGGCTACAACGAGGAACGCGGCAGCGCCCGGAACCCGGAGCAGCGGGCCGAGCGCGGCGGCGAAGCGCGCCGCGGGCACGAGGCGTGGCGCTTCGGCGATCGCCGCCGGATCGCGATTCGCGAGTACTACGCCAAGCAATACCGCCGCGGCAGATGCCCGCCCGGTCTCGCGAAGAAGCACAACGGCTGCATGCCGCCGGGCCAGGCGAGAAAGTGGGCGATCGGCGAGCCGCTGCCGCGGGACGTCGTGCGCTACGACCTGCCGCGCGCCCTGGTGGTGGAGCTCGGGCCGCCGCCCGCCGGCTATCGCTACGTGCGCGTGGCTTCGGACATCCTGCTGATCGCCGTCGGCACCGGCATGGTCGTGGACGCGATCAACGACCTGGGCCGATAGGCGCGCGCTCGGGCGCGGTCAGAAGTCGAGCGCGTAGATGTTGTGCCGGCCGACGCTCTCGATGTCGCGCTCGCCGCACAGCGCCATGGTGAGATCGAGCTCGCGCGCGATGATGGCGAGCGCGCGCTGCACGCCCGGCTCTCCGCCGGCGCCGAGCCCGTAGAGGAACGCGCGCCCGATATAGGTGCCGCGCGCGCCCAGCGCCCGCGCCTTGAGGACGTCCTGGCCCGAGCGGATGCCGCCGTCGATGTGCACCTCGATGCGGCTGCCCACCGCTTCGACCACCTCCGGCAGGACCCGGATCGAGGAAGGCGCGCCGTCGAGCTGCCGCCCGCCGTGGTTGGAGACGATCAGCGCATCGGCGCCAGTCGCGGCCGCGCGGCGCGCGTCCTCGGCGCTGAGGACCCCCTTGATGACGAGCGGCCCGCCCCAGCGCTCCTTGATCCACGCCACGTCGTCCCACGACAGCCGCGGGTCGAACTGCTCGGCGGTCCACGCGGAAAGCGACGAGAGATCCGCGACGCCCTTGGCGTGGCCGACGATGTTGCCGAAGGTGCGGCGCTTCGTCCCGAGCATCTGCAGGCACCACCTCGGCCGCCGCGTCATCTGCCAGAGGTGCTTGGGCGTGAGCTTCGGCGGCGCGGCGAGGTCGTTGCGCAGGTCCTTGTGGCGCTGCGCGAGGAGCTGCAGGTCCATCGTGAGCACCAGCGCCGAACACTTCGCCGCCTTGGCGCGCTCGATCAGCCGGTAGATGAACTCGCGGTCGCGCATCACGTAGAGCTGGAACCAGAAGGGCTTCGAGGTGTGGCTCGCGATGTCCTCGATCGAGCAGATGCTCATGGTCGAGAGCACGAAGGGCACCCCGGCCTTCTCGGCCGCCCGCGCCGCCAGGATCTCGCCGTCGGCGTGCTGCATGCCGGTCAGCCCGGTGGGCGCGAGCGCCACGGGCATCGCGACCTGCTGCCCGGCCATCGTGGTCTTCAACGTGCGGCCTTCGAGGTTGACCGCGACCTTCTGCTTCAGCCGGACCTTGTGGAAATCGGCCTCGTTGTCGCGGTAGGTCTGCTCGGTCCAGGCGCCAGAATCCGCGTAATCGAAGAACAGCTTCGGCACTCGGCGCCGGGCGCGCTCCTTGAGATCGTCGATCGTCAGCGCTTTTTCCAGTCCTCGCGGCACGTCGCCCCCCTTTGATCGGTTCCGGCTTCACGCCGATCGTAGCAGGCGCGCCATCCATTCGGCGATGCCGAGCAACTCGCGATCCCTGTCCCAGGTGCCGATCAGCTGGATCCCCACCGGCAGGCCGTTCGGCCCCGCGTGAGCGGGAAGCGTGATGCAGGGCACGCCCAGCAGCGTCCAGATCCGGTTGAAGACGGGATCGCCCGTCGCGTCCAGGCCCGCGGGTGCTTCCCCCGGCGCGCTCGGCGAGAGCAGCACGTCGTGACGCGCGAAAACCTCCCGCAGCCGCTGCCGCGCGGTGTCGGCCTGCCGGTGCGCTTCCACGTAGTCGGCGTACGGCGTACGCCAGCCGAGCTCGATGAGCTCGCGCAAGGCCGGGCTGAGCGAATCGCGATGCGTGAGATGCTCGTCCGCGAACGAGCGCGCCGACTCGAAGGTCATGACCGCCTTCTGGGCATCCACGAGCCCCTCCGATGGGAACTCCGCGTCGGCGACTCGCGCCTCGCGCTCGATTGCGGCGATCGCCGCAGCGAGCGCGTCGCGCGCCGGACTCTCCGCCCGGTCCCATTCGGCCGTCCGGCAGATCCCGACGCGCGGGCGCCCGCCTTCCCAGCGCGGCGCGCGATAGGGCGCGCCGACGAGGGCGGCCCGCGCGAGCTCGAGGTCGTCCACGCTGCGCGCCATCCAGCCGAGCGTGTCGAGGCTCGGCGCGAACGGCTTCACGCCCGCCATATTGATGCGCCCGAAGGTGGGCTTGAACCCGACGATCCCGCAGAACGAGGCGGGGCGAATGACGGAGCCGGCGGTCTGCGTGCCGAGGGCGAGCGGCACCATGGCGTCGGCCACCGCGGCCGCCGAGCCGCTCGACGAGCCGCCCGGCGTGTGGCGCGGGTTTCTCGGATTGGCGGTCGGGCCGGGCGTGAAGTAGGCGAACTCGGTGGTGACCGTCTTTCCCGGCAGGATCGCGCCGGCCGCCCGCAGGATCGCGACGCATCCCGCATCGGCCGGCGGCCGGTGCCCGGCGTAGATCTTGGATCCGTAGCTCGTGGGGAAGTCGCGCGTCGCGATGATGTCCTTCACGCCGATCGGAATCCCGTCCAGGAGCCCGCGCCGAGGCCCGGGGTCGAGCTCGCGCGCGGTTGCGATCGCCCGCGCGCGGTCGGTGACCGTCCAGGCATTGATGACGCCTTCGCGCGCCTCGATCCTGTCGAAGCACGCGCGCACGAGCGCTTCGCACTTGAGCGTTCCGTTCTCGATCGCGGCGGCCGCTTCGACGGCCGTCATCGTTTCCGGCGACTGGATCATGTCCGACTCCGATGGCCTTGAGGGACGAGCGCGAGCACTGTAGCGCTCCCGCGCGCCCGGTTGCACCCTGTTTCGCGCCGCCCGTAGCGACGGGGCCGATCGCCGGCAGACTCTGACTTTACCGGTAGGCGTCCGGGTTCCAGGTGTGGATCTCGTCCTGGCCCTCTCTGCACCAGGCGTACAAGGCGTCGTAGAGGATCATGCCGTGCTTCAGCATTTCGTGGTCGTCCGCGAAGACCCGCGACAGGCCGAGCGAGACCGCGGCAAGGCCGGCCGCCTGCGGCGCGAGCTCGAGCCGCGCGGTGTCCGCGCCGCGCACGATGACCGCGAGGCGTTCGAGCGCCGGATCGGCGCCCAAGCGGTAGTGCCGGACGAAGGCGTCGAAGCTGCAGCGCTCGCCTTCATGGCTGAAGTGCACGTCGGGGATGTCGTAGGCGATGGCGTCGCGCGCCTTCGCGACTTCGCGCACCTGCTTGGGCGGCGCGTACAGGAACTCGGCTTCGCGATCCACGAAGCGCGCCACCAGCCAGGGGCACGCGATGCGATCGATCTTCGGCCGCTCGCGCGTGACCCAGCGAGCGCTCGCGTCGGCCGGCTTGCGATCGAGCGGCCCGCCGCTCTCCTTCCAGGCGGCGATCCCGCCTTCGAGGTAATGCGCCGTGATGCCCCGCTCCGCGAGCGTCCTCGCGACGCTCGGGCTCGCGTCGTCGCCGCGCGCGCAGTACACGACGACCTCGCTCGCGCGCGGAAGCGTCTTCAGCCAGCTGCCGACATCCTCCGGATCGCGCCGCAGGGCGCCGGCAATCGTGTCGAGCGCTTCGCGGTAGGCCGGCCTGCGCCGGACATCGAGCACGATCGGCCCGCCTTGCTGCGTGACAAGGGACTGCAATGCCGAAACCGAGATTGCACTCATGGTTGCCTCACTTGATCAGCGGATGCACGAGGAGACCGGCCGCTGCCGCGGCCGCGACGATGAAGGGTTCCGGGAGCTTCCTCGCCTTCCAGAGCAGCAGCAACGCCGCCGCCAGGATCGCGGCGCTCGGCAGATCGACGATCGACCGCTTGCCGAGCACGATCACCGCGCCGGTGATGGCGCCGATCGCGGCCGCGGTGACGCCGTCGACGAACGCGACGATGCCCGGCCGCTTGCCGTGCTTGCGGAAATAGGGCGCCGGGATGATCGTCAGCAGGTAGCACGGCAGGAAGGTCGCGAGCGCCGCGACGAGCGCGCCCGGCAGCCCGGCGACCAGGTAGCCGATGAAGCCCACGGTGATCACCACGGGCCCCGGCGTGATCATCGCGACCGCCACCGCGTCGATGAACTGCCGGTCGTTCAGCCAGTGATGCTCGGTGACCACGCCGCCGTAGAGGAACGGAACGATCGCGAGGCCGCTGCCGAACACGAATGCTCCCGCCTCGCCGAAGAACGCGCCGATCTGGAGCAGCACCGGCCAGGTCGAGGCCGCGCCCAGCGCCGTGGGAAGCTGCGCCGCCAACGCGGCGCCGGCCGCGCCCCCGGTGAACCAGCTCTTTGGCGGCGCTCTCACCAGCCACACGAGCACACCGCCTGCGAGAAAGAGCCACACGGTCTCCGATTCGGTGACGACCGTGGCGGCCGCCGCGACGAGATAGATCGCCCAGAGCAGGGGGTCGCGCCCGACGCTCCTGGAGGTGAGCTTCCAGGCGCTCACCGCGATGATGCCGATCACCGCGGCGCCCACGCCGTAGAACACCGACTGCATCCAGGCGAGGCCGCCATAGACAACGTACGCCGCCCCGAGCGCGACGACCATCAGAAACGAAGGCAGCACGAACGCGACGCCGACGAGCGTCGCGCCCAGGATGCGGAAATGCACGAAGCCGAGGTAGATCGCGAGCTGCGCGGCGAGCGGGCCGGGCATGAGCTGCGCGAGCGTCATGCCTTCCCTGTAGTCGGCCTCCGAAATCCAGCCGCGCCGCTCGACCAGATCGCGGTGCATGTAGCCAACGAGCGCCACCGGTCCGCCGAAGCCGAGCGCGCCGAGCTTGACCGCATACGCGACGAGCTGCCAAAGGGAGTACGACGGCCCCTCGAGGCCGCGGGCGGGATCTTGCAGGGGAGTTTCATTCGGGGAGCTCAAGGCAACCCTCCATTTGGCGATACCGCCACATGTCGGGCAGACCTTGGACGCCCGAAGCGTCTTGAGCGGGGAGGCTGCCGAATCCCCGGCGCGGGAAAATCCTACCGCCCGCGCGCGACGCCGGTCAAGATGGGGCGCCGGTCTTATGAGAAGATGCGCGCCCAGTCGACGGCCGCCCCGATACCCGACTCACTCCCTCAGCTTCACCCTTCGAAAAGCCGACCACAGCAGAAGGTCGTAGGCGATCTTCAGCGCCCCGCAGGCGAGTAACGGCGCGGCGAGTGCTCCGCCCGCGATCATCGCTCCGGCAAGCGCGGGGCTCGCCGCCGCCGCGAGGCTGCGCGGCACGGACGTGACGCTCGCGGCCGCAGGGCGCTCCGCCGGGCTCACCACGCCCATCACGTAGGCGGTGCGCGTGGGAACGTCCATCTGGGAGAGCGCGCTGCGCGCGAGCAGCAACCCGATTGCGGCCGCGGCGTTCGGCACGAGGGCCGCGAGGATCAGGCAGGCGCTCGACGGGATGTGCGTGAACACCATGGTGTTCAACAAACCGAAGCGGCGCGCGAGCGGGACCGCCACGAGGTACGAGAGCGCCGCGAGCACGCTCGAGCAGAAAAAGAACGCGCCCGCGTCCGAGAGCGAGAGCCCGAAGCGCTTGAACAGCCACAGCGCGAGCAGCGAGTTCACGATCAGGCCGCCGGCAAAGGCGTCGATGCTGAACAGCGCCGCGAGCCTGAAGACGACCGGGCGCGAGGCCCCGAGGCTCGCCGTGGCCGGGGCATCCGCTCTCGCGCGCGGCTGCCGTAGCGCGCCGTAGAGCCACCAGACCAGGGCGCCCGCCGCGGCATACAGCACGAACATGCTGCGCAGCGCATCGAGCGGCGCCACGCCGAAGGAGACGTGAAGCTGCTCGGGCAGGGCAGCGGCGATGGCCCCGAGCGCCGCGAACACCGAGCCCGCGAGGCTGTAGCGCGCGAAAAGCGCCGTGCGAGCATCGTCCCGCGCCATTCCTGCGAGCGCCGCCTGCTCGAGCGGGCTGAAGACGCTCACATCGCCCGAGCTCGGGTTGATCGTGCCGGCGAACGCGATCGCGAGAAGCAGCCAAAGCGACTCGAACAGCGCGAAGCCCGCGCCGGTCAGCGCCATCAGAACCGCGGCCGCGCGCAGCAGGACACGCAAATCGAAACGGTGCCCGATCGCGCCGACGCCGAGCGTCGCGAGTGCCGATCCGAAAAGCGTCGCAGAGCTGAGCACCCCGACCTCCAGCGTGCCGTAACCCAGCGCCAGCAGATACGCAGGAAGAAGGATGGCGACGTAGCCGTCGCAAAACGCGCGCAGCGCGCGCGCCGTTAGGATGCGGAGCGCCGGGCGCTCGAGCCCTTCAGTCAGCACCAGGGCCATTTGCGCGCGCTCGCGAGGCAGCCGGCCGCAACGAGCTTGCGTCGCTGTGCTTGCATCCTTCTCCCCGGAGCTGTGACCTTGGCCTTTCGGTGCGCGTTGCCCATCGGTCAATCCAGCTTCTGGTCACCGCCATTGCGGCACCATCACGCGCAGCACCGGCCGCCCGCGAACGTCCTGCAATGGCAAATAGACCCTGTGCGTGCCGGGGTCGACTGCGATGCTGTGGGCGTGCGCGGCGACGAAGCGTTCGCTCACCTTCTGGACCGTTTTCCCTGTCTGGCGGAATACGCTCACGACCCCGCTTTCGCTCGCCACGTATAGCAGGCCGAGCTCGGAATCGAGCGCCATCACGTCCGGCATGGCGCCGAGCGAGTCGTGCGCAACGACTTTCCTCCGATCCAGATCGAGCACCAGCAGGCGCTGGTTTCCGTCGCAGGCGATGTAAGCGAGGTGCCGCAGCGGGTCGATCAGCAGGCCGTGATTGTGCTTTGCCCCCGGCAAAGGAATGCGGGCGACGATTGCGTCCGTCGCGGGGTCGATCTCGGCGAGCTCGTTCCTGGTCTGCACGTTGACGAAGACATTTCCGGACACCGGGTCGTACTGGGAGTTGCCGGCTTCTCCGCCGAGCGCAATGGTGGCAACACGCCTGTTGGTGCGCACATCGATCGCAGTTTCCGTTCGCCCGGCTTCGTCGGACACGTAGACCTTGTGTGCCGCGGGCGCAAACGCCATTCCGTCCGGATAGACTCCCGCGCTTATTCGTGCGAGCTCCGTGAAGCCGCGTTCGTCCAGGACGACGATCCGATTCATCCCGGTTGCGGACGCGTAGACGCGGTGCAGCGCCGGTAAGGCGAGCACGCCGTGGACCCGGCTCAGTCCGTGCACTTCGGCAAGGACCTTCGCCGAGCGGGTGTCGAACGCGATCAGCGTGCTCGCACCGAGATGCGCGATGAAGAGCAGATGGGCCCGGGCGTCGTAACTCTCGTAATCGAAACGGGTCGCGGGCCCCGGAAGAGGGATGTCCGCGAGCGTCTTAAGGTGCAACGAGCCGCGGCCTTCGGGCGGCAGAGACCAGGCGAAGCCGCTGAGGAACATCAGGCCGATCAGCGCGCCGGCGCGCACCAAATGGAATCTGCGATTCCTCATCTCACATCCCGCAGAGCGGCAGCCACGGCGCCGCCGAACCATTTTGCAGGCGGCGCCTTCACGAGTGAGACGACGATCGCCGCGGCGAGAAACATCCTCCCTGAGCGAGTACCTCGGGCCCGCGTAATCTGCCGATGGGTGTCTTGTGCTCATCCGTCCGTCCCTCTCGCGACTCGTGCGATCAGGCAGAGCTTGGACGGATGGCCGTCTTGGGAAGGCCGGAAGTCTGCTTGCCCCGACGCGATCAGGCTACGCTCGCCGCCTGTCGTGGTCAACTGCGGCGGACGAGGGGATCTGTTAGGATCGCGCCTCGTCATCGGGGAGTAGCCGCCTGATCCCTGGTGAACCCTCTTGGAAGCATTCATCGTCTCGGCCGTGGTCGTCGCCGTCGGGGAGATCGGCGACAAGACGCAGCTCGCGACCGTCGCGCTCGCCGCGCGCTTCGACTCGCTCCCGGCGGTCGTCGCGGGAACGACGACCGGGATGCTGATCGCGGACGCGCCGGCGGTCTTTTTCGGGGAGAAGGCATCGTTGCGCCTCCCCTTCAAGACCGTCCGGTACGTGGCCGCGGCGCTGTTCGCCGCAATCGGCATCGCCGCCGTGGCCGGACTCCGGGTTCCCTGGTAGCGGACCCGCGCGGAACGCCCGCGGCTCGGGCGCCATCCAATGCGTCGCTCCACACATCATCCACCGGGAGGCGACGATGTTCCTTGGGTCCGCAATTCTGTTCGCGCTGGCCGCTCTGGGCGGCCTGGCGCTCGCTGCACTGCATTTCCGCGCCGGCGCCCGCGAGCGGCCGCCAACTGCGCTCGCCGTGGTGCACGGCCTCGCCGCGGCCGCGGCGCTCGTGCTGCTCATCATCGGCGTGCTCGGCCCCGCGGCCGGCGGGTCCGGCCTTCCGGTGATCGCCCTGGTGCTCTTCGTCGTCGCCGCGCTCGGCGGCGCGTATATGTTCCTCGGCAAGCACCTGCGCGGCCAGCCGCTGCCGGGCACGGTCGTCGTGCTGCACGGTCTGCTCGCGGTCGCGGGATTCCTGGTGCTGCTCGCATTCCTGCTGGGCGGCGCGGCCTGAGCTCGTGCGCCATCCGCTCCACCCGATGTTCGTGCACTTTCCGATCGGGCTGTGGACGACTTCGGTCGCCTGGGACGCGCTCGCGCTCGGCCTCGGGAGCGCCTCGTGGTGGCCGCTGAGCTACTGGTGCCTGGCGGCCGGAGTGCTGATGGCGCTGCCCGCGATCGGCACCGGCTTCGTCGAATTCGTGCGCATCGAGCGCGACCACCCCGCGGCGAAGCTCGCCGTCTGGCACGCGAGCGCGATGTCGGGCGCCGCGGTGCTCTTTCTCGGCAGCCTGCTCTTACGCAGGCCCGCGAGTGCACCGGAGTCGGTCCCCGGGGCGCTCGCCCTGTCGCTCGCGGGCCTCGCCTGCCTGGCCGCGGGCGGCGTGCTCGCCTCCAGGCTCGTCCACGGCCACGGGCGCGTGGGAATGAAGTGACGGCGCGCGCCGCTATGCGGACGCGAGGCGCGCCAGCACGCGCGCGACGATGCGGTCACAGCGCACGCCGGCGAAGCCGAAGGCATCCTGGAGCGCGAGGTCGAACTCGCGCGCGAGCGCCTCGCGAAGCAGCGCCCGCGCGCGGAAGTAGCGCGTTCGCACCGTCGCCGCGGGAATGTCGAGCGCCGCCGCGGTCTCTTCCACCGACAGCTCCTCCAGCGCGCGCAGCACGAACACCGCGCGAAACGCCTCCGGCAGGGCATCGATCTTCGCCTCGATCAGGCGAAGGCTCTGCGCGCGCTCGGCGGCGTGGTCGGGCTGCGTCTCCTGCGATTCGTCCATCTGCGTCTCCGCGATGTCCGCGTCGGCTCCGAGCGCGATCACCTGCGCCCCGCGCTGGCGCGTACGCAGCCGGCCGAGCGCCTCGTTGGCCACGATGCGCACCAGCCAGGTCGAGAGCTGCGCCTCGCCGCGAAACCCGGGCAGCGCGCGGTAGGCGTGCACGTAGGCCTCCTGCAGCGCGTCCTCGGCCTCCGCGTCGTCGCGCAGGATGGCGCGCGCAGTGCGGAACAGGCGCTGGTTGTAGCGCCGCATGATCTGGGCGAAGGCGTCGTGCTCGCCGCGCGCGGCGCGCTGCACGAGGCTGTCGGGGACGGGCGGCATGCGCGATTGGATGTCGCAACTTCGATGGATGTTCCCCGATATTGCCGCGCCCGCGGCTCCGCGCTCAAGCCTGCGAGCGCGCGCACGGAACCGCCTGCGAATCGCCCGGTCGGAGGATAATCCGCAACGCCCGAGGAGATTTGGCGTGAGCGCACCGGTTCGCACCGAGCACGACCTGCTGGGCGCCCGCAGCGTGCCGGCACAGGCCTATTACGGCGTGCATACGCTGCGGGCGCTCGAGAACTTTCCCATCACGGGCACGGCGATCGCGATCTACCCGGATCTGGTCGCCGCGCTCGCCTGCGTGAAGCAGGCTGCGGCGATCGTCAACCGCGATCTCGGGCTGCTCGACGACGAGCGCGCCGGCGCGATCGTGCGCGCCTGCGAGGAGATTCGCGGCGGCGCGCTGCTCGGCGAGTTCGTCGTCGACGTCATCCAGGGCGGCGCGGGCACCTCGACCAACATGAATGCCAACGAGGTGATCGCCAACCGCGCGCTGGAGATCCTCGGCGCGGCGAAGGGCGACTACGCGCGGCTGCACCCGCTCGATCACGTGAACCTTTCGCAGAGCACGAACGACGTCTACCCGACCGCGGTGCGGCTGGCGCTGCAGTTCGGCATCCGGCGCCTGCTCGCCGAGATGGCGGGCTTGCGCAAGGCGTTCGAGGCCAAGGCCGCGGAATTCGCCGACGTGCTCAAGCTTGGCCGCACCCAGCTGCAGGACGCGGTGCCGATGACGCTCGGCCAGGAGTTCTCCACGTACGCCGTGATGCTACAGGAGGACGAGAGCCGCCTCGAGGAGGCGGCGAGCCTCGCCCGCGAGATCAACCTCGGCGCCACCGCCATCGGCACCGGCATCAACGCGCATCCCGAGTACGCGGTGCGCGCGACGCGCGCGCTCTCGCAGATCGCCGGGGTCGAGCTCGTCGTCTCGCCCAACCTGATCGAGGCGACCCAGGACGCGGGCGCCTTCGTGCAGCTCTCGGGGGTGCTGAAGCGCATCGCGGTGAAGCTCTCCAAGACCTGCAACGACCTGCGCCTGCTCTCCTCCGGCCCGCGCGCCGGCATCGGCGAGATCAACCTGCCGGCGGTGCAGGCAGGCTCCTCGATCATGCCCGGCAAGGTGAACCCGGTGATCCCGGAGGTGGTCAACCAGGTCGCCTTCGAGGTGATCGGCAACGACATGACCATCACCATGGCCGCGGAGGCCGGCCAGCTGCAGCTGAACGCCTTCGAGCCGGTCATCGCCCACAGCCTCTTCAAGAGCCTCGCGCACCTGGCGGCCGCCTGCCGCACGCTCTGGGAGCGCTGCGTCGCGGGGATCACCGCCAATAGGGAGCGCGCGCGGCGCTTCGTCGACGAGTCGACCGCGCTCGTCACTGCGCTCACTCCGTACATCGGCTACGCGCGCGCGAGCGAGCTCGCGCAGGAAGCGCTCGCGAGCGGCCGGCGCGTCTCCGAGCTCGTGCTCGAGAAGAAGCTGATGAGCAGGGAGCAGCTCGAGACGGTGATGCGCCCGGAAGTGCTGACGCGGCCGCACTACGACGCCGTGCAGCGGCCGAAGCGGGACTAGCCCGGGCGGCGCCGGCGACGAAGCCTTCCAGACTTTGTTGACCGCCGGCGCCGTGGGCAGCGCCGGCGATCACCCGAGCGTCATCAGACGAAGAGGAACCACAAGCCCAGCGCCGCGCACGCCAGGACCGTAGCCGTTCCAACCGTGATCACGGAGCCCCGCGTCAGGCCGCCGGCCGGAATGCCGGAGGATGAGAAGATCCACCCGAGCACGAAGAACACGATCACATCGGCCAGGCCGTGCGTTCGCCAGTGATGGCCGCTCAACTGCGCCATAAACGTGTTGAGCGGTGGGTAGGAGTCCTTGATGAACGCCAGCACCACATTGAAGACGACGGTGATTGCGGCCGACAGACCGTACGCGCCGGCGACCGCTTCTTTGGTCACCTCGGCCTTCGCGGTGGCCGCTTCTGTGTACTCTTTCGCGAGAGTTGCCATTAGTGCGCTCCCTTGACAGTGGTGGAATTTGCGCTCGCGTGTACTTCCTGGGCGAGGGTCGTCTTCGCGCCCCAGTTGATGATCGCTCCCGCCCCTTCGATGGCGAGGCCGTTCAGGACGATCACCCCTGTAACAAGGAACACCATGGGGCGAGCCGTCGCGTTCGTGGACAGCTTCAAGCCCGCGACGAAGGGCAGGTAGAACGCGAGGATCAGTGGAATGAAGAACAGGTGCTCCTTCGTCTCCATGAAGAAGGTGTGTGCCCAGGGCACCGGACCGTGCTCGATGATCTGCCGATCGCCGGGGCCCTGTTCGAGCACGCGGCCGGGAACCATTTTCTCGATCACGACACCGAGGAGCTCTACGGCAAGATGGAGCTGGTTCGCGGGCTGCTCGTGCACATCACCGGGCCCGATGCCATGGCGCGACTGCCGAGCCGGATCGCCGAGGCGAGATTCGGCCACCCGGGAATCGCGATCACGATTGCCGCGCGCGACGGCACGGTGCTGTCCGCGACCGGCCCGGCGCAAGTCGTGAAGCACCTACTTTCGATCGGGGGCACGATGCGTGTACCGATGATCACTTGGTCGAACGCGGATCGCACCTACCGAATCGTCGCGAACCGGCTCGCGCTTGGAATACCGGGCAGCGCTCCGGTCACGGTCGCCATTGCGCTCGATATCACCGACGACCAGGTCTTCATGACCGAGTTCAAGGAGGCCCTGTGGTTCGGCCTGGCGTTCGCCATGTTGGTGATGGCCGTTCTGGGATGAGCAGCGGCCAACCGCGGCCTGCGGCCGCTGCGCGCGCTGTCGGAACAGGCCGGCGCGATCTCGGCCGAAAGGCTGGATCGCCCGCTCCCCGAATCGGGGGTGCCGGCGGAGCTGCGCGCCCTGGTGCGGGCCTTCAACCAGATGCTCGCGCGCCTGGAAGACTCGTTCCGCAGGCTTTCCGAGTTCTCTTCCGACCTCGCGCACGAGCTGCGCACCCCGATCCAAAATCTGCTCATGCAGACGCAGGTCACCCTGAGCCGCGAGCACGAGCCAGCCGAGTACCGCGCCACGTTCCAGTCCAACCTCGAGGAGCTCGAGCGGCTGTCGAGGATCGCCTCCGACATGCTGTTCCTCGCGCGCGCGGACAACAGGCTCGTCGCGCCGAAGCGGGAGTCGGTCGAGCTCCACAAGGAGGTGGAACGGCTGCTCGGCTTCTACGAGGCCTACGCGAGCGAGCGGGGAGTGAGGCTCACGCATTCGGGGGCCGCGACGATCGCGGGCGACCGCCTGATGCTGCAGCGCGCATTGTCGAACCTGCTTTCGAACGCCATCCGGTTCACGCCGGCCGGCCGGGAAATCGCCGTCGGCATCGCGCAGCGCGCAGGATCGGCCGAGATCAGCGTGACGAACCCGGGACCGGAAATTGCACCCGCTCAGCTCTCGCGGATCTTCGATCGGCTGTACCGGGCCGATCCGTCGCGGCGCGAGGGCGATTCCGAACACGCGGGACTCGGGCTCGCGATCGCCAAGTCGATCGTCGAGATGCACGGCGGCACCATCCGCGCGGAATCCTCCGCCGGCGTGACCCGCTTCCAGCTCACGCTGCCGCTGCGCGGCCTCCATCCGGATGTCGCGGGCTGACGCAGGCGCCGCGCGGCACAGCACCGTCCTTGCGGAGCTGGCGGCGGTATTTCTCGCCTTCCTCAAGCTCGGCTGCACCTCGTTCGGCGGGCCGATCGCGCATCTCGGGTACCTGCGCGCGGAGTTCGTCGAGCGTCGCAAGTGGCTCGACGACGCGGCGTACACGGACCTGGTCGCGCTGTGCCAGTTCCTGCCGGGCCCGGCGAGCAGCCAGGTCGGCATCGGATTGGGGGCGATGCGTGCCGGCGTGCCCGGGGCGCTCGCGGCCTGGCTCGGCTTCACGCTGCCGTCGGCCGCGCTGATGGTCCTGGCGGGCTACGGGCTGCACGTCCTGCACATCTCCACCGCGGCGGGCTGGGTGCACGGCTTGAAGCTCGCCGCCGTCGCGGTGGTCGCACAGGCCGTGTGGGGCATGGGCCGGCAGCTGTGCCCGGACCGCGCGCGCGCGACGATCGCGGTGTGCGCGGCGCTTCTCGCGCTTAGCTGGAGCAGCGCGCTCGCGCAGATCCTGGCGATCGCCGCCGGCGGCGTGATCGGCTGGCGCCTGCTGCCGCGCGGCATCGTGGCTGCTGGAGAGCACGCGGAATTCGGGATCGGCCGCCGGTTGTCCTGGGTGAGCCTCGCGCTATTCTTCGCGCTGCTCGGCGTGCTGCCCGTGCTTGCGCGCGCGGGCGCGGGCCAGGCGATCAGCGTGTTCGACAGCTTCTACCGCGCGGGCTCGCTCGTGTTCGGCGGCGGTCACGTGGTCCTGCCGCTCCTGCGCGCGGAGGTCGTGCCGCGCTGGAGCGACGACAGCGCGTTCCTCGCCGGCTACGGCCTCGCTCAGGCGCTGCCCGGGCCGCTATTCACCTTCGCGGCCTATCTCGGGACGGCGATGCGCGGCGCTCCGGCCGGGCTGGCGGGCGGCCTGCTCGCGCTCTGCGCGATCTTTCTGCCAGCCTTCCTGCTCGTCTTCGCGGCCCTGCCCCACTGGAACGCGCTGCGTCGAATGGCGGGCGTGCGCGCGGCGCTGAACGGCGTGAACGCCGCGGTCGTCGGCATTCTTCTCGCGGCGCTCTACGACCCGATCTTCACGACCGCAGTGCACGCGCCGACCGACTTCGCGCTGGCGCTCGCGGGGTTCGCGCTGCTCACGTTCTGGAAGCTGCCGCCGTTGTGGGTCGTCGTGCTCGCCGCGCTCGGGGGCGCGGTCATCGGGTAGCCGCCCGAGGCGCAGCGACGCGCCTACTTCGGACAGGAGCCGGTATCCGAGGGGACCTTTCCCACGAGAAGCAGGAACTGCTCGAACGGGTCCATGTTGGCCATCGCCTCCATCTTCGGGCCTTCGAACTTGAGCCGGCCGGTGAGCATCGCCGTGAACGGGCCGTAGTCGCCCTTGCCCATCTGGACCCAGCGCGCGGTCTTCGCGTGCATCAGGTAGTCGGCGCCGCCATCGAGCTTGGCGTTCTCGATCGCGCCGCCGTAGACGCATTTCGCCGCCGGTCCCTTGGTGGCGATGCGCAGCTCGACCGGGTGGCTGTCCTTGCAGTCGGTCCGGTAGATGTGGATCACCTTGTAGCCGCGGTTCCTGTCGTTTTCGACCCAGCCCGACTTCACCAGGCCATCGGTCAATTTGGTCTCGCCATTCCAGGCGGCGCAGGCCTCCTTCGCCCAGTCCGGCGACATCAGCACCGGCGCGGCGTGAGCGGCGCCGACTGCGGCGAATCCGAGCAGCGCTGCGGACATGCCAATCCAGAATCGCTTCATTTTCCCCCTCCAAAGGGACACGGACTCGCAATCTATCCGCGCGGCTCGCGCCCAGCCAATAATGGCAATTTCTGGGCCGATTAACCGCGCGGAAGATTGCGGACTCGGCGCGCGGTCAATGCGCCGCCCGCGCTTCGAATCGCGGCGGTCAGCCCAGCGGCTCGATCACGCCGTTCACGATCCGCACGCGATCGCCGGGGCGCCACGATGGCTCGGTCCTGTACGCGATGACCCGCGTGCGACCGTCCGCGAGGCGCACGTCGACATCCCAGTGCGTGGTCGTGCGCGCGCTCTTCTCGATCTGATTGCCGGCGAGCGCGCCGCCCGCGGCGCCGGCCAGCGTCATGACGGTCCGGCCGCTGCCCTCGCCCAGCTGATTGCCGAGCAACGCGCCGACCACGCCGCCGGCGACGGCGCCCAGGCCGGTACCTTGGCCCCTGACCTCGACGGCGTGCACGGATTCCACCACCCCGCAATTCAGGCACCTGGGCTGAGCGCGCGCGACCGGCTCCGTGCGGAAGCCTGCGGGTTCCCCGCGCGCGGCGATTCTCCCTGGAGCAATTGCCTGCGCCGCGGTCGGCGCGCTCGCTGGCGCTTGCCCGGCCGGCGCGGAGGCGCCCCGCGAGACCGGGAGCAAGCCGGTGATCGCGGCGATGCCGACGGCCGACAGAACGATGACCGAAACCGAAGCGGCAACTACGAGCGGGTGCAGTCTGCGCCTTGAAATGGGATCCACGGGCGTCCTCCATCACTATGTCACCGAGCAGCGCCGAGACCCTCGATGACACCTCGGTTGGACAATTTCCACGCTAGGAAAATCGCGCAAGTGGGAAGCGCTGCACCACCAGCGATCGTCGTGACTGCACGACAGAGACCGATCGTGCAAGCACCGTGCAAGCGATCGGTGATGCTCCCCCAGTGGCGCCGGAAAAAATGTCCTTGGCGCATCGCGCGCTGCGGCTCAGAATCGCTCGTGCGAATCCCGATTCGCAGCTCTGGTCCTGATCGGAAAGGAGTCGCCATGAAAGCGAATTTCTCCAGTTCGCTGTTCGCCGCCGTAATGACCGCCGCGTTGTGTCTTCAGCCGTCGGTCGCGCAGGCCGGGATGATTTCCGCCCGGCAGGTCGCGGCGAGGAATCAGTCCGTCGCGGACAGGCTGAAGGTTCAGGCCTTCCTCGACCGCGCGGACGTGAAGCGCAAGCTCGAGGCGCTCGGAGTCAAGAGCCTCTTCGCCCAGGAGCGCGTCGCGGCCCTCAGCGACCAGGAGGTCCACGCGCTCGCCGGGAGGATCGACTCGCTTCCGGCCGGCGGGCGGCTGCTCAACAGCATCAGCGATAACGACCTGATCGTCATCCTGCTGGTCGCGATTCTCGTCGCAGCCGCTGCTGCTTAGGCGGCGCAGAGCGGCGCTTCAGCACCCGCTTTCAGTTCGGCGACTTCCTCGGCGTGGGCGTGCGGTTCGCGCCGCGCTGGGCCTACGACTTGTCCCTGCGGGCGCGGCACTTCTCGAACGCCGGGATCAAGCGGCCAAACAACGGGATCCATTTCCTCGAGCTGCGCCTGGGCTACTGGTTCTAGGCGGGGTCGACGCGCCGCGGGACGCGGCCCTGAATCAGCTACAAATCGGCTACATTGGGTCGGCGTACACAATAACAGAGGCACCGCATGACTACGCTAATGACCCGTTTGACCCGATCGTGGAACCTCAGGTACCCCATCCTCTCGGCGCCCATGGCCTTTGCCGGAGGCGGACAACTCGCAGCTGCCGTCAGTCGCAGCGGAGGGCTGGGCTTGATCGGTGGAGGCTACGGCGATCCGAGCTGGCTCGAGGAACAGTTCGAAGCGGCCCGCGGGCATAGCGTCGGGGTCGGCTTCATCACCTGGTCGTTGCGCAAGTCGCCCTCCCTGCTCACGAATGTTCTGAAGCACAGGCCCGCGGCCGTCATGCTCTCGTTCGGCGACCCCAGGCCGTTCGTGGCCGAGATTCGCGCGGCAAGAGCCAAGCTGATCTGTCAATGCCAGAACATGGAGCACGTCATGGATGCCGTCGACGTCGGTGCCAATGCCGTCGTCGCTCAAGGAGCGGAAGCCGGCGGACACGGCGCATTGCGAGGCGCAATCACCTTCGTTCCCGAGGCAGCCGACTACATCAGGACCCACGCTCCCGACACGCTGCTCCTGGCGGCTGGCGGCATTGCGGATGGCCGAGGCTTGGCGGCTGCGCTGATGCTCGGCGCCGATGGCGTGCTGATGGGAACCCGCTTCTGGGCATCGAAGGAGGCGCTCGTCCACGCGCGACATCACGAGGCCATCGTCGAGACCGACGGCGACGGGACGGTCCGCACCCGCGTCGCGGACATCGCCCGCCAGATTCCATGGCCCAAGGAGTTCACGGCTCGCATTCGCCGCAACGCCTTCACCAGCCGGTGGCACGGCCGGGAGGACGAGCTGGAAAAGAACGTCTCGGTGGAAGGTCCCCGCTATCGAAAAGCCTTTGCCGAAGGCGACCCCGAGAACACCGCGGTTTGGTTCGGCGAGGCAGCCGGGCTGGTCCATGCGATCGAGCCTGCGGGTGCCATCGTCGAGCGCATCGCCGCCGAGGCTCTGGCCTGCCTGAAGCGTTACTCCTGAGGCGAACGCGGTGCGCCTACGTCACGCGCGTAGCCATCCACGCGCGATCGCTCGCGCAAGCAAGCGGCGATACGCGTCCTCGAGGCGCAGGGTGAGCCGTGCGCAGCCGCTCTGCCCCGGCGCTGTACCGAATGCCGCACCGATCAGTGCCGCGATTGCGAGCGCTCCAAGCGCATCGCCGGGGTAATGGATTCCAAGGAAGACCCGAGCCCAGCCCGCCACGAGCGCGGCAGCGGTCAACGTGATTCCCACGTTGCGTACGGCTCGGGAGGAGGCGATCCACAGGGCGATCCCGGTGGCAGCGAGAATGGTCACGTGGTCGCTCGGGAAGGAAGCGTCCGCAGCGTGCTTCAGGAATGCATGCCCGAGTCCCAGGACCAATGGTCGCGGACGATCCCACACCAATCCTATCGCCTGGTTGAAGAGCAGCGCCGTCGCGCCAGTGATTGCCGCCCTGACCGCCGCCACCCGTGCGGCGCCTGATCCGGACAGCCACAGCGCAACCAGGGCGATCGGAACGAGGTATACCAGCCACTCGGCAAGCAACGTCGCGGCCTCGAGGTGCCAACCCGCGAGGCCGGCTGCGGCATCGAGCCGCTCAAATGCAAGAACATCGAGTTGATTGAGCGTCATCGGATCGCCTGCGGGGTTCGCGCCAAGCCGCGCGCGCTCGGCACTATCGTGCCAGCGAATATGCTTCCAGCGTCAAGGGCATAGCGTGCGGAATTCGGCATCCCCAGTCCATACTTCATCTGGAAAAGCGCTGCAGCTCGGCGGGCTTGCGCCCGGCTTCCACCAATTCGAACATCTGTTGCCGGAATTGCGCCGGGTACGGCGGCTTGGTTGCTGGCATCGTGGACTCCTTTCTCTGCAAGGTTGAGGTGTCCACGAAACCGGGTCAACTCCACGGGATGGAGCTGCTCGAGCTAATGGACTCTCAGCCTATAGTGCATGGCTGAACGCGCAGAGCAGATTTTCCACATATCGCCCATGCCTCAGATCTATGTACCGTCGCCCGACAATTCGTTCAAAACCTCTTGGCTCTCGATGCGGATGAGGTGGTTGTCTATGCTGAGCACGCCCTGCCGCTTGAGGGCGTTCAGGCTGCTTGTGACGGTCTGACGCGTCGTCCCGACCATATCCGCAATCTCTTGGTGCGTGAGCGGAATGTTGAGCACGATGTCCTTGCCTATGCGCCTGCCGTAGCGCGCCCCCAAGCGCAGAATGAGCTTCGCGAGCCGCGTGTTGACGTCGTCTGACACCAAGTTCACGAAGATCTCTCCAAGGATGCGCATGCGCGAGGCCAATACCTCCATGCACAACAAGGCGCTCCTTGGGTGACTGAGTAGAAATTCTCTGAACTTGTCTTGGGGAGCTGCGATTACCTCCGAGGCGTCGCAGGCTTGAGCACTCACCACTCGTCCGCCGCCTCGCGCCACCTCGGCGAGACCAAATATTTCCCCTTCAAAGCAGAACCACAGGATCACGGCGCGGCCGGCGGGCGACAGCTGGTAAATCTTGACTTTGCCGCTTCGTAGAAAATAGACATTGTTGCCCGGCGCGCCCGCGCGAAAGACGTACTCGCCTCGGGAAAAGCGCTTGACGACACCGATCGCCTGCAGATCCGCCAAGTCGGCTTTTTCTAGCTGCGCCAGAAAATTCGATGGCGCGGTCGGTTGTGTCCGAACCCTCGGCGCGGTCCGTCGCACAAGCGCTTTGCTTGGCCTTGCACGATTCACGAGGGTCCTTTCATCTGGCACGGGTCGATGTCGGCTGGCTGACAGACGGATCTACTCCGGCTCTGCTGAAATACCGATGGCGCTCGAGGATCAATGCGGGCTATGAACGCGCTGCACGACTCGGCAAGTGCCTGTTCCGCATTTGCCAATAGAGGCAACTCTAGCCGATTTTTCCGAATTGCGCGCCGGGTAGAGCTCGCGTCGCGACGAGACGAACGCGGCGATACACCTTGCGTTGTCCGCTCATAGAACTCGTGTTATCGGAGACCAGCGATGAACAAAATGGTGGATCCGCGCGGAGCTTCTCCGCAAGAGCAGCTCACCGAAAACCAGCTCCGCGACCGTCTCGGATCCTACGTTGCGCCCGCCGGGCTGTACGAGCGCAACAAGGCCCGGCCTTTTGCCGGACAAGTGACCTGCAACGTCGAGAGCCTCACCGCCGGGAGCTGGAACGAGATCATCCTCGACTATGAAGTGGGCAGCTCCGGGATCGCCGACGGCGCCTGGTTCAAGGCCACGTTCAAGTTCTATTCGGACTGGGCGCTCTTCCAGACAGTCGATCCCGGCGGCGCTAATTACGTCTCGGCGGAGTATCAGGCTGGCCCGCTCGCGCCGGGCCAGAGCCCGGCAACGGTCCAATCGCTCAAGGTTCGATTCGACCAGAAAGGACACGAGCGTCCATTCCAGAAGGCGGTCATCGTGGATACCGTCGACGGCTACCTCAACGCCGGAGACCACATCATCGTCCGGCTCGGAGATCGGCGCATGGGCGGCCCTGGAACCAGGGTGCAGACCTTCGTCGAGAACAAGTTCCGCTTCCGCTGCTACGTTGATCCGCTCGGGACCTCGCGCTTTGTGGCCGTTCCGGGAGACGTCGTCATCGACATCGTCCCCGGAGCCCCAGCGTCGCTGTCGCTTGTCGGACCGCGGCTCACAAGCCCCGGGGTCCCGTTCAACCTGCGGGTCAGTGCCCACGACCGCTGGGGTAATGCCTGCATGGATGTCGGTGGATCGGTCGAGATTACTGCCATGAGCGGCGGCAAGCGTGTCTATCGCAAGGAGATCGAATTCGACGCCAAAGGGTGGGCGACGGCAGCCGTTCGAGACTTCCCACGCGAACCTGGCGAACTCATGGTCCTCGCTCGTATGCCCGGCGCGCTTGGCGTCGCAGACGCAGTTCACTACGTTACAGTCGACGCAAGTGCCCCCTGCCCCAGGGTGTTCTACGGCGACTTGCACGTGCACGCTCACGACACGGTCGGCACCAACAGCCCGGCCTACAACACGGCTTACGCGCGCGATATCGCGGGTCTCGACGTGATCAGCTACACCGCGAACGACTTCCAAATTACCGACGCGAACTGGGAGCTCGGCGTGAAGACCATGGACGAGTTCCACAAGGACGGCGAGCTCGTCTGCTACCCCGTCCAGGAGTGGTGCGGCAGCTCGACCGCCGGCGGCGACCACAACGTGGTCTTCCTTCACGGGAAGAAACCCGAATTCCCGTACAACGAAAAGGGGGAGCACAACCGCACCCTCACGTGGAACGAGGACATGAAGGGCACCGCGGTCGACCTGGGCCGCTGGCCGATCGAGGAGCTGTGGCTTGCCTACGCGCACGATCCGGAGAATCACTTGATCATGCCGCACGTCGGCGGCCGCCGGTACATACCGGACTGGCATCACCCCGAGCTCGAGCGTCTGGTCGAGATCACCTCGGCCTGGGGGCATTTCGGCTGGCTCTACCAGGATGTCATCGAGCGGGGATACAAGCTTGGTGCCTCGGCGAGCGGCGACGAGCATCGCGGCCGACCCGGCGGCGGCTTGCCCGGGACGCAAGTCTTCGGAACAAAGGGCGGCATAACCGGGATCATCGCGGACAGGCTCGACCGCCAGACTGTGGGCCGCGCGTTACGGGCACGCCACACATTCGCGGCGACGGGCGAGCGCCTCGTTGGCTTGACCCGCTGCGCCAAATACATCCAGGGCGACGAATTCGCCTCGAAGGGCGCCGTGAAGATCGACTACCGGTTTCTCGGCAACGGCGGTTGGGACGAGCTGGCGGCGTACGATCACACAGGGCGAATCTGGTATCGCAACCTCCACGAGGAAGCCGGGTACTCGGCTCGTGGCATCCGGATTCGCTGGGGAGGTGCCCGCATTCCGGATCGCTATCGCTGGGCCGAGTGGCGCGGCACGATCAGCATCACCAACGGCACCATCAATGCTTTCGCAGGCGGCGGCTTTGAGCACCCGGAGGAGTCCGTGTGGCGCGCCGGCCCGACCGAAATCGGATTCCGGACGGACACCTACGGCGATTCGGATTGCGCCGTGATCGACGTAAGCAATCTCGCAGCTTGCAAGATCCGCGTCTCCGGGAGGATCGACAGCTATGTCAAGGTCGGCAATCCGCTCGAAGGCAATCCGTTCGTGCACTGTCCCACGTTCGACTGGGAGATCAGCGGCGAGGAGCTTCTGCGCACCGGTCGCATTCGGCGCGAGCTGGGCGGGAAGGAGTTGTTTCTCGCGATCGAGCGAGTCACCGACGCGGACTTGCCGCGCGACGTCGCCGGTACGCTCGAGCTCGAGCCGGCGAACGGCCCCCACGGTTTCCGACCCGTGTACTTCTATGGACGGCAGGCCGACGACGCGAAGGTGTGGACCTCCGCGATGTTCATCCGCTTCGGTTGACCTGGGCGACGCCGCCGCTCGGGCCGCCCGACCCGGCCTGGGGGCGTTACATCGGAAATCCGATCATGCGCAGCCAGACCGGCTGAACCAGGATCACGTAGAGGTTCGCGATGATCGAGAGCGGGGCGCCGAACTTGATCGCCTCCCAGGTGCTCGTTCCCGAAGCGCCCCACGCGATGAGGAAGGCGGTGATCGAGATGGGAAGGAAGAACGCGTAGCTCAGGCTGTTGATCACGACCAACGTGAAGGGCAGCACGCTGTAGTGCAGCGCTTGGGCGATGCCTGCAACAAGCGGAACGAACGCCGCGCCCGCAGCCACCGCGCTCACGATTCCGGCGCGCGGAACGTGAAACGCGAAGACGAGAAGCACCAGGACGACGAGAAGCGGAAGATGCGCGCTCTGGATCGGCGCGGCGACGAAGTGCGCGAGCCAGCTCACGACTCCTGACTTGTAAAGCGCGGTGCTCAGCGATATTGCGCCCCCCAGGAGCATGAGCACGTCCCACAGCATGTGGCGATTGAGCTCGCCGAAGCGAATGCCGCTCCAGGGCAGAAGCATCAGGAAGCCCGCGAGGAGCGCCGTCATGCCCGGCTGCAGCCATCCGCCGATCCACAGGACCATCGCGATCGCAAGGCACCCAAGCGCCCAAAGCTCCGGCCAGGTGATCTTGCCGAGATCATCCCTCATCCTCGCCAACCCGATCTCAGCGCCGGGCAGCTGGAGTCCCGTGAGCCCAAAGTAGCGCACAACGTAAACAAAGACGATCGGAAGGAGCCCCCACAGCGGAAGATTGAGCCAAAGCCACTGTCCCCATGAAATATCGATGTGCTGCGCGCTCTTCAGGTAAGCGGCCAGGATCAAATTCGGGAAGTGGCTGGTAAGAATGAGGGGCCCGATGAACAGGGGCATCAGCCCCGCGATGAGATAGAGGATCGCCGTATTGATCCTGCGGGCTTCAGGGAGATGCTCTTTTCCCTCCATGCAGGATCCGACGCCTTTGCACACGGGCAGAAATAGCGCCGTCTCGTTGACGACCGGAATCACGGGGTGCGTGACGAGCTGTGCGGCAGTCAGCCCAAGCAGGATGCGCGTCACGCTGGAGGATCGCGTCGCGGCAGCGATCACGAAGGCGATGCGCTTGCCGAGCGGCGTCCCCATCATCACCGCGGCAAGAATGAAGGCCCCCGTCGCGAGGAAAAAGATGTCCTTATTGAACGCGTTGAACGCGTCCGGGACCTTCATGTGCGCAACGATGACCAGTAACAGCGGCGAGGTCAGCCCCACCACTGCCATCGGGAGCGCGTCGGCAACCATGCAGACCACGAACCACGCGAAGACCCCGAGCACCTTCTGGCCCACGGGCTGGAGCCCCGGAACGGAGGGGCCAAATGCGATCGCGAAGAGCAGCAGAAAAGCGAGAGCGAGCCCGACCGAGCTACGCCAGAGCGCTGCGGACGGCTTCGTTATGCTCCCATGCCGACCCGCGGCCGGATGGGCAACCCGAGCATCGGTGGCCACCGTATTCATCGTGCACCTCCTCCGTGTCCCGCTTAGTTGTGATCATGCGTCCTTTTGATGCACTTATTAGCATTGCGGCACAAGCGCGTCTGTCGGCCAGCCGACATCGGACCTTCCACGGGTCGATTGCAGCCTTCGCGGGGCGGATCACGCCGCCTCAAGACCACTAGCGCGCGGGCACCAGACCGTGCTCGCGGTAAATCTGCGCGACGTTCTCGGCTAACAGGAACTCGACCAGCCGCGCTCCCCATTCGCTGCCCGTCACGGTCTTCGCGACCGCGATACTGCTGATCAACTGATCCGGGTCGCCCTCCGGCGAGAGCGCTACAAGCTCGAACAGGTCGGGAAAGATGCGGACATAGCGCAGGGCAAGGTGATAGAAGACTATGGCCACGTCGGCGCGCCCGTCCGCGATGTACTGGGGCGCCTCGCGGTGGTGGATGCGCTCACCATACACGAGGCGCGAAGACTGGCCACCGGCAGCGTCGAGAAAACCCGCGTCGATCCCTCGCCGCGCCGCAAGCTGGCGGAGCGTTTTGGTGTAAATCTGGTAGCTGACCGATTCCGTCACCGGGTTGGAGAGGAACAGCCGCACGTTCTCGCGCGCGAGGTCGCCGATGCCCGAGACCCCCATCGGATTTCCCTTGCGCACCAACATGACGTTGCCGCGGCTCGCGGCCAGTGGATGCGGCTCACCGAGCCTGCCTTCCTCACGAAGCCGGTTGACAAGGCCTACGGGCCCAATGAAAACATCCGGATGGGCCGTGAGGCGCAAGTTTCCGACGACAAGCACGCCTGCCTTCATCGCGTCGACAAGTACCCCTGGCGGCGTCGTTGCATAGAAGACGTCGTTCACATCTGGGTGGCGTGAACGAAAGGCCGCGAGCGCAGCGGCAAGGGCCATGTGATGATTGCCGTCCGAGAAGACGACTACTTGCGATGCGAGCGGATCGCCATGAAAATCCAAACACAGATTCGAGCCTACCTGCGAAAACCGAGCCGCGCTGTCGGGCAACGGCGTCGCACCTTCGTACGGCCAGCTCAGCTGCATCGTCATTCCTCAATAATTCCTACCGCGACGAAACCCAAATTGAGCGTTCCGTGGCTCACACTTCAATCGATCTGTCCCTTGCTACCGATCGAGCTCGGTCATCGACTAAGCGGGCTCACGCCGAAGTCGCTCTATCTCGGCCTGTCGGTCACTGCACGATACTCTGACGGCCGCAGGTTCTCGTTTTGCAAACCCGAACTTTTAATGCCGCCGATCCCGCATGTTGGCATTGAACTTCAACTCCTGTGCGGCCTTTGCCTAGACGCCTGGAGTTATGTCGGCCGCCTCGCCGCTCCGCGCTTCATCTACGCCCTAACGGGCCGTCGCGCCGTCTGAGACCTCCGATCTCATATTCGTACCTTCCGGAAGTGCCCAGAATAGCCGCGGGGCCCAGCTTACGATCTGGGATCGCCAGTCCCCGCGTAGGTCGTTCTTACAAGTCTAGCGAGGTGCACGGCTGTATGCGCGAAAAACTGCCGGTAGGAAGGGCATAGGTAGTTCTCAGCTTCCCCAAATGCGACGGGGACGAACCGGTGTTTTGGACAGCCACCGAAGCAGCTCAGGAGGAACTGGCAATCGAAGCAACTCTGCGGTAGGGGATCGCGCTTGAGACGGCCAAACGCGCGCTGCGAATCCCCGGTCACCAGCTCTCCGATCGGCGTCTCGGCGATATTGCCGAGCCGGAATGGCGGGTAAGCGTAATGGTCGCAGCCGAAGACATCGCCATCCGCTTCCAGCATGGGCGTAGCGGAACAGTCCGGTGCGAACACGCAGAGCTGCGCCGGCAGCCCGGCCAGCGCGGCGATCCGCTCCTCGATGAGCTGTACGGATACGGTTCCAACGTCGCGTTCGAACCAGTCGTCGAACACCTCGCACAGAAACCTCCCAAACGCCTCGCGCGGCGCAGTCCACGGTGCCAGCTGTGCAGCTGCATTCTCGGGAGAGGGAGAGGGCGAGGCGAATGTACCGTCGGGAAGTTGCCGCTCGACGAGCGGAATGAACTGCATGTAGCGCGACCCGAGGCGACGAAGAAATCTGTACACTTCGCGGCCGTGCAAATAATTGAGCCGGTGGACTACTGTTAGCGTGTTGAACTCGACGCTGGCGCGCGCGAGCCATTCGATCGCGCGTACGGCATGGGCGTGACTTCCTGTCCCACGCGGATACCGCCGCAGCGGGTCGTGCATTCTTGCTGGCCCGTCTATCGACACTCCGACGAGAAAGCCGTGCTCGGCGAGAAACGTTGCCCACCCCGCGTCAATCAACGTTCCGTTCGTTTGCAGCGCGTTCAGGATGTGCGCGCCCGGTGGACGGTATCGCTCCTGAAGCTCGACGGCATCGCGGAAGAAGTCGATTCCGGCAAGCGTCGGCTCACCACCCTGCCAACTGAAATAGATTTCCTTCGCCTCCGATTGCGCAGCGATCACCTGGAACACGAAGGCCTCCAGAGTTTCACGCCGCATGCGCCGCGCTGCGGTCTGCCCAGGCCGGCGTAAGTAGTAGCAATAGCGGCACGTAAGGTTGCATGCCGCTGAGGCAGGCTTGGCCAGAACGTGGAATCGAGCGCCGTTCAATGGGAGGCTCTTCGGCCTTGCTTGTGTCCCGGGGCGATGGGCACACTAGCTATGTTTTCACCTACAACGAATTTCCCCAACGCAGGCTTCCCGAAATCCGAGAAACTCGCCTCAATGCCTATGGCATCGCGGTCATAAATTATTACCCCCGCCACAGGCATAGCGCGGCGCCGTAGCTTCTCGACGTACGCACCGCCGTAATACCGTGTGATCGAACTGACACACCTCACGATTCAAGCAGAGATGGCTTTCCCCAGTGTGCTCAGCGGGCTGGCAGTGAAGTTGGATCGCGTGACTGCATTCGGCGAGGCTCAACTCGCAGGGATTGTGCCTTAATGCTGCATGCCCCACTTGCGCACCGTGCGGGCCTCGATGTTGCGGAAGATCAGGTTCTCGACCGCAAGCCCGATC
>JAKALD010000117.1 GCA_021813275.1 Pseudomonadota bacterium | reverse complement strand
GCAGCCCGGTGACCTTGCCCTCGGCGGCGAGCGCCAGCACGAAGCCGTGCGTCACCTCGAACACCGCCTCGTTCTCCATGCGCAGCGCGGCGAGGTCGTTGATGTCGAAGAAGCGCCGGTAGTTGATCTCGTCGGCGGCGACGCGCCAGTAGGTGAGGCGGTAGGGCTGCGCTTCGAGCAGCTCGTGCAGCGCGTCGCCCGGGGGCGCGCACAGTTGCGCGGCCGCGGCCTCGAGCGCCCGCGCGACCTCGGGCTGCACGCGCGCGAGACGCATCAGCCGGTGCTTGAGGATCTCCTTGTCGCGCGCGCGCTCGAAGCGGGCCTGCGGCTCGGCTGCGTCGCGCCGCGGCAGGCGGCCGAATGCCGCGGCGAGGGCCGCGAGCTCTTCGCCCGCGGTCGTATGCGCCGCACGGGCGGCGCGCTCGATCAGCGGCGGGTAGCTCGCCGGATCGAGCGGCATGCGGTGCTCGAAATAGCGCGCGGCGAACGATCCCGAGTCGGGCTCGTACACGACGCGCAGCTCGCCGCGCCCGAGGACGCTGCCGTAGTGGTCGCCGAGCACCGGCAGCAGGACCTTGCCCGCGAGCTCGACGTTGACCGGATACCAGTCGATGTCGAAGTAGCCCGCGTAGGGCGACGCCTGGCCGTTCTCGAGCACGTCGCTCCACCACGCGTTGTCGGCGCCGAGCACGCCCATATGGTTGGGCACGACGTCGAACAGCAGCCCCATGCCGCGCGCCTGCAGGGCGGCGACGAAGCGCTTGAAGCCGGCGTGACCGCCGAGCTCGGGGTTGATCTCGTTGTGATCGACGATGTCGTAGCCGTGCAGGCTTCCCGGGTGCGCGCGCAGCAGCGGCGAGCAGTACACGTCGCTCACGCCCAGGCGCGCGAGGTACGGCACCAGGGCGACGGCGTCGTCGAAAGTGAAGTCGCGGCCGAGCTGGAGCCGGTAGGTGGCGCGCGGCACGCGCGCCGTGGGCCTTGCCGCGGGCTGCGGCGCGCGCGCGGGGTGAGGGCGCTCGCGCGCGATGCGCTGCGCGAGCGAGACCACGCGCGCATCGCCTTGCATGCGCTCCAGGCTCGCCGGCAGCTTGCGCCGCCAGTTGGGATGCTCGTCTACCGTGCCGGGGAGGTTCGCCTGCTCCGTGACGCCGAGCGCGTCCTCCAGCTGCAGCATCATCACGCGCGCCGGAGCGGCGGCGACGTAGGCGTGCACCGCTTCGCCGAGCTGCGGCGAGAGCGTCGCCGACTGCGGGCTCGCGCCCTCGGGCTTGAGCCGCGCGCGCTCCAGCGCCTCGAGCAGGCGCGGCCGGTCTTCGCGCCGGCCGGCCTCCTGCTGCGCGCGCAGCGCCTCGCTCGGGAAGAGCGCGAGCCTGGCGCGCAGCTCGAGGTCGCGGCCCTCCCACCAGCCCGCGAGCGTCGGCAGGTCGTGGGTGCTCGCCGCGACGAGCGCCTCGCGCAGGTACGCGTGCGGCGGCTTGAACGCGCCATTGCCCTCGCGCTCGAAGTACAGCAGCCGGTAGGAGAGCACGCCGGCGCGCGCGAGCTTCTCGCGCACCTCGTCGGGCACGGTGCCCAGGTCCTCGCCGATCACCAGGCAGCGGTTGCGGTGGCTCTCGAGCGCGACGATCGCGAGCAGCTCGTCGAACGCGTAGTGGACGTAGGCGCCGTCGCGCGCGCTCGCGCCCTCCGGGATCCAGTAAAGGCGCAGCAGCCCCATGACATGGTCGATGCGCAGGGCCCCCGCGTCGCGCATGTTCTCGCGCAGCGTGTGCACGAGCAGCGCGTAGCGCTGCGCGCGCAGCCGGTCGGGCCGTAGCGGCGGCAGGCCCCAGTCCTGGCCGTTCAGGTTGAAGTCGTCCGGCGGCGCGCCGAGGCTCGCGCCGCGCGCGTAGCACTCGCGATGCGCCCAGGCGTCCGAGCCCGCGCGGTCGACCGACACCGCGAGATCGAGGTACAGGCCGACCGCGAGCCCGAGCGCCTCGCAGCGCGCCGCGGCGCGCGCGAGCTGCCGATCGGCCTGCCACTGCAGGTACTCGTAATACTCGATGCGCTCGAGCCGCTCGGCGGCAAACCGGGTTGCGGCTTCGCCCGCCGGGTCGCGGTACTCCTCGGGCCAGGCCGGCCAGCCCCACACCGAGGCGTCGACGGTATGCAGCGACTCCTGGATCGCCTCGAACAGCGCATGGCGCCGCAGCACCTCGCCGCCGCGCGCCTGGAAGGCGCGGAACGCGTCGCCGCGCGGCCCGCTCCCGCGCAGCTGGCGCTCGCGGAAGTGCGCGTACAGGCGCTCGAGCACCTCGAACTTCGCCGCGGCGACGCCGGGATAGTCGACCAGCTCGGCCTCGCGCAGCCGCGCGAGGCGCGCCTGGAACTCCGCCGAGTGCACCAGGCGCCGCGCTTCCTCGCATTCGCGGAAGTCGTCCATCGCCTCGACGTCCAGGTACAGCACGTTGAGCAGCAGCCGCGAAGACGGGCTGTAGGGGCTCGCGTGCGGCGGGTTGTGCGGAAAGAGCGCGTGCAGCGGGTTGAGGCCGACGATGCCCGCGCCGAACGCGGCCCACTGCTCGACGAGGCGCAGCAGGTCGCCGTAATCGCCCATGCCCCAGTTGCGCTCCGAGCGCAGCGCGTAGAGCTGCACCGCGGGTCCCCAGATTCGCCCGCCGTCCGCAAGCGCGCGCGGCCGGTAGCAGCGTTGCGGCGCCGCGACGACGAGCGCCTCGCCGAGCTCGCCGCGCGCGTCGGCGAGCAGCAGGCGGTGATAGCCCATGGGCAGCGCCACGTCGAGCTCGAGCTCGCGCGCGACGTAGCGTGCGCCGTCGAGCTCGCCGCGCTCCACCTCGCGCAGCGCGCCGAAGTCCGCTTCGCCCCGGTAGCGCGCGCCGCCTTCCAGCTCCAGCCGCCAGGCGAGGCGCGCGTGCGCGGCCTCGGGCAGGCGCACGGGCAGGCGCCACGGCGCCGCATCGCAGGCGAGCGCCACGACCGGAGGGAGCGCCGCATGCCAGCGCGCCGCGCGCGCATCGTGCTCGGCGCGCGCCGCCTGCTCGGGCGTGGAGGCGTCGATGTCGAGCTCGGCGAGCAGGGCGCGCAGGGTCGCGTCGGGCGCGCGTTGCGGCCTGCCCCAGATATCGTGGTAGTCGCAGGCGATCCCCGAGAGCGCGGCGAGGCGCTCGAGCTGCGCGCGTTCTTCGCTCATGAAGCGTGTTGCAAGCTGAAGCGCACGGCCGCTGCCTCGAGCCTCAAGCCGCCGGCCTCGTCGTGCGCGCCGTCGGAGTAGAGGACCTCGCCCGGAGGCGCGGCCGAGAGCCGCGGCGCGCCGCGGCCGAAGTAGGCGGCGAGGTGCAGCCGCGAGCTCCCGAGCTCCCATTGCACGCGCAGCGCGCCGTCCTCGATCGCGTGGCTTGCGCCGCGACGCGCCGCCGCGAGAAGCGGCACGATGCGCGCGCGGCGCAGTGCGAGCAGCTTGCGGCACAGCTCGAGGCGCGCGCGGTGCCCGGGCGCGTCGCCCTCCGCCCAGCGCAGCCGCGACGCCTCGAAGGTCTCGGGGCTTCCCGGATCGGGAATGCGGGCCTGGGCGGCCGGGTCGCGGAACGCGGCGAAGCGCGCGAACTCGGCGCGCCGGCCGCGCGCGATCGCCGCGGCGAGCTCGGGGCCGAAGTCGCAGAAGAACAGAAACGGCGTCGAGGCGCCGTACTCCTCGCCCATGAAGAGCATCGGCACCTGCGGGGCGAGCAGCACGCAGGCGAGCGCCGCGCGCACCGCGCGCTCCGCGGCGAGCGCGTCGAGGCGCTCGCCGAAGGCGCGGTTGCCGACCTGGTCGTGGGTCTGCAGGTACGACACGAAGGCCGTCGGCGGCAGCTCGGCGCTCGGCTCGCCGCGCGGCCGCCCGCCGCGAAAGACCGAGGGCTCGCCCTGGTAGGCGAAGCCTTCGGCGAGCGCGCGCCCGAGGCGCTCGAGCGGCGCGCCGGCGAAATCCGCGTAGTAGCCATCGGCTTCGCCGGTGAGCAGCGCGTGCAGCGCGTGGTGCAGGTCGTCGTTCCACTGCGCGGTGGCGAAGCGCGGCGCGAGCCCGGCGTCGCGCGCGAGGTAATGCGCCTGGTTCGCGTCGTTTTCGAGCACCAGGTGCACGTGGCGCTCGCGCCCGGGGCCCTCGCGCAACGCGCGCGCGATCTCGCACACGATGTCGGGCTGCGAGTCGTCGCGGATCGCGTGCACGGCGTCCAGCCGCAGTCCGTCGAAGCCGTACTCCTCGACCCAGTAGAGCGCGTTGTGCACGAAGAAGTCGCGCACCGTGCGACAGCCCTCGCCGTCGAAGTTGATCGCCGCGCCCCACGGCGTGTGATGCGCCGGGTTGAAGAACTCGGGGCAGTAGGCGTGCAGGTAGTTTCCCTCCGGGCCGAAGTGGTTGTAGACCACGTCGAGGAAGACCATGAGGCCGGCCGTGTGCGCGGCGTCGACCAGAGCCTTGAGCTCGTCGGGCGTTCCATACGAGGCATCGGGCGCGAACGGCAGCACGCCGTCGTAGCCCCAGTTGCGCGCGCCCGGGAAGTCCGCGACCGGCATGAGCTCCACCGCGGTGACGCCGAGCGCCGCGAGCTCGGGGAGCCGCTCGCGCGCGGCGGCGAACGTGCCCTGCGGCGTGAATGCGCCCACGTGCAGCTCGTAGATCACGGCTTCCTCCCAGGGGCGGCCGCGCCAGGCGGCGTCGCGCCAGGCGTAGGCGCGCGGGTCGACGACCTCGCTCGGGCCGTGCACGTCGGCGGGATTGAAGCGCGAGGCGGGATCGGGCACCGCAAGGCCGCTTGGCAGCAGGTAGCGGTAGCGCGCGCCCGCCCGTGCGCCGGCGATCGCGCGCTCGTGCCAGCCGCCCGGCACGGCGCGCATATCGTGACGCGCGCCGTCGAGCTCGAGCACGACGCGCCGCTCGCCGGGCGCCCAGAGGCGGAAGCGCACGCAGCCGCCCTGCGCCTCGGCGCCGAAGGGCATGGCGTGCGCCCGCCTCACGAGGCCGCGCCGGCCGGGCGGGTGAGCAGCGCGAGCGAGCGCGCGCGCGACGGGTAGATCGCGCCGCCCGCGAAGTGCCGGCGCGCATCGGGCATGGCGGGCTCCTGCGCGGTGTCGAAGACCGCGCGCCAGGGCTCGGCCGAGAGCATCGGCAGCGTGAACGCCACGTCCTCGTGGTGCGCGTTGAACAGCATGAGGAAGTCGTCGTCGACGAGCGGCCGGCCGCGCGCGTCCACGTCGGCCAGCCCGCTCCCGGAGAGGTACACCCCGAGGGAGCGCGCGAAGTCGTGCTCCCACTCCTCGTGGCTCATCTCGGTGCCGTCGGGCTTGAGCCACAGGATGTCCTTGGCGTCGCCGCCGTGCAGCGGCCGGCCCTGGAAGAAGTCGCGCCGCCGGAAGGCGGGGTGCGCGCGCCGCAGCGCGATCAGGCGCCGCACGAAGTCGGTGAGCGCGGACTTCGCGACTGTCGGCGTCCAGTCGAGCCACGAGAGCTCGTTGTCCTGGCAGTAGCCGTTGTTGTTGCCGGCCTGGGTGCGCCCGAGCTCGTCGCCGGCGAGCAGCATCGGCACGCCCTGCGACAGCAGCAGCGTGGCGAGGAAGTTGCGGACCTGCCGGTCGCGCAGCGCGCGCACCGCGGGGTCGTCGGTCGGGCCTTCGACGCCGCAGTTCCACGACAGGTTGTTGTTGTGGCCGTCGCGGTTGCCTTCGCCGTTCGCCTCGTTGTGCTTGTCGTTGTACGAGACGAGGTCCGCGAGCGTGAAGCCGTCGTGCGCGGTGATGAAATTGATGCTGGCGTACGGGTTGCGCCCCGAGCGGCCGTACAGGTCCGACGATCCGGTGAGCCGGCGCGCGAACTCGCCGATCACGCCGCCGTCGCCCTTCCAGTAGGCGCGCATGCCATCCCGATATCGGTCGTTCCATTCCGCCCAGCCGAGCGGGAAGTTGCCGACCTGGTAGCCGCCGTGGCCGATGTCCCAGGGTTCGGCGATCAGCTTGACGCGGTTGAGCACCGGGTCCTGGCGCACGACGTCGAAGAACGCGCCGAGCTGGTCGACGCTCGAGTCCTCGCGCGCGAGCGCGGAGGCGAGGTCGAAGCGAAAGCCGTCGACGTGCATCTCCCCGGCCCAGTAGCGCAGCGAGTCCATCACCAGCTGCAGCGCGCGCGGATGCACCAGGTTCACGGTGTTGCCGCAGCCGGTGAAGTCGACGTAGTTGCGGAGGTTCTGCGGGTCGAGCCGGTAGTACGCGGCGTTGTCGATGCCGCGGAACGCGAGCGTCGGTCCGAGGTGGTTGCCCTCGCAGCTGTGGTTGTAGACGACGTCGATGATCACCTCGATGCCTGCCGAGTGCAGGGTCTTCACCATCGTCTTGAACTCGTTCACCCGGCCCGAGGCGTTGTAGCGCATCTCGGGGGCGAAGTAGGCGAGCGTGTTGTAGCCCCAGTAGTTGCGCAGCCCGCGCTCGATCAACGCGCGCTCGTCGACGTAGGCGTGCAGCGGCATGAGCTCCACGGTGGTGACGCCGAGGCGTCTGAGGTAATCGACCACCGGGCGCGAGGCAAGCCCCTCGTAGGTGCCGCGCAGCGGCGCGGGCACGTCCGGGTGGCGCATGGTGAAGCCGCGCACGTGCAGCTCGTAGATCACGGTGTCGTGCCAGGGCACCTCCGGGCGCCGGTCGTCGCCCCAGGTGAACGCCTCCTCGATCACGCGGCACTTCGGCACGACCCCCGCGCTGTCGCGCGTGTCGAACGAGAGGTCCGCCTTGGGATCGCCGACCGTGTAGCCGTACAGCGCCTCGCTCCAGCTCACCGAGCCGACCAGGCACTTGGCGTAGGGATCGACGAGCAGCTTGTTCGGGTTGAAGCGGTGGCCTTCCTCGGGCTTGTAGGGCCCGTACACGCGGTAGCCGAAGATCAGGCCCGGCCGCGCCTCCGGGAGGTAGCAGTGCCAGACGAAGTCGGTGCACTCGCGCAGCTCGATCCTCTGCTGCTCGCGCCGGCCGCCCTCGCTGAAGATGCACAGCTCGACCTTCTCGGCGTGCTCGGAGAACAGCGCGAAATTGACCCCTTCGCCGTCCCAGGTCGCGCCGCGCGGATACGGGCGTCCGGGCCAGACCTCGGTGAAGCGGGTGGAGTGGCGGGCCGCGCCGCGCGCCGCAGGGCTCATCGCTCGTCCTTCCCGCCCTGCTCGGGCCACCAGCGCTCGATGCGGCCCGCGGCCCACTTCTGTCCGCCCAAGCCGAAGGCGAGCGCGAGCGCGAACACCACGCCGGCGAGCACGATGAGGAAGCTCTCGCGCACGATCTCGCCGCCGATCTGCACCTGGTCGAGGGCGATCAGCACCACGAAGGTCACGATCGCGTACTGCGCGAGCTTGCCGAGCAGCGCGGCGTCCTGGATGCCGATGTTGCGGCAGTACGCCAGCACCGTGTTGCCGATGAAGCGCGCGAAGTACGCGCCGAAGGCGAGGATCAGCAGCGCGGCGATCACCTTCGGCACGAACAGCACGACCTCGCGCAGCAGCTCGGTCACGGAGCTCAGGCCCAGGCCGTTGAAGGCGATGATCAGCGCGGCGAGAATCACCAGCCACCAGATCAGCAGACCGAAGATGTCGGTCGTGTCGCTCTCGATCCCGCCCTGCGCGAGGAAGGCGTCCATCCCGGCGCGCTCGGTGAGCACGTTGAAGTTGACCGCGCGCAGCGCCTTGACGACCGCGAAGCGCGCCACCTTCGCGAGCAGCCAGCCGGCGACCAGCACCGCCACCGCGAGCGCGAGCCTGGGGAGAAACGCGCCGACCTGCTCGACAAACGCGCGCACCGGCTCAAGCAGCATGCTTACCTGGTTCATGGCTCCTCCTTGGTTCCTGGTCCGTGGTCCGTGGCGCGCGCCTCAGTCGCCGAGCAGCGTGAGGATGCCCTCGAGCGGGATGTCTGCCCAGTCGGGGCGGATGCCCATCTCGTAGCGCAGCTCGTAGAGCGCCTTCTCCAGCTCGAAGAGCGCGAGCAGCCCGCGCGCGCCCTCGAAGCCGCCATACAGCTCGCTCGCCCCGGCCACCCCGGCATAGGCGCCGAGGAACGTGGCGCGCGCCTGCGCGAGCCAGGCGCGCGCCGGCTCCGCGAGCGGGCCGTCCTCGTCGGCGCCGTGGTTGGCGCGGCGCAGCGCGGCCCAGCGCGCGTAGTCGAAAGAGCGCAGCATGCCGGCGACGTCGCGCAGCGGCGAATGCTTGGCGCGGCGCGCCTCGAGCGCTCGCCCGGGCTCGCCCTCGAAATCGATGATCACGAAGTCGTTCGCGGCGAGCAGCACTTGGCCCAGGTGGTAGTCGCCGTGATAGCGGGTCTTGAGCGCGCGGCCCTGCGGCAGCGCGCAGGCCTCGATGCGCGCGAGCAGCGCGCCGCGCCGCTCGCCGAGCGCCTGCGCGTCGAGGTGCGCGTGCACCGGCAGCTGGCCCCTGCGCCGCTCGAGCAGCTCCAGGGTCTCGAGCGCCTCGCGGCGCACGTCGTGCTTCCAGGCGGCGAGGTCCTCGGCGCCGATCGGCTCGGGGTCGAACGCGGGGTCGCCGCTCTTCAGCGCGAGGGCGAGATGCAGCTCGGCGCTGCGCACCCCGAGCGTGTGCACCAGCGACAGGTAGGCCCCGTGCACGTCCTCCGGCGGCGGCTCGGGCGCGGCGCGCGGCGCCTCGAGGTAGCGCTCGAGGTAGTCGAGCGTGTAGCTCCAGCCGTCGCCCTGGTTCGGCACGTAGGCCTGCAGCAGCGCGAGCGTCGTCGGCACGCCCTCGGCGCTGCGGTACTCGAGCGCGCCGGCGAGCGGCACGCAGTGCGCGAAGCGCGCGACTTCGGTGAGGAAGCGGCCCACTTCGAGCTCGGGATTGATCCCGCTGCGCAGCCGCCGGTAGCCCTTGAGGAACAGCCGCTCGCCGAGCAGCACGATGCTGTTCGAGCTCTGCGCCTTGGGGCGGCTGGCGGCGAGCGCGCCGAGGTCCTTGCCGGCGATCTCGGCGAACGCGGCGCTCGGGCTGAAGCGTAGCGTGCCGCGCGCGGTGGCGAGCTCCCGGCCCTCGCCGATCGCCTCCACCAGCGCGCGGCAGAAGGCCTCGTCGGCGAGCGCGTCGGCGAGCACGCCGACGTTCGCCTGCTGGCGCACTTTCGCGACCGCCGCCGGCATGAGCGCGCGCACGCGCTCCTCCTCGCGCTCCTCCCAGGCGAGCGCGAGCGGCAGGAAATAGGTGGCGGGCTCCGCCGGCCCCTCGGTCTCGACGAGCGCGACCAGCCAGGCGCGCTCGCCCGCCTGCCAGAGCACGTGGTCGGCGAGCCGCGCGCGCGTGACGCGTTCGCCCTTCGCCGCGTACCAGCGCTGCGCCTCGATGAAGCGCGGCAGCGCCTTTTCCTCGAGCTGGGCGCGCACCTTCTGCGCCATGGCGATGCGCCACGGCACCACGCGGTCGCGGAAGAAGCTCGTCCAGCCGTCGAACAGCACGAGCACCGGCAGCTCCTCGGGCGCGAGGCGCTCCTCGTGCCAGCTCGGCACCTCGGCGTCGGCGGCGAGGCGAAACCAGTAGAAGCCGTGCGCGGGCAGCGTGAGCAGGTAGGGCAGCTCGCCGATCGGCGGGAAAGGCGTGCGGCCGAGCATCTCGACCGGCACGCGCCCGCGGTAGGCCTCGAGGCGCAGCTCCACCGGCTGCGCCGAGCGGCCGAGGTTCGCCACGCACAGCAGCGCCTCGTCGCCGTACTCGCGCAGGTAGGCGAGCACCTTGCGGTTGCCCGGGTTGAGCAGCGTCAGGCGCCCGCGCCCGAAGGCCCGGCTCGTCTTGCGCACCGTGAGCATGCGCTTCATCCAGTTGAGCAGCGAGCTCGGCTCGCGCTGCTGTGCCTCGACGTTCACCGCCTCGAATCCGTAGATCGGGTCCATGATCGGCGGCAGGAACAGACGCTGGGGATCGGCGCGCGAGAACCCGGCGTTGCGGTCCGGGCTCCACTGCATGGGCGTTCGCACCCCGTCGCGGTCGCCGAGGAAGATGTTGTCGCCCATGCCGATCTCGTCGCCGTAGTAGATGATCGGCGATCCCGGCATCGACAGCAGCAGGCTGTTCATGAGCTTGATGCGGTCGAAGTCGTTCTCCATGAGCGGCGCGAGGCGCCGGCGGATCCCGAGGTTGATGCGCGCGCGCGGGTCGGCGGCGTACATGCGGTACATGTAGTCGCGCTCCTTGCTGGTCACCATCTCGAGCGTGAGCTCGTCGTGGTTGCGCAGAAAAATCGCCCACTGGGCGTTGTCGGGAATCTCCGGCGTCTGCTGCATGATCTCGACCACCGGGTGGCGGTCCTCCTGCGCGATCGCCATGTAGATGCGCGGCATCAGCGGGAAGTGATAGGCCATGTGGCACTCGTCGCCGTCGCCGAAATACTCGCGCACGTCCTCCGGCCACTGGTTGGCCTCGGCCAGCAGCATGCGGTCGCCGTAATGGGCGTCGATGACGGCGCGGATCTGGCGCACCACCACGTGGGTCTCCGGCAGGTTCTCGTTGCTGGTGCCCTCGCGCTCGCAGAGATAGGGAATGGCGTCGAGGCGGAAGCCGTCCACGCCCGTATCGAGCCAGCGCTTCATCACCTGCACCAGCGCGCTCACGACGCGCGGATTGTCGAAGTTGAGGTCCGGCTGGTGCGAGAAGAAGCGGTGCCAGTAGAACTGGCCGGCATCGGGATCCCAG
>JAKALD010000116.1 GCA_021813275.1 Pseudomonadota bacterium | reverse complement strand
GCGACTCCGACGTTGTCCGAGGCGCTGGCGGTCACGCTGACGGTCCCCGAGACCGTCGCTCCCGAGCCGGGCGAGGTGATACTCACCGTGGGCGGCGTCGTGTCGGGCGGGGGGGCGTTCGACACCGTCACCGTGACCGGGTTGGAGGTCACAAGGATGCCGAGGGAGTCGCGCGCCACGGCGGTGAGGGTGTGCGAGCCGTTCGTCGCGCCGGTGGTGTCCCAGCTCACCGAGTAGGGCGCCGTCGTGTCCTCGGCACCGAGGTCCGCGCCGTCGAGCTTGAACTGCACGCCCTTGACGATGAGCGAGCCCACGATGCTCACCCTCGCGGTGACCGGGATCGTGCCGCTGACGGTGGACCCGGACGCCGGAGACGTGATCGTCACCACGAGGCTTCCGAGCGCCTGCGCCGCCGCCTGCGGCGCGGCGAGCAATAGGCCGGCGAGCGCCGGCAGGGCCGCCCAGATGACGCTTCTCAGGATTGCGCGCATACCTTTTCCTTTCGCCGCGGGTGCGCGATGGCGACCCCGCCCCGCTCAGTGAATGACGTCAAACGCGTCGATCAGAATCCAGTGGTCGGTGGACGCCGGGTTGGTGTTCGGCAGCACCTCGATCGCGAGCGTGTGCGTTCCGGCGGCGAGGCCCCGCGCCGCGAAGACGGTGTGCTGCGGCCCTTCGGTCGGCCAGTACATGTCGAGGTCGCCGACGAGCACGCCATCCAGCCACACGCGCGCGATCCCGGTCTGCGGCCCGCGCGCGCCGATCCAGCGCACTCCGGCACCGGTGAAGGTGAAGCTCGCCTGCGCGTACGGCGTGTTGGACTCCGCAGCGGTGCCTTCGGAGTAGGCCACGTCCCGGTTACCCTGGATCCAGTCGCTGCCGTAGGCGATCGACGGGTCGGTTTCCTGCAGGCGCGTCCCCGGGGCGGTCACCTCGAAGGCGTCGACCACGACCAGCGCGCCCTGCGATGCGGGATCGTGCTGGCCGGTCGCCTCGATCGTGAGCGTGTGCGTCGTGTCGGCGAGGCCCGTGGCCTTGAAGACCTCCGCCTGGATTCGTTCCACAGACGAATACAGGTCGACGCCGGCGACGAATTTGCCGTCGAGATAAACCCGAGCGGTCCCGCTCTGGGTACCCTGCGCGCCGATCCAGCTGACCGACGTTCCTGTGAATGTGAAGGTCGCGCTCGCGCCGGCCGTGCTGGTGAGCGCCGCTGCGCCGCCGCTCCAGTTCCTGAGTTTCACCTGCGGCGTCTGGCCGGTGATTCCCACGGTGTAGGTATACAAGCCGTTGTCCTCAACCCAGCCCCGGCCGAAGCTGACCTCCGGATCGGTCTCCTGCAGCCGCGACACCGCCGGCCCGGGAACGTCGAAGGCGTCGACCACGATTACCGCACCGTTCGACGACGCGTTCATCGTCCCGGTCACCTCGATCGTGAGCGTGTGGCTCGTGTCCGCCAGGCCGTTCATCGTGTACATCGGCACCCGTGTCTCCTGGGTCTTGGAATAGGTGTCGACGTCGGCCACGTACTTGCCGTCGAGAAAGACTTGCGCGATCCCGGTTGCATTCGAGCGCCCGCCAAGCCAGGTGACCGAGGTGCCGGTGAAGCTGAAGGTCGCCTGCGCGCCCGCGCTTGAGCTGATTGCGGCGCTCCCGCCGCTCCAGGGCTCGCCGCTGTCCTCGGTCCAGCCGGCGCTGAGACTCACCGCGGAATTCGTCTCTTCGAAGCGCGTCACCGTCTGCGCGTGCGCGCCCGATGCCGCAAACGCGAGACCGCAGAGCGCGGCGAACACCGCGAAAAACCGGAAATTGTGCATGAGAGGCTCCCTGTCAAGCCACGCTGAGTGGCGAACGTCGCCTTCCGCCATTGCGAGGGCGCGGCGAAGCGAGCTGGCCGAAGCAGAGCTCAATGGTGCGCGCGAGGCCGTCCCGGATCCGCCACGCCGGCCGGTAGCCGAGCAGGCGCTCGGCCTTGCTGATGTCGGCCTGCGAGAAGCGCACGTCCCCTTCGCGGAATTCGTGGTAGACCGGCCGCAGGCCGCGCAGGCGCGGAACCCTCGGCTCGAGCAGCGCGCGGATCGTCTCGAACAGCTCGTTCAGGCTGGTCGCCGCGTTGCAGCCGACGTTGTAGACCTGATTGACCGCGGACGCGTCCGCGACCGTCGCGGCGAGCAGGTTCGCCTGCACCGCGTCGTCCACGTAGCAGAAGTCGCGCGTCGTCTCGCCGTCGCCGTTGATGTACACGGGCTCGCCGCGCGTCATCTCGGAGATCCAGCGCGGGATCACCGCGGCGTAAGCTCCTTCCGGGTCCTGCCGCGGCCCGAAAACGTTGAAGTAGCGCAGGCCGATCGAGCCGAATCCGTAGCAGCGCGCGAAATTCTGCGCGTAGAGCTCGTTCACGACCTTGGTGACGGCGTAGGGCGACAGCGGCCGGCCGGTCGCGGATTCGCTCTTGAGGCGCCCCGCGCGGTCGCCGTAGACCGCGCTCGAGCTGGCGTAGACGAAGCGCGACACGCCCGCGGCGTGCGCGGCGACCAGCATGTTGAGAAAACCGGTGACGTTGCTTTCGCCGGCGGCGATCGGGTCCGCGATCGACTGCGGGACGCCCGCGAGCGCCGCGTGGTGCAGCACGATCTCCACCGAGCGGCATGCCTGGCGGCAGGTGTCGAGCGAGCGCACGTCGCCCTCGATCAGGCGGAACGCCGTCCATCGCTCGCCAACCGCGGCTCTCGCCTGGGCGAGATTTTGCCGGCGTCCGGCGGAGAAATTGTCCAAGCCGACGACGTGTTGACCGAGCCCGAGCAGCGCCTCGATCAGATTCGAGCCGATGAAGCCGGCCGCGCCCGTGACCAGCCACCGGCGGGGCCGCGCGTGCAGCGCCTCCAGAACGTCCGCATAGTGCGCCATGCACGCATGGTCGGGCCTCACTGTGTCGTTTTTGCGCGCCCGCCATGGTCTGGTTGGAGGGGCGCGGGCCGCTGTTCGCGCCCGACGAGCCGCAGCAGCAGCCGCTCGTAGCCGTCCACCATCGAGCGCTCCGAGAAGCGCGTCTCGACCCGTGCGCGCGCGTTTCGCCCCATTGCGGCGCTCACGCGCGGATCGACGAGCGCCGCGAGCCCCTCGACGAGCGCCCGCGTGTCGCCCACCGGGAAGAGGAGCCCGTTGCGCCCCGGCTCGATCATCTCCGCGGCGCCGCCGACGTCGGAATGGACCACCGGCCGGCCGATCGCCATCGCCTCGAGCGCGGCCATGGAAAACGCCTCGGTCAGGCTGCACAGCACGACAACGTCGCAGATCGCGATCAACGGCCGCACGTCCTGCTGGATGCCAGTGGTCACAACTTCTCCCGCGATCCCCAGCGCGCGGGCGCGCGCCTCGATCGCGGGGCGCATCTCGCCGTCGCCGATCAGCAGCGCGCGTGCGGGTATTGCGCGCGCGCGAAGCGCCGCGACCGCGTCGATGAGTTGCAGCGGATTCTTTTCCGGCCGTAAAAGCGCCACCATGCCGATCACGTAATCGGCTTCGCGCAGGCCGAGCGAAGCGCGCAAGGCCGCGCGCTCGGCCGGGCTCCAGCGGTCGCGGAATGCGTCGGTATCGACGCCGTTGTAGATCACCTCGTTCCTGCGCGAAAACAGCGCGCGGCGCAGCCAGTGGCGGCGCTGGCGCTCGCAGACGAACACCGCGCAGCTCGAGGTCCAGAACAGCAAGCGGTAGGCGAGCATCTGCAGCCGCTCCTTCGCTCCCTGCAGCCGCGTGGAGTGGAAAGTCGCGACGAGCGGCAGGCGCCGGCGCGCCGCGCGCAGCGCGAGCCAGGCGTACATCAGCGCGTAGCCGTTCGCCGCGACGATCGCGGAAGGCGCGGAGGCGAGCAGCTGGGCGGCGAGGCCTTTGACGGCGCGAAGGTCGAGGTAGGCCGCGGCGCCGAGGCAGCGCGCGCCCTCGCGCAGGCGAAGGCGCTCGAGCTGAGCGGCGTCGCGCTTGACGTAGGCGAAGCGGCATTCGTATCCGCGTTGCGCCATGCCGTTCGCAAGCGCGATCGCTTGGCGCTCGGCCCCACCGTGGTCGAGCGAGCCGGTGACGAACAGGATTCCCGGCACGGGTGCTCTCAGGCCCGGGGGCGCCTGGGCCGACGCAGGCCGTACATCATCCCGATCGCAAGCCACAGGAAAACCTGCTCGGGCTTCGGCCTGAGGCTGCTGTCGGTGAAGTACGAGGCGAGGAGCGCGAAGAGCGCAGCCGCGGCACCGAGGAAGAATCCGCGCAGCCGCGGGGCGACCGAGGTATCCGCAGCGAGCGCGCGCAGGCCTTTCCAGACGAGCGCAAAGTAGGCGCAGGCGAGCGCCAGGCCGACGATCCCCATGTCGAGCAGCGCTTCCAGGTACGCGTTGTGCGGATGCGTGGTTGCGAGCACGCTCACCCCCGCGCCTGTGCGCATCGGCGCGGACCACAGGATCGACTCGAGCCCGCTGCCAAAGAGCGGGTGGCGCAGCACCTGCGGCAGGAGCGGCAGCCACAGCCCGTCGATCCGATCGGCACTGATCGAGTTCAGGCCGTGCCCGAAGCCGTGTTGGACCCGGTCGTAGACCGCTGCCGGCAGCGCGAACAGCGCCACGGCCGCGAGCAACCCGAAGAACACGAGCGCGCCCGCGTTGCGGCGCCAGAGCAGGAACAGCACGTTGACCAGCGCGAAGCCCGCGAAGGAGCCGCGCGAGAACGTGAGCATCAGCGCGACGGCCGCAAGCCCGATCGAGGCGGCGAGCCCCAGCCGCGCCGCGGGCTCCTTCGTCTCCGCCCAGGTGAAGAGCAGCAGCGCATAGGCGACCAGGTACAGCCTGCCGAATTCGTTCGCGTGCATGCCGAGCGCCCCGAGGAACGCCCGCTCGCCGCCGCTCGCGAGCTGTTGCAGCCCGATGCCGGAATGCAGCACGTACCCCACGACCATCAGGCCCATAACCCAGATCGCGATCCAGACCGGCAGCAGGAACTTCTCAGGCTTATCGGATTTCGCCGCCGCAGCGCCGACAAGCAGCGAGAAGACCACAAGCAGCAGCGGTTTGGCCACCACGTCGACCAAGTAGCCGGCGGGATCCTGGAAATCGAGCCCATCGACGGACATGAAGAACACCGGGGCGATCTCGCCGAAGTGGCGCACCCCGCGCAGGCCCGCGATCACGATCGGCGCGACATACAGCCCCAGCAGCGCGGGCGGCAGCAGGCGGCGCAGGCCGCCGTCCGCGAGCTCTGCCAGGCAGTAGGAGGCGAGCGTCGCGGCGAGCACCAGGTTGACCGGGTTGAGGCCCTTGATCCCGAACATCTCGTGCGGGAAGAGGTAGCTTCCCGAGAGCGGCATCAGCACGATGAGCAGGACCACGCCGATGCGGAAATCGAGCGCGATGAACGCGCAGCCGATCATCCCGGCGCAAAGGTAGAGCGCGTTCAGCCCCGCGAGCGCGGTCACGCCGCCCCAGAGAAGGCCGAGCAGCGCCGCCGCGGCGCGCACCTTCGCGGGCTCGCGCACGCCCGCGGGCGGGCCGGCGAATGTCCGGCGTTCGAGCGCGGGGAGCACGGACGCGGATCAGAAACCGTTGAACACCGTGCCGACGACACGCGCTCCGGTCGCGCCCAGCTCGCGCACGGTGCGCCCGGCGTCGCGCTCGCGCGTGCAATCCTTGCGCGCGAGCACCAGCACGCTGCCCGCGCGGAATGCGAGGCTTTGCGCGTCCGCGTAGAGCTCGGTCGGGGGCGAGTCGAAGACGATCACCTCGTGCTCGGCGGTGAGCTCGGCGAGCAGCGCGGCAAATGCCGGCCCCGCGAGCAGCTCCTGCGGATTGCGCGGCGGCGCACCGGCCGGCAGGAGCGCGAGCGGCCCGTATTGCGGCAGCGTGAGCGCTGCGCCGCGCCCGGCGCGGCCGGCGAGCACCGCCGCAAGTCCGGGCCGCTCGGGAACGCCGAAGATCCGGTGCTGGCGGGGCGCGCGCAGATCGGCGTCGACGAGCAGCGTGCGCTCGCCGAGCTGTGCAAAGGCCACCGCGAGGTTCGCCGCCACGTGGCTGCGCCCTTCGCCCGGCCCGGGGCTCGCGACCACCAGCAGGCGGCGCCGGATCCCGGCGTTCGCCCAGCGGATGAGGAGCTGCGTGCGCAGAAACCGCAACTGCTCGGCCTGCGCGCCGAAGGGCTCGCGCGCGACGACCAGCTCGCCGCCGATGCCGGCCGCGCCCGCGAGCGGCTCGGGCACCTCTTGGCGGGCGGCCGGCGCGGTACGCGCGTCCTCCTGCCCCGGCAGCGGTAGGACGTTGTCCCTCGGATTCATCGGCTTGCCCTCACTTCGGCTCCGGTAGCACCGCGGCGCTGCGGGCGACGAGTAGCCGGTCTGCCGCGCCTCGCCGGTGGCCGAGCACAGCGAGTAGCGGCACGTCCCCGAGCAACCCCATATCCGCGGGCGAGCGCACCCGCCGGTCCGCAATCTCGAGCAGCATCACCGCACCGATTCCAAGCAGCAGTCCGACCAACAGCGAAACGGCGGCGTTGAGGACGAGCTTCGGGCTCGACGGTTCGATCGGAACCACAGCCCGGTCGAGGATGGCGGCGTTCGTCTGGCTCGCGCGGCTGTCAACCTCGCTCGAGATGAATCGCTGCAGCGCCAGGCCATACGCCGCCTGGGCGTTGTCCACGTCGCGCTGCAGCACCGCGACCTGGTTGCGGCTCGCCTTGTCCTGCAGCAGGCGCTCGCGCTGCGCGTCGAGGGCCGCCCCGAGGTCGGCCTCGCGCCGGCGGCGCTCGCCCGCGGTGTTCTCGAGGCCGACGAGCACCTTGCGCATCTCGGAGGCGATCTGCGCGCGCAGGCTCCGATTCTCCGAGACTTGGCGCCGGTAGGTCGGGTGGTTGACGCCGAGCTGCGAGGCGATCCCTTGAAGCTTCGATTCGCCGAGCGACAGCTCGGCTGCGAGCTTCTGGACGAGCGGATCCGCGAGCACCTGCGGAACGTCGTCCGGCGATCCTCCGCGCGCGAGGTACGCGCGCGCCTGCTGCAGCCTGGCGCTCGCGTCGAAGGCCTGAGCCTGGGCGTCGACCAGCTTGGTCGAAAGCGCCGCGAGCCTGGCGGCGTCGGGGTCCGGGCTGCCGTCGGCAGCGGCGATCCGGTTGCTCCTCTGGTACGCGGTGAGCCGCGCCTGCGCCTGCTCGAGGTTGGCGCGCAGGCTTTTCAACTGCTGCTCGAACCACGCCGCTGCCTCGCGCGTGGGCTGCACGCGCAGCTCCAGCTTCGTCTCGACATAGGCACGCGCGAACGCGTTGGCGACCGCCGCGGCGAAACGCGGGTCGTGGGACGAGTAGCCGATGCGGATGACGTCGCTCTGCGAGGTTTCCACGTCAAGCTTGCGCAGAAGCCGCTGCGCGATCCAGTCCTCGATCGATCCCCCGCCCCCGGTGTCCTCGACGAAGCGCTCGCGCAGCCTCGGCCGGTCGGCGAGCTGCAGGCCGCGCACCACCCGCCGCCCGGCCCGCTCGCTCGTGATGATGTTCGCCTGGGTCTGCAGGTAGCTCAGGCGTTCCTGCGGCAGGACGAGCGGGCGCACGGTGTCGCTTAGCGACTGCCGGTTCTCGGTATCGACCAGCAGCGACGCCGTGGCCTTGTAGGACTTCGGAAGGAGCAGGCTCACGGCAAGCGCCGCGAGCACGGTCGCGCCGAGCACCATCGCGAACATCCGGAAGCGCGCCCGCCAGACGAGCAGGAATTGCTGGAGGCTCAAGTTGCACCCGCCCTAGAACCAGCTCTCCGCTACGCGGATCACGTCGTTCGGCTCGACCCGGGTGCCGAGGTGCGCGTCGATGGTGCGCGGGTTGCCATCGGCGGCCGCGCGCTCGATCCGCAGCCCGCGCTCGGTGCCACGCAGCGTGAGCCCGCCGCCGGCCGAAAGCGCCTGCATCACGGTCATTTCGGGCGCCAGGCGATACGCGCCCGGGTTCTGGACCTCGCCGTAGATGTAGAACACGGATGCGCGCGGCACGTAGATCGAATCGCCCCTGTGCACGCGGAGGTCGCGCGAAAGGTTTCCGCTGCGGTACATCGCCGGAAGGTTCACTTCGATGTGCCTCGTGCGGCCGTCGCGCGTCGCGACGACCGTCACGGTGTCGGCGCCGTCGCTGGTGACTCCGCCCGCGAGCGCAAGGACGTCGGTGAGCCTCGTGTCGGCGCCGTCGAGCGGATACAGGCCGGGTCGCGCGACCTGCCCGAGCACCGAAACCAGCCGGCTGCGCACCTCGAGCACCCTGACGCTCACCTGCGGCTCGAGCACGAGCTTGCCGCCGCGCAGCCGCGCCGCGATGCGCGCCGCGACCTCCTCCGGCGTGAGACCCGCCACGCGCACCTCGCCGATCAGCGGAAAGAGGATCGTGCCGCGCTCGGAGACCCGCGTCTCGGTCGTGAGATCCGGGTTCTGCAGCACCGTGACGCGCACGCTGTCCCCGGCGCCGAGCGCATCCGGCGGCTCGGCGAACGCCATCGCGGCGAAAAGGATCCCCGCGAGAAAGAGCGCTGCGCCCAGAACGCGCTTCGCGCCCGCCAGGGCGATGTCGAGATACCTGTACACGTGTGTGGACCCCGTTCGTGTCGCGGGCGCTCCATCCGCGCGACCCGCTCACGTTAGCCGCCGGAGGTTTGCGATTTATTTTGCGCGCTGATCCGATCGGCGCATCCGCAAGGAGCTGCGTCGCGATGCGGCGACAAGGGCTGCCGCGTTGCGTCGCCGCGCGACGACAAGCGGGACCGATGCCCCGAAATCCTCGGGGCGCGCCCTAGTCCACTCGACCTATTTCGAGAATTTTGACGTCGGTCGCCGGCGAAGCTTTTGTCAAAGTTCCGCCACGATTTGTAGCTGGACATTGACATGAAGCTTGCCGGTGGGTTTTCGCATTTCCTTCGCGCTCTGCTCGTTGCCGCCCTCGCGATTGCCGCCGCGCCTCGACACGCGGCTGCAACCGCCACCGGCCCGAACAAGTTTCTGCCGACGTTCACCGTGTACTACGGCGGCGGGCCGTCGCTCGTCGCGAGCGAGATTCCGACGCTCGCGAAATTCGACCTTATCGATCTCGACCGCTTCCGCTACCAGGACGTCGCGCCCAGCACCTGGGCCGCGATCAAGGCGGACAACCCCGCCGCGCAGATCTACCTCTACGAGATAGGCCCGGAGGTGCAGAACAACCAGGACTCGCTGCCCCAGGTCGACCTCAATGCGCTCGGGCGCTACAACGTTTCGCGCGGCCACCCCATGGGCAGCCTGAACGGGAATCATCCCGAGCTCTTCCTGCTCGACGCCTCGGGCAATCGTATCTACAACAAGGCCTACTCGAATCCGACCGGCGGCACGTATTCATACCTGATGGATTTCGGCTCGAGCGCCTACCAGTCGTACTGGACGATCGCGGTGCAGGCCGACATCGCGAGCCAGCCCTGGGTCGCGGACGGCGTGTTCGCCGACAACTGCCTCGCGCTCGCCGCGGCGGGCGGATACAGCGCGACATCTGCAAAATATCCGACCGACTCCGCATGGTCGGCGGCGATGACTTCCTTTGCCGGCGCCATCACCGCCGGCGTGCACGGCTACGGCCAGAAGCTGTGGTGCAACCGCGGCTCGACCGGCACGGCGGCCGGTGCCGCCGCCTGGCGCGCGCTCGACGCGAGCGCCAACCCGCCCGACGCGGTCATGGACGAAGGCGCGTTCGCCGTGAGCTGGGGCGGAAGTGCCACGCAGTTCTTTCCCGAATCCGAGTGGAAGCTGCAGCTCGACACGATGGCCTCGATCCAGAACTCGTACGTCACCGTGATGAGCCACACCGCGCTCGCCCCCGGGGGGTCGGGTACCGACAACTGGGGCGACCCGGTGACCTTCTGGCAGTCGCTGTGGTATGCGATGGGCTCGTTCCTGCTCGGCAAGAACGACACGCTGAACAACGACTTCTTCATGTTCCACGGCTCGGACGACAACTACAACGCGATCGTGCGGTATTCCGAGTACGACAACATCGACCTCGGGAAGTCGGTCGGCCCCTACCAGATGACGACCGTCGGCGGCGTCGACGTGTACTGGCGCGAGTTCCAGAAGGGCTACGTGTACGTCAACCCGACGCCGAACAACGTGCCCTCGCTCGCGCTGCCGCAGCCCGGCCAGCAGCTCACGCACGACAACCTGCTCTCCACGCTCAGCTCGATCCCGGTCGTCAGCTCGATCACGCTGAATGCCCACAACGCCGCGATCGTCCTCAAGGTCGACCCGCCGGCGGACACGACTGCGCCCACCGTGAGCACGACCTCGCCTGCTTCCGGGGCGACGGTCTCGGGCACGATCACCGTGAGCGCGGACGCCTCGGACAACGTGGGCGTGGCAGGGGTTCAGTTCCAGTTGGACGGTGCGAACCTCGGCGCCGCGCAAACCACGGCGCCGTATTCCGCGAGCTGGGATACCACGAGCGGGACGAACGGCTCGCACACGCTCACCGCGATCGCCTGGGATGCGGCCGGAAACACGGCCACCTCCGCGCCGGTCACGGTGACGGTGTCGAACGCCCCCCCGCCCGACACGACGCCGCCCACGGTGAGTATCACCTCGCCCGGCTCGGGGGCGACGGTCTCGGGGACCGTCAGCGTGACCGCCAGCGCCTCGGACAACGTCGGAGTCGCGGGCGTTCAGTTCCGGCTCGACGGCGCGAACCTCGGTGCCGAGGACACGACGGCGCCCTACTCGGTGAGCTGGGACACCAC
>JAKALD010000115.1 GCA_021813275.1 Pseudomonadota bacterium | reverse complement strand
CGAGGCGATGGCGCTCGGCGTTCCCGTGGTCACGCTGCCCGGCAGCCACCTCTACGGCCGCTTCACCGGCGCGCTGTACCGGGAAATGCGGCTCGCCGAGTGCGTCGCGCATTCGGTGGAGGACTATGTCGAGCGCGCGCTGCGCATCGGCCGCGAGCCCGAGCTGCGGCGCTCGATCAGCGCCGAGATCCTGGGCCGTTGCGAGGTGCTGTTCGGCCGCAGGGACCTGACGCTCGAGTTCGCGCGCTTCCTCGAGGCGAGGGTCGCCGGATGAACGTCGCCACCATGCGCTTCGCCTTCGACACGCCGCGGGGCGGCGCCGAGGTCGACGTGCGCGTGCGTCCGGAGACCTCCGACCTCGCCACCTGCCAGCAGGTCTTCGGAACGCTCGACTACGACCTGCGCCGGCTGCGGCGCTACGCCGAGCTGGCGTCTTGCTACGAGCGCAGCGTCGCCGAAGGGCGCACGCCCCTGGTGCTCGACCTGGGCGCCAACATCGGCACGGCCGCGCTGTACTTCGCGCGCGCCTGGCCGGCCTGCCACGTCGTCGCGGTCGAGCCGGCGACCGACAACTTCCGGCTGTTGTTGGAGAACACGCAGGACCTGGACGCTGTGACCGCGTGGCACGCGGGCATCGCCAGCGCCCCCGGAAGGCTGCGGGTCGCGAACCCGGAAGCGGAGAAGTGGGCTTTCCGCACCGCGCCCGCCGCGGAAGGCGCGCGCGACTCGGTGGCGGGGGTGACGGTGGACGGGATACTCGAGGAATTTTCCGGCGCGAAGGGCTACGAGCCCTTCATCGTCAAGATCGACATCGAGGGCGCCGAGGCCGACCTGTTCCGCGCCAACACCTCGTGGATCGACCGCTTCCCGGTGCTCATCATCGAGTTGCACGACTGGATGCTGTGCGGCCAGGCCAGCTCGGGCAACTTCCTGCGCGCGATCGCGGCCCTCGACCGCGACTTCGTGTACATCGGCGAGAACGTGTTCTCGCTCGCCAACCGGCGCTGAGGCGCCGCGCCGCCGTCAGCCGCGCCCGGCCGCGAGGCGGCGCTCGACTTCCGGCACGAAGCGCTGGATCGTTTCATCGAGCACTTCGTTGCGGTCGTGGTGCTCCCAGTAGCGCCGCACCGCCTCCGCGTCGACCAGGTCGGGGTGGCCGCTCGCGCGCCAGCGCGCCGCCTTCTCGGCGAATTCGGCTGCCGAGCGGATCCGGTAGTGGTTGATGCGCAGGCGCGTGCCGAAGAACGGGTCGTTCTCGTTGCGCCAGGGATGGCTCACGGGCGCGCCGAACTCGTCGATAAGCGGCGCGGAGCCCGCCAGCACGAAGCGGTGCGGGTTGAGCGGCCCGCTGACCCGCGCCGGATCGACGATCGACTTGAACACGCGGTTTTCCTCGCTCTCGTCGCGCAGCCGCATGCGGAATCCGCCGATCTGCAGCGCCGGGGCTTCGCGCAGGCCCGAGGAGCCGAAGCACGCCCAGTTCACGGCGAGCGCCGCCTGGGGCTCGAAGGGCTCGAGCAGCTCCGGCACGCTGTCGCGCGCCACCGGCAGCAGGAACTCGTCGGCGTCGAGGAAGGCAAGCCAGCGCATCCGGCCGCGCGCGAGCCTGATCACGTCGAAATAGATCAGCCGCTGCATCTCCACGAACAGCCCGCCGCGGCTCGCGCCGAAGACCACCAGCCCGCGCTCGATGTAGGGCCTGAGGAGCGCCTGCGCCTCCTCCGGCGAGTCGTCGTTGCTCACCATGTAGAAGCGCTCCACGCCGACCAGGTGGTGGTATTCGACCCACTCGCGCAGGTAGCGCGACTCGTCCTTGAACACGCAGCAGGCCGCGAGGTAGTTCATGGCGCGCTCATCCGCGCCGCAGCGCGGAGACTCCGCAGGCCGATCGCCGGGACAAGACGACGCTAGGCGCCCCCCGAGCGCTGCTTGAGCCGCGACAGCGTCTCGGGCGTCAGGTTGAGGTAGGCCGCCAGCTCCTTCTTCGGGATGCGCCCGATCAGCTCGGGGTGCTTGCGCCGGAAGCGCGACAGGCGGCCGGGAGCGTCCAGCAGGTGCAGGGTGATGGTGTGCGCCATCACCTCCGACATGAGCTTCATCACCTCGTACTCGAAGCGCTGCTTGACGTCCGGATGGCGATCGAGGAACTCGACCCACTGAGGCAAGCCCAGCTTGACCGTGCGCACCTTGGTCACGGCGACGATGCTGTAGGGCACCGGCGTGCCCAGCCGCCAGGCCGCGTACGAGTGGTCCATCTCGGTTTCGGCCGCGAAGCGCAGGATCATCTCGTGCCCCTCGGCGTTCGACACCACCCGCTTGAGCATGCCGTCGAGCACGAAGAACTGCTCCATCTCCGTGTCGCCCTGGCGCACGAGCAGGTCCCCCTTGCGGTAGTCCGCCACGACGAGCAGCGGCTCGAGCTCGCCCCACTGCGCCGGCCCCATGTCCCGCAGGATCAGGTTCTGGCGCAGCTGCAGCCGGATCGTATTGCGCTGCGGGTGAGTAGCGATCAAGGCGTGCCCCGGTGGCGGATACAGCGAGAACCGGTCATTTTACTCGTCCTGCCCCGGAACCGGCCCGCGCGCGCCCGGCCCCGTGGCGTGGGGCGCGCGGCGGCGGAATGAGGGAAACCTTGACTGCAGTCAAGGCCCGCCCGGCGGCGGATTTCTAGACTCGCAGCCTCGGAATTTCGCACAAGTGCGGGCCGCTCTCGCAACCGTTTCTTACGTACTTGTTTTCCCGCCGTCCGCCGCCCGAGGCGCGCTCCCGGGTCAGGCGACGGTCATTCAGCCCGGAGGCTCCGATGGGAACCGTTGTACCGCAAGTCGCCCAATCGCAGGAGGTGACCGATGGCTTTCACCTGGTCATCGATGCCCTCAAGCTCAACGGCATCGACACGATCTTCGGCCTGCCCGGCATCCCGATCACGGATCTCGCGCGCAAGGCCCAGGCCGCCGGCATGCGCGTGATCTCGTTCCGCCACGAGCAGAACGCCGGAAACGCCGCCGCCATCGCCGGCTTCATGACGCAAAAGCCGGGCATCTGCCTGACGGTGTCCGCCCCCGGCTTCCTCAACGGGCTGACTGCGCTCGCCAATGCCACCACCAATTGCTTCCCGATGATCCTCGTGAGTGGCTCGAGCGAGCGCGAGATCGTCGACCTGCAGCAGGGCGACTACGAGGAGATGGACCAGCTGGCGATCGCCAGGCCGTTCGCCAAGGCCGCCTTTCGCGTGCTGCACGCCGAGGACATTGGCGTGGGCGTCGCGCGCGCCATCCGCGCCGCCGTTTCCGGCCGCCCGGGTGGGGTCTACCTCGACCTGCCGGGGAGACTGTTTCCGCAGACGATCGACGCCGCGGCGGCCGCGAAGAGCCTCATCAAGGTGGTCGATCCGGCGCCGCGCCAGATCCCGGCCCAGGACGCGGTGCAGCGCGCTCTGGGGCTGCTGAGGACCGCCAGGCGCCCGCTCATCGTTCTCGGCAAGGGCGCGGCCTACGCGCAGGCCGACGCGGAGATTCGCGCCCTGGTCGAGAGGACCGGCATTCCGTACCTGCCGATGTCCATGGCCAAGGGCCTGCTGCCCGACACGCACCCGCAGTGCGCTTCGGCCGCCCGCTCCTTCGTGCTGCCCGAGGCGGACGTCGTGATGCTGGTCGGCGCGCGCCTGAACTGGCTGCTGTCGCACGGCAAGGGCAAGACCTGGGGCGGCAAGGATCCCAAGGACTGGGGCGGCCAGCGGTTCGTCCAGGTCGACATCTCGCCCCAGGAGGCGGACAGCAACGTGCGCATCGACGCCCCCGTGGTCGGCGACATCGGCTCCTGCGTGTCGGCGCTGCTCGCCGGCATCGGCTCCGACTGGGCCGGGCCGCCGGCCGAATGGCTCGCCGCGGTCGCCGAGCGCAAGGCGAAGAACGTCGCCAAGATGGCCGAGACTCTCGCCAAGAACCCGGCGCCGATGAACTTCCACAGCGCGCTCAACGTGGTGCGCGACATCGTCAAGGCGAACCCGGACGCGTACCTCGTCAACGAAGGCGCCAACGCGCTGGACTTCACGCGCAGCATCGTCGACATGTACCAGCCGAGAAAGAGGCTGGACGTCGGCACCTGGGGCGTGATGGGCGTCGGCATGGGCTTCTCGGTCGCCGCCGCCGTGGTGAGCGGCCAGCCGGTCATCGCAGTCGAGGGCGACAGCGCGTTCGGGTTCTCCGGCATGGAGGTCGAGACCATCTGCCGCTACAACCTGCCGGTCTGCGTGGTGATCCTGAACAACAACGGCGTCTACCGCGGCGACGAGCGCAATCCGACCGGCGGCCGCGATCCCGCGCCGCTGGTGTTCGTCAAGGATGCGCGCTACGAGAAGGTGATGGAGGCCTTCGGCGGCGTCGGCGCGTATGCGACGACCCCGGAGGAGCTGCGCGCGGCGATGGAAGAGGCCATCCGTTCGCGCCGGCCCACGCTCATCAACGCCGTGATCGACGAAGGCGCCGGCACCGAGAGCGGCCGCATCACGAGCCTCAACCCGGCCGCGAAAAGGAAGTAGATCTGGCAGTCGAGCGAGGCAGCCTCTCACCCGCCGCAGAATTCCTGGAGATCAGAATGGAAGCTTTGAAAGACGTGCGCATCCTCGACATGACCCACGTGCAGGCGGGGCCGACGTGCTCGCAGCTGCTCGCCTGGATGGGCGCCGACGTGATCAAGTTCGAGAACCCGCAGGGTGACGCGACGCGCGGCCAGCTGCGCGACGTGCCGAACGCCGACAGCCTGTACTTCACGATGCTCAACTGCAACAAGCGCTCGATCACCGTGAACATGAAGACGCCCGAGGGCGCGCAGGTGTTCACCGACCTGCTGAAGAAGTGCGACATCATCATGGAGAATTTCGGTCCCGGCGTGCTCGACCGCTTCGGCTTTCCGTGGGAGAAGATCCACGCGATCAACCCGCGCATCGTGATGGGCTCGATCAAGGGGTTCGGCTCGACCGGCCCGTACGCGGACTTCAAGGCCTACGAGAACGTCGCGCAGGCGATGGGCGGCGCGATGAGCACCACCGGCGTGCCGGACGGCCCGCCGTTCGTCACCGGGGCGCAGATCGGCGACTCGGGCACGGGGCTCCATCTGGCGATCGGGCTGCTGGCGGCGCTGCACCAGGCGCGGCGCACCGGCCAGGGCCAGTATGTCGAGGTCGCGATGATGGACGGCGTGATGAACCTGTGCCGCGTCAAGTTCCGCGACCATCAGCGGCTGACGCGCGGCGGCCTGTCCGAGTTCTCGGTGCCGACGCACCAGGGGATGGGCGCGGTGCCGCGCGCCGGCAACGACTCCGGCGGTGGGCAGCTGGGCAATGCGATCCGCTGCAAGCCCGGAGGTCCGAACGACTTCGTCTACATCGTGGTGCAGGAAGCGGTGTGGGAGGCGCTCGCCAACCGCATCGGCCCCGAGCTCGGCATGCCCGGCCTCGCGAAGGATCCGCTGTTCGCCACGATCGGCGAGCGCCGCAAGAACCAGAACGCGGTGTGGGAGATGATCGGCCAGTTCGCGCTCAAGCACACCAAGCGCGAGTTGATGGCGATCCTGAACGAGCTCGACGTGCCCTGCGGGCCGATCATGTCCACCGAGGACCTCGCCCACGACGAGCACGTGCGCGGACGCGAGATGTGGGTCGAGCTGGACCATCCGCAGCGCGGCAAGTGGTTCAACGTCGGCATGCCGATCAAGCTCTCGGCCTCGCCGGCGGTGATCGAGCGCTCGCCGCTGCTGGGCGAGCACACCGACGAGATCCTCAGGGAGGTGCTCGGCTACGACGCTGCGAAGATCGCGGCGCTGAAGAGCGCGGGCGCGTTCAGCGCGCCCAAGAAAGCCAAGGCGGCCTGAGCGGCCGCGCGCTGCCTGGAGAAATCCCCATGAAGATCGCCATCATCGGCCAGCAGGACTTCGGAAAAGCGGTGCTCGAGGCGTTCCTCGCGCGCGGCGATCAGGTCGCGGGGGTGTTCTGCGCGCCCGAGAAGCCCGGCGCCAAGCCGGACGTGCTCAAGATCGCGGCGCAGGAAAAGGGCGTCGCGGTCTTTCAGTTCGCCTCGCTGAAGAGCGGCGAGGCCAAGGCGGCGATGCAGGCGCTCGGTGCCGACATCGGCGTCATGGCATACGTGCTGCAGTTCGCGCCCCAGGACTTCATCGCCATTCCGAAGCACGGCACCATCCAGTTCCACCCCTCGCTGCTGCCGAAGTATCGCGGCCCGAGCTCGATCAACTGGCCGATCATCCGCGGCGACACGAAGACGGGGCTCACCATCTTCCGCCCGAGCGACGGCCTCGACGAGGGGCCGGTGGTGCTGCAGAAGGAGACCCGCATCGGGCCCGACGACACCCTCGGAAGCGTGTACTTCGACCGGCTTTTCCCGATGGGCATCGCGGCGATGCTCGAGGCCGCCGACCTGGTGCTGGCAGCCAAGCACCGCGAGGTGGTGCAGGACGAGTCGCAGGCGAGCTACGAGGGCTGGTGCCGCAAGGCCGAGGCGCGGATCAACTGGGCCAACCACGTGGACTTCGTCTACAACCTGGTGCGCGGCTGCAATCCCGCGCCGGGCGCCTGGACGACGCTCGAGGGCAAAGAGCTGCAGATCTTCGATGCGCGCAAGCACCCGGTGCGCACTTTCGGGGCGGTGAAGGGCAAGATTGGCGAGGTCGTCGAGTTGGGCCGGGAGAGCTTCCAGGTCACCGCGCAGGGCGGGCGCATCGAGGTGCTGCGCGCCAAGCTCGCGGACGGCAAGAAGGCGGCCGCTGCTGACCTGATCGCCTCCGGCGCCGTCCGCGCCGGCATGCTGCTCGGCTAAAAACCCTTTCCCGGCCCTCCGCGCCCGACCGGGCGCTTGCCGCGGTTCGAGGCCCGCCGGCGTGCGGCCTTCACATTCTTTTGCGCCCTGCCCGGCCTGCGGCGGCGCATAGGCATTTGACGCAGCTTACAATTAACTGCAAGAATCCGCTTTAGGCTTCTCTTTTATATGCGGATGCAGGGGGAACGCGTCCAGCCCCGGCGCAGTGGGGAAGCGGGGCACGGGGATGCGCGCGACGAGACTTCCGGCGGGCTGCTTGCGAGTGCGAGCCTAGCCTCGGGCGGAGGCGTCGCGCGCGGCATCGAGTGTCGGCGTGTCGGTTTTTTTGCGCCGCGCCCGACCGCCCGACCCGCCCGAGAATCACAATAGCGCAACGGCGACAGCCCGATGTCGAAATCCGGATTCTGGAAGTCCGACTGGTTCCTCGGCCTCGTCGTCGTGGTGCTGATGGCGTTCGCTGGCCGCAGCGACCTGCTGCAGAGCCTGGAGCGCAAGGCGTACGACGTCGGCGTGCAGGCGACCTCGCGCGCTCCGTCGGACAAGATCGCGGTGATCGCCATCGACGACGCGAGCATCGCCAACATCGGGCGCTGGCCGTGGCCGCGCGACGTGCACGCCAGGATGACCGACCTGCTCGCCGCGGCGGGCGCCAAGGTGATCGCCAATACCGTCTTCTTCAGCGAGCCGCAGGTCGACCCGGGATACGCCTACATCGTCAAGCTGCTCGAGCTCGCCGAGAAGCGCAGCGCCGCCGCACAGCCCCCTGCAGCCGCTCAGCCGCTTGCCGCCGCGGATGCCCCGTCCGCACCCGCAGCGGCGCCGAGCGGCGAGCTCGCCGATTTCGTCGCGCTGCTCAAGGAAGCCGAGCGCAAGCTCAATACCGATCGAACCCTCGCCGAGAGCTACGCCAAGGCCGGCAACGTGCTGTTGCCGATTCTGTTCGTGCTCGGCCAGCCGGTCGGCAATCCCGACAAGGCGCTGCCGCAATACGTCGCGCGCGAGGCGATCGTCAACGTGCAGGGCGGTGCCGCGACACTGCCGCTCGCCGCCGCGGGAATCCAAGTCCCGATCGGCGAGATCGGGCGCGCGGCCGCCGGCCTGGGCCACCTCAACTTCAACCTCGACGTCGACGGCGGCGTGCGCACCGAGCCGCTGGTGGTGCAGTACTACGACCGCTACTTTCCGGCGCTGCCGCTGATGATCGCGGCCAAGTTCCTCAACCTGGGCCCCGCCGACATCAAGCTGCGCCTGGGCGAAGGCGTGTCGCTCGGCAACCTGTGGATCGGCACCGATCCGGCGCTGGAGATGTACGCGTATTTCTACAAGGACCGGGACGGCAAAGCGGCGTTCCAGGTCGACTCGTTCTACGACGTCCTGAGCGGCAAGATCTCGCCGGCCAAGTACCGCGGCAAGATCGTGCTCATCGGCGCCACCGCCGCCGGGGTCGGCTCGACCTACGTGACCCCGATCTCGCCCGCGATGCCGCCGGTGCTCACGCTCGCGCACGAAGTGTCCTCGATCCTGCAGGGCGACTTCTTCGTCGCGCCGACCTGGGCGTGGATCGCGGCCAAGGTGGCGTTCCTGCTGGTCGCCGCGTACCTGATCGTGCTGCTGCCGCGTCTCAAGGCCGCGCCCGCGGCGGCGGTCACCGGCGCCATCCTGGTGCTGCTGCTCGGCGCGCAGTTCGGGCTGATGACGCTGCGCGCGACTTGGATCCAGCTGATGGTTCCCGCGACGCTGCTGCTGCTCGGGCATCTCGCGCTGGTGAGCAAGCGCTTCATCGTCACCGAGCGCGCCAAGGTGAAGTCGGACGAAACCTCGGCCGAGTCGAACCGCATGCTCGGCCTCGCCTACCAGGGGCAGGGCCAGCTCGACATGGCCTGGGACAAGTTCCGCCAGGTGCCGCTCTCGGACGCGCTCATGGAGAACCTCTACAACCTGGCGCTCGACTTCGAGCGCAAGCGCCAGTTCAACAAGGCCGAGTCCGTCTTCCGTCACATGGCGGGCTACAACGCGAAGTTCCGCGACCTGGCGCAGCGCCTGTCGCGCGCCCAGCAGCTTTCCGAAACCGTGATTCTCGGCGGCGGCGGGGGGCGCACCAACGAGAGCATTCTCGGCGCCGGCGCCGGCACGGTGGAAAAGCCGATGCTCGGCCGCTACCAGGTCGAGAAGGAGCTCGGCAAGGGAGCCATGGGCGTGGTGTATCTCGGCAAGGATCCGAAGATCGGGCGCGTGGTCGCGATCAAGACGCTCGCGCTCTCGCAGGAGTTCGAGCCCGACGAGCTGGCCGAGGTCAAGGACCGCTTCTTCCGCGAGGCCGAGACCGCGGGACGCCTGTCGCACCCGAACATCGTGACGATCTACGACGCCGGCGAGGAGCACGATCTGTGCTACATCGCGATGGAGCTGCTCAAGGGCGGGGACCTGATTCCGTTCATCAAGCCGGGCAACCTGCTGCCGGTCGGCAAGGTGGTCTCGATCATCGCGCGCGTCGCCGACGCGCTCGGCTACGCCCATCGCCAGGGCGTCGTGCACCGCGACGTCAAGCCGGGCAACGTCATGTACCACGCCGACTCGGACCTGGTGAAGGTGACCGACTTCGGCATCGCGCGGCTCACCGACTCCTCGAAGACCAAGACCGGCATGGTGCTCGGCACCCCGTCCTACATGTCGCCCGAGCAGCTCGCGGGCAAGCGGATCGACGGCCGCTCCGACCTGTTCTCGCTCGCGGTGAGCCTGTACCAGCTGCTGTGCGGCAGCCTGCCGTTCGAGGGCGAGTCGATGGCCCAGCTCATGTTCAAGATCGCGAGCGAGCCGCCCACCGACATCCGCACGATCAATCCCAAGGTTCCGCCTGCGCTCGTCGCGTTTCTCGAGCGCGCCATGGCCAAGGACGCCGATCAGCGCTTCCAGACCGGCGAGGAATTCGCCGCCGCGCTGCGCGCCACGCTCGGCGCGCCCCAGGACGCGCGGCCGGGCGCCTGACCGGAACTGACGATGAACTTGAGCAAGGCTCTCGAGATCGCGACGTGCACCGACACGGGCATGATCCGCTCGCACAACGAGGACTCGGTCGTCGCGGACTCGGCGCACGGGCTCGCGGTAGTCGCCGACGGCATGGGCGGCTACAACGCGGGCGAGGTCGCGAGCGGCATGGCAACCACCGTGATCACCAGCGAGATGCAGCAAGCGCTCGCTCGCTCGCGGCCTCACGAGCTCGATCGCGAGGCCGGCGCGCCGCTCGCCGCACGCCTGCTGCGCGAGCAGATCCGCAAGGCGAACACCTCGATCTACCAGGCGGCATTGAGCCAGCCGCAATACGCGGGGATGGGCACGACGCTGGTCATGTGCCTGTTCTACGACAACCGCGTGATGGTGGCGCATCTCGGCGACTCGCGGCTGTACCGCCTGCGCGATGGCGGGCTGGCGGTGCTCACGCGCGATCACTCGCTGCTTCAGGAGCAGATCGATTCGGGCCTGATCACGCCCGAGCAGGCGAAGCATGCGCAGCACAAGAACCTGGTGACGCGCGCGCTGGGCATCGACCCGACCGTCGAGCCCGAGCTGCATGAATTCCAGACGCGGCCCGGAGACCTCTACCTGCTGTGCTCCGACGGCCTGAACGACATGGTGAGCGACGAGGACATCGAGCTTGCGCTGCAGGCGCTCGGCTCGAACCTCAAGCTCGCCGCCCAGCAGCTCGTGCAGATGGCCAATGACAACGGCGGCCGCGACAACGTTTCGGTTATACTCGTGCGCGTGCTGAGGGACTACCCCGCCGCTCGAGGTGTCATGGCCAAGTTCTTTGCGTGGTTAAAATAGCCCCAGGGGTCGCACATGGCGAGACTCATACTCAGCATGGACGGGTTGGTGCTCAAGGAGATCCCCTTGACCAAGGAGCGCACCACCATCGGCCGCAAGCCGCACAACGACATCCAGATC
>JAKALD010000114.1 GCA_021813275.1 Pseudomonadota bacterium | reverse complement strand
GACCGGCGCGGGCACGGTGCTCAACACGCTGCGCGTGCCGAAGGGCGCGAGCGTGGCCGTCTTCGGCACGGGCGGGGTGGGCCTCGCCGCCGTCATGGCGGCGCGCATCGCCGGTGCGAGCCCGATCGTCGCCGTCGACGTCGTCCCCGCGCGGCTCGCGCTCGCGCGCGAGCTCGGCGCCACACACGCGCTCGACAATCGCCGCGGCGAGCGCGCGGCGCGCGTCGCCACGATCGCCCCGCGCGGCGTCGACTCCGTGCTCGAGATCACCGGCGAGCCGGCGATGGAGCGCATCGGCGCCGCCGTGCTCGCTCCGCGCGGCACGCTCGCGCTCGTCGCGCGCCCGAACCGCAACGCGCGGCTGCCCGGCGGGCGCCGGCGGATGAGTGTCATCCAGGGCGACTCGCTGCCGCAGCGCTTCATTCCGAGGCTCGTCGCGCTGTGGCGCTCGGACCGCTTCCCGATCGAGCGCCTGGTGAGGATCTACCCGTTCGGCGCGATCAACCGCGCGATGGCCGACGTGCGCCGCGGGCGCACGATCAAGCCGGTGCTGCGCATGGGCCTCACATGAGCGGGATGCTGCATGTCGTCTTCGGCACCGGGCAGGTCGGCGCGCGGCTCGCCGCGCTGCTGATCGAGGGCGGCGAACGGGTGCGCGTCGTGCGGCGCTCGCGGGGCGAGGTCCCGCGCGGCGCGGAGCTCTTCGCCGGCGACGCGACCGATTCCGCGTTCTGCGCGGAGGCGGTCCGCGGGGCGAGCGTCGTGTATCACTGCATGAACGCGCCTTATGACACCGCGGCCTGGGCGGCGCTGCTGCCGCAGTACATGGAGAACCTGATCGCGGCCGCCGGGCAGGCGGGCGCACGCCTCGTGGCGCTCGACAACCTGTACATGCTGGGGCGTACCGGCGGGCGTCCGATGGACGAGGACGCGCCGATGAACCCGTGCAGCCGCAAGGGCGAGGTGCGCGCGCTCGTCGCGGAGCAGCTCTTCGACGCGCACCGCCGCGGCGACGTGCACGCGGTGGCGGGGCGGGCGTCGGATTTCTACGGACCGGGCGGCCGGCTCACCTACTTCGGCGACCACTTCTGGAAGCCGGCGCTCGCCGGACGCACGGTGTGGTCGCCGGTCGACCCCGACGCGGTCCACACCTACCACTATATTCCCGACGTCGCCACGGGGCTCGCGGCGCTCGGCTTCGCGGGCGAGGACGTGCTCGGGCGCGCGTGGATGCTGCCCTGCCAGCCTGCCGGCACGATGCGCGAGCTCGCGACGCGGCTCGGCCACGCGCTCGGACGCGGCGTGCGCGTGAAGGAGATACCGCGCTGGGCGCTGCGCGCCCTCGGCGCGTTCTCGCCGCTGGTTCGAGAGATGCGCGAGATGCTCTACCAGTGGGAAGAGCCCTTCGTGGTCGACGCCCGGCGCTTCCGCGAGCGCTTCGGGATCGAGCCGGTTCCGCTCGAGGCCGCCGCCGCGGCGACGGTCGCCTGGGCGGAACGCGCGTACGCGGCGCGGTAGAATCGACAGTCCCGGTCCAATCCGTCGCAGGCTGTCAACCCGACGCAGGAGGACGCCATGAATCGCGATGAATACGTCGCAAAGATGAAGGCGCAGCTCGACCAGTGGAACGCCGAGGTCGCGAAGTGGGAGGCGAAGGCGAAGGCCTCGCAGGCGGATATGAAGGCCCAGTACGAGGCGCAGCTCGAGGCGCTGCGCTCGCACCGCGACGAGGCGATGTACACGCTGCACCAGCTGCAGGTGGCCTCGGGCGGGGCGTGGCTGGACATGATGAAGGGCGCGGACGCCGCCTGGAAGGCGATGGCCGAGGCCTTCGGCAAGGCGCGCTCGCACTTCGAAAGATAGCGATCGCCCCGCGATGAGCGCCCAGGGCCTGTACCTCGTCGGCCGCGGCTTCTGGTTCGAGGACCTGTCGATCGGGTTCCGCTTCCGCACGCACCGCCGCACGATCAACGAGGCGGACCTCGCGGGCTTCGTCAACCTGAGCTGGCTCACCGAGGAGCTCTTCACCGTGACCGAGGGGCGCGAAGGCATGGCGATCGAGGGGCGCCCCGTGCCCGGCGCGCTCGTCTACGCGTTCGCCGAGGGGCTGCTGCTGCCGACCATGCAGGACACCGGGCTCGCGTTCCTCAACGCGACGCTCGACGTGAAGCGCCCGACGCTCGTGGGCGACACGATCCACGTCGAAGCCGAGGTCGTCGAGCACCGGCTCACGTCGAAAGGCGACCGGGGCCTGGTGCGCTTCGCCAACCGCGTGGTCAACCAGCGCGGCGAGACCGTGCTCGAGTACAACCCGCTGCGCCTGCTGAAGAGAAAGCCGTCGCCGTGACGCAGGACGTGAACGGCGCCGGTCCGCTCGCCGGCGTGCGCGTGCTCGAGCTCGGCAGCCTCATCGCCGGTCCGTTCTGCGCGAAGACGCTCGCCGACTTCGGCGCCGAGGTGGTGAAGATCGAGCCGCCCGGCGACGGCGACCCCCTGCGCCGCTGGCGCCGCATGCGCAACGGCGTGTCGCTGTGGTGGCACGTGCAGTCGCGCAACAAGAAGTCGGTCACCGTCGACCTGCGCCGCGCCGAAGGCCAGGAGATCGTGCGGCGGCTCGCGCGCGGCGCGGACATCGTGATCGAGAACTTCCGCCCCGGCGCGCTCGAGAAGTGGAACCTCGGCTGGGACGAGCTCTCGAAGGAGAACCCGAAGCTCGTCATGGTGCGCATCTCGGGCTACGGCCAGAGCGGGCCCTACCGCGACCGGCCGGGCTTCGCGGCGATCGCGGAGGCGGTCGGGGGCTTGCGCTACGTCACCGGCTTTCCCGACCGGCCGCCGGTGCGGCCCAACCTCTCGATCGGCGACACGCTCGCCTCGCTGCACGGGGTGATCGGCGCGCTGCTCGCGCTCGTGCACCTGAAGAACGGCGGCGGCGGGCAGGTGATCGACGTCGCGCTGTACGAGTCGGTGTTCAACGTGATGGAGAGCCTGCTGCCGGAATACGACGCCGACGGCACGATCCGCGAGCGCTCGGGCAGCAGCCTGCCGGGCATCGCGCCCTCGAACCTTTATCCCTGCAGGGACGGAAGCTACGTGCTGATCGCGGGCAACGCCGACAGCCTGTACCGGCGCCTGATGACCGCGATCGGGCGCATCGACCTGCGCGACGATCCGGCGCTCGCGAAGAACGACGGCCGCGCCGCGCAGATGGAGCGCATCGACGCGGCGATCGGCGCCTGGACCGCCGGGCGCTCACAAGCCGAGGTGCTCGCGGCGATGGAGGCTGCCGAGGTGCCGGCCGGGCGCATCTATAGCGTCGCGGACATCGCCGCCGACCAGCACTTCGCGGCGCGCGGCATGATCGAGCAGGTGGTCGCGGGCGACGGCGAGCCGCTCAGGGTGCCGGGCGTGATCCCCAAGCTCTCGGCCACGCCGGGCGCGATCCGCAGCGCGGCGCCCAAGCTCGGCGAGCATACCGGCGAGGTGCTGCGCGCGCTCGGCTACGGCGAAGCGGAAATCGAGCGGCTGCGCGCGGAGGGCGTCGTATGATCGACCACATCGACCACATCGTGCTCACCACGCGCGACCGCGCGGGCTGCGTGCGCTTCTACACCGAGGTGCTCGGCATGCGGCTGGTCACCTTCCGTACGCCGACCGAGGAGCGTTTCGCCTTCGCCTTCGGCGACCAGAAGATCAACGTGCACGAATGGGGTCGCGAGTTCACGCCGCGCGCGCACGTCGCGGCCCCGGGCACGCTCGACCTGTGCTTCATCGCGGCCGTGCCGCTCGCGGAGGTGATCCGCCGGCTCGAGGCGGCCGGCGTACCGATCCTCGAGGGGCCGGTGGAGAAGACCGGCGCGACTGCGAAGATTCGCTCGGTGTACGTGCGCGACCCGGACCTGAACCTCGTCGAGATCTCCGTCCCGGCCTGAGCGCTTCAGGATCACGTCCCACCCGGGTTGCAATCAATCTCCTGTTTTCGGATGGGTCGATTTTTGACCCATCCGAAAACAGGAGAAAGACAAACGGCAAAAAATTGCGATGCCCGGGACCGTTTGCTAGAGTCTGCCGAGGAGGAGGTCCAACATGAAAAGACTCGTCACGGCTTGCGCCGCGCTGACGCTCGCCGGCGCGGCGCACGCCCAGGTGCTCGGCATCGGCACCGCGCAGCAGGGCTCGATCGGCTACAACATGGGCTCGGCGGTCGCCAAGGTGCTGCTCGAGGACGGCAAGATCCAGAGCCGCGTGCAGCCCTACTCCGGCTCGAGCGCGGTGTTCCCGCTGATCAACACGGGCGAGATCGACCTCACGGTCGGCAACACCCTCGAGCTGCAGGAGGCCTACAAGGGCGAAGGGTCCTACCACGGGCGCAAGCAGCCCAACCTGCGCGTGGTCGGGGTGCTCTTCCCGCTGCGCGTGGGCTTCTTCGTGCGCAAGGACTCGCCGATCAAGACGATCGCCGACCTGAAGGGCAAGCGCGTGGTGTACGGCTTCACCGCGCAGGTGACGCTCAACCGCGTGGTCGACGGGCTGCTCGCCAACGCCGGCCTGACCGCGAAGGACATCGTCCCGGTGCTCGTGCCGAACGTGGTGCGCGACGCCGACGCCCTCGCCTCCGGCAGCGCGGACGCGGGGTTCTTCGCGATCGGCGCAGGCAAGGTCTCGGAAGTGGACAAGACCACCGGCGGCATCCGCTTCCTGCCGATCTCGGACGATCCGAAGGCGGTCGCGGCGATGCGCAAGTTCGTGCCCTACGCCTACGTGAGCAAGGTCGAGCCCGCCCCGCAGTACGCGGGAGTCTTGGGCCCCACCGACCTCATGGCCTACGACTACCTGCTGCTCGCGAGCTCGCACGTGAAGGACGACGTCGTCTTCCGGATCACCAAGGCGCTGTTCGACAACAAGGCGGGCCTGGTGGCGAGCTTCAAGCCGTTCGCCGGCTTCCAGCCCAGGGAGATGTACAAGCCCATGCCGGCTCCGTACCATCCCGGGGCGCTGAAGTTCTACCGGGAAGAAGGCATGGCGAAGTGACGCCGCGCGGCGGCGCTGTCTCCGCAGCCGGGCGCCGTGGACTTGACTGAGGCGCGGCGCCCCTGGGGGCGCACCGTCTTCGCGCTGCAGGCGCTGCTCACGGCGCTGGTCGTCGGCTGGGTGCTCGACGTCCCGAGCAAGCTCGGCTTCGCGCTCTACACCGAGCAGTTCCTCGTCACCGTCATCGGGCTGGCGATCGCGCTCGCGTTCCTCAACGCGCGCGGGCGCGCGGCCCGGGTGCCCTGGCGGGACGCGCTCGCCGCGGCGGCCGGCCTCGCGATCTGCCTGTACATCGCCTGGCGCTACCCGGTGCTCGTCAACACGCTGACCGAGCTGCCGGTCGACGGCATCCTGATGTCGGCGGCGCTCGTGCTGCTCGTGCTCGAGGCCACGCGCCGCACCTCCGGCATGACGCTCGTCGCGATCACGCTCGCGGGCGCCGTGTACGCCATGTTCGGCGACCGCCTGCCCGGCGTGTTCCAGTCGCGCCCGGTCGAATTCACGCGGCTGCTCGTCTATCTCGGCATGGACACCAACGCGCTGCTCGGCGCGCCGGTGCACATCGGCATCACGGTGGTGATCCCGTTCATCCTCATGGGCCAGATCCTCGCGCGCTGCGGCGGCTCGGAGTTCTTCACCGATCTGGCGCGCGCCTGGATGGGGCGCTACCGCGGCGGCGCGGCCAAGATCGCGGTGGTCGGCTCGGCGCTCTTCGGCATGATCTCGGGAAGCGCCGTCGCCAACGTGTCGGCGGTCGGCGTGGTGTCGATCCCGCTCATGAAGCGCTCGGGCTTCCCGCCGACCCTCGCCGCGGCGGTGGAGGCGGTCGGCTCGACCGGCGGGCAGCTGATGCCGCCGGTGATGGGCGCGGCGGCGTTCCTCATGGCCGAGGTGCTGCAGATTCCCTACGCGGCGGTGGCGGTCGCCGCGGCGATTCCCGCGGTGCTCTACTACTTCGCGCTCTTCTGCCAGGTCGACCTCGAGGCGGCCAAGCGCGGCATCGTCGGCGAGCCGGCGGCGCAGCTGCCGCGCGCGCGCGCGGTGCTGCGCGACGGCTGGTACTTCCCGATTCCGTTCGGCGTGCTGCTGTACGCGCTGCTCGTGATGAACACGCGCGCCGAGTACGCCGCGCTGCTCGCCGCGGGCGTGCTCGCGGCCTGCGCGCTCGCGTTCGGCTTCCGCGGCCACCGCTACACCGTCGGCGAGGTCCTGCGCGCGGCGCTCTCCACCGGCGGCGCGGTCGTCGACCTGGTCATGATCTGCGCGGCCGCGGGCCTGTTCATCGGCATCCTCAACATCACCGGCTTCGCCTTCGGGCTCACGCTGCAGCTGCTCACCGTCACGCAGCACAGCGTGGCGCTGCTGCTCGTGCTCACCGCGCTGATGGGGATCCTGCTCGGCATGGGACTGCCGACGGTCGGCGTGTACGTGATCCTCGCCACGCTGATCGCGCCGGCGCTCGTGCAGGCGGGCATCGCGCCCCTGGCGGCGCACATGTTCGTGCTGTACTTCGGGATCATGTCCATGGTGACCCCGCCGGTCGCGCTCGCCGCCTTCGCCGCCGCCAACATCGGCGGCACGGACCCGAACCGCACCGGCTGGACCGCGGCGCGGATCGGCTGGAGCGCCTACATCGTGCCGTTCCTGTTCGTGTTCTCGCCCAGCCTGCTGATGCACGGCCCCGCGCTCGTCATCGCCTGGACCGCGCTCACCGCGGCGCTCGGCATCTGGATGGGCACGATCGGCGTGGTCGGCTTCTTCCTCGCGCCGATCGCGGCGGCCGCGCGCGCGCTGTTCGTCGTCTCGGGCGTGCTGCTGCTGATTCCGGGCGACGCGTTCCGCGGGGCGAATTACACCGACTACGCGGGTCTCGTGCTGGGCGCGGTGCTGCTCGGGCGGGAGATCGTGCGCCGCAGGCACACGGTGCGGGCCTGAGCGGCCCAGCCGCCTGCTTTGTGGTTTTTTCCAATTTCCCGTTTTTGCATGGGTCACACTTCGACCCATGCAAAAACAGGAGACCATGGAACCTCAAAGCGGCACGGTGTTAGTCGGCAAGCTCTACCCGCACGCCATTCGCCCGCAGCGCCTCGACGAGCCCCCGCGTGTGCTCCCGATCGCGCGTCTCGATCACGAACTCGACCTGCGGCGTCTTCACCGACGCGGTGCCGAACAGGCGCTGGTGCTGGACCTCGACGATGTTGCCGCCCGCGTCGGCGACGAGCTGCGCGACGTGCGCGAGGCTCCCCGAGACGTCGGGCATCGCCACGCGCAGGCGCACCAGCCGCCCGTCGCGCGCCAGGCCGCGCATCAGCACCGCGGCGAGCACGCGCGTGTCGATGTTGCCGCCGCACAGCGGGATCCCGACGCGCTTTCCCGCGAAGCGTCCCGGGTGCTCGAGCAGCGCGGCGAGCCCGGCGGCGCCCGCGCCCTCGGCCACGGTCTTCTCGATCTCGATCAGGGCGACGATCGCGCGCTCGATCGTCGCTTCCTCGACCAGCAGCACCTCCTCGACGAGCCGTCTGACGATCGCGAGCGTGAGCTCGCCGACGTCGCGCACCGCGAGGCCCTCGGCGATCGTGTCGCCGCCCACCTCGACCGGCAGGCCGTGCACGCGCTGGTACATCGCGCAATAGGTCTTCGACTCGACGCCGAACACGCGGATCTGCGGGCGCAGCGCCCTCGCCGCGGTGGCGATGCCCGCGACGAGCCCGCCGCCGCCGATCGGCACCAGCAGGCGGTCGAGCTCGGGCACCTCGGCGAGCATCTCGAGCGCGATCGTGCCCTGGCCGGCGATCACCGCCGGATCGTCGTAGGGATGGATGAAGGTGAGGCCCTCGCGCGCGGCGCGCTCGCGCGCGCGCTCTGCGGCCTCGGCGAGCGTGTCGCCCTCGAGCAGCACCTCGGCGCCGTGCACCTGGGTGTTCTTCACCTTGGTGTTCGGCGTGCCGCGCGGCATGACGATCACCGCGCGCACGCCGAGGCGCGCCGCGTGGTAGGCGACGCCTTGAGCGTGGTTGCCCGCGCTCATCGCAATCACGCCGCGCGCGCGCTCGGCCGGCGAGAGCGTGAGCAGCTTGTTGAGCGCGCCGCGCTCCTTGAAGGAGGCGGTGAACTGCAGGTTCTCGAACTTCAGCCACACCTCGGCGCCGGTGAGCTGCGAGAGCGTGCGGCTGCGAAGGAACGGCGTGCGCTCGACCGCCCCCGCGATGCGCGCGGCTGCGGCGCGCACGTCCGCGAGCGAAACGGGGGGCTCGGTTTGCGACATGGCGACGGGGCAGTCTAGCGCAAGGCATACAATCCGCGCATGGAGATCCTGATCGTCGGCGCGGGCATCGGCGGCCTGACGCTCGCGCTCGCGCTGCACGCGCGCGGCATCGGCTGCCGCGTCTACGAGGCGGCGCCCTCCCTCAAGGCGGTGGGCGTGGGCATCAACCTGCTGCCGCACGCCACGCGCGAGCTCGCCGAGCTGGGGCTGGAGGGCGCGCTCGCGCGCGTCGCGGTGACCACGAAGGAGTCGTGCTTCTTCAACCGCTTCGGCCAGCTCATCTGGCGCGAGCCGCTCGGCCGCTACGCGGGCTACGAGTGGCCGCAGTTCTCCGTCCACCGCGGCGACCTGCAGGCGTTGCTCATGGAGGCGTTCAGGGCGCGCGTGGGCGAGGAGCGCCTGCACCTGGGCTGGCGCTGCACCGGTGTCGATCCCGCGGGGCGCGCGCGCTTCGTGCGGAGCGAGGGCGGCGAGCCGCTCCCCGAGCAGCGCGGCGCGGCGGTGATCGGCTGCGACGGCATCCACTCCGCGGTGCGCGCGCAGCTCCATCCCGACGAAGGCGGGCCGGTGTACTCGGGCGTCAACATGTGGCGCGGCGTGACGCGCTGGAAGCCGTTTCTCTCGGGCGCGGCGATGACGCGCGTGGGCTGGCTCGCGACCGGCAAGCTGGTCATCTACCCGATTCGCGAGCGCGTCGACGCCGAGGGGCGCCAGCTCGTCAACTGGGTGGCCGAGATCGAGACGCCCGAGCACAAGCGCTGGGACTGGAACCGGCCCGCGGCGCTCGCAGACTTCATCGCCCCCTACGCGGGCTGGCGGTTCGACTGGCTCGACGTGCCGGCGATGCTCGCCGCCGCCGACACGATCCTCGAGTTCCCAATGGTCGACAAGGATCCGCTCGCGCGCTGGAGCTTCGGGCGCGTGACGCTCCTCGGCGACGCGGCGCACCCGATGGTTCCGCGCGGCTCGAACGGTGCGGGGCAGGCGATCGTCGATGCGCGCGTGCTCGCCGACGAGCTCGCCGCGCGCATCGACCCGGGCGAGGCGCTCGGCGCCTACGAGGCGCGGCGCCGTGAGGCGACCGCCCGGGTGGTGCTGCAGAACCGCAGCAATCCGCCGGACGCGATCCTGCGCGAGGTCTACCAGCGCACCGGCGACAAGCCGTTCGCGCGCATCGAGGACGTGATCACCGCGGAGGAGCTGCGCGCGCTCACCGAGGGCTACCAGCGCGTGGCGGGCTACGACCGCGAGAGCCTGCGCGCGCGCGCCGACACCCGGCGATAGCCTTCGCCGCCCGCAGGCGGGTGGTCGACGCAAGCCTCATGTCAGGTTCAGGCCCTCACTGCGCCTCCCGCAAGTCGAAATTCCGATTTCCTTGCGCCAGCTCGATGAAAGAGTGCTTGCGCAGGTGATAGACTTCCGGCTCCCCGCAGTCCCGAAGCGTCCAACAAGAGCGACAGCCGACAGCGAACCGGGCCGCGCGGCACTTTCAAATTCGTCAAGGAGGGAGCCATCGTGAAGGAATCCAGCAAGGTCATGCCGCGCGCGCCCGCGCAGCCCGCACGGCGCCGCGCGCTCAAGACGGCCGGCGCGGCGCTCGCCACCGGCATCGCCGGCGCGCCGTTCATCCGCACCGCCGCGGCGGCAGGCACGACCTGGAAGGTGCAGACGTCCTGGCCCGCGGGCGTGGGGCTTTCCACGTTCAAGGCCTGGTGCAGCACGATCAAGGAGAAGACCGGCGGCGAGCTGGAATTCAAGCCGTTTGCGGCGAAGGAGATCGTCGGCGACTTCGAGCTGTTGGACGGCGTGAAGAACGGCGTGCTCGAGGCGATGAACTCGTTCACGCTGTACTGGGCCGGGAAGCTCCCCGCGACCGCGTTCCTCAGCTCCTACCTGATGGGGCTGCGCTACCCGCACGAGTGGGACGTGTTCTTCTACAGCAAGAACGGCCTGCAGGTCGCGCGCGAGATCTTCGCCAAGCAGGGCCTGTACTACGTGAACCGCATCCACCACGGGCCGAACATCATCCACTCGAAGAAGCCGATCCGCACGATCGAGGACTTCAAGGGTCTGAAGCTGCGCGTTCCCGGCGGCATGATCGCCGAGGGCTTCGCGGCGATCGGCGCCCGCACCACGCTGCTGCCCGGCGGGGAGGTGTTCTCCGCGCTCGAGAAGGGCACGGTCGATGCCGCCGATTACACCGGCCCGGCGGTCAACTGGGACCTCGGCTTCCAGCAGGTGACCAAGTACATCTGGACCGGCCCCGCGGGCCTCGAGTCGATCTACCAGCCGGTTGACCTGATGGACTTCGTGGTGCGCATCGAGAACTGGAAGAAGCTCTCGCCGAAGATGCAGCAGTGGCTCGACGACGAGATCCAGGTGTACTCCAACATCCACCACGCCGCGATCCAGAAGGCCGACATGGAGGCCTGGGGCAAGTTCGCGAAGGCGGGCACCACGATCAACCGCCTGCCGGCCGAAGACCTAGATC
>JAKALD010000113.1 GCA_021813275.1 Pseudomonadota bacterium | reverse complement strand
TCGCCGATCCATGCAAAAGTGGTAATCAAGTCGCGGCCCCACTCCTGCAGCTTTCTGTTGTCGGAGAGTCGGCGCGACTCGGTGTTCGCGTCCTTGAGCGAATCCGTGTATGCGTTCACCGCTATTACCAGGGCTTCATTGAACACCTCGCCGCGCATCACCTTCAAGTCCTCGGTGTAGCGCGCGAGCGAATTGAGCATCTTGCCGGCGGTGCCCATCGCCGCCTCGTAGGTGCCTGCGATCCGGGTCGTTGCCTCCAGCGTGACGTTGGCGCGCGCTTGCACTTTCTCCTGCTCGGTTAGCCGCTCGGTAGTCACACCGAGCTGCTTGGCGACTTTCTTGTACGATTCCTCGAAGTTGACGTTGATGCCCATCGTGCGCAGCATCTCGGTCTGGCCAGACTGGATGCCGTAGATCAGGCGCGTGAACGCCTCCGACGAGTTGATATTGGCGATGACGGCCGCATCCTGGGCAGCACGCGCCAGTTGACTCGACATCGCCAGGTCCAGGTTGGCCTGTACCATCTTGACCACCCCTTCGCGCGACGCGATCATGGTGATGCCGGCCTTGCGCACCGATTCGGCCTGCAGGTCCATCTCGCGACGCGAATAGCCGGCATTGCGGCCGACGACTTCCATGACCACGCCCATCGTCTCGTAGCGCGCGTTGAGAAGAGCGGTGTCCTTGATGTAGTCCTTGACCGCGCCGGCCGTTCTCATCACGGCCTCGGTCGCCGCGGACCATAGGGCCGTATAAGCGCCGATGCTGAGCGCGCTGGCGTTCAGCGCCGAGGCTAGACTCTTTTGCTGCGAATTGAGTTCTGCCGCTTCCGACGACGCGCGCTTGGTCGCGCCGCGCAGCTTTTCGAGCTCCTCGGCGGAAACGCGCACCTCTCCGATAAGCTCCTTCCCGTCGGCCTTGAGTTTGATGCCCAGAACGATCTCGTTGCTCATTTCTTCTCGTTCCACACTTCAAGCACCCCGCCCTCGATGGCGTCCAGATCATCGAGCAGCGCGCCATCGAGGGCGATCTTCCTCATGCGCAGCTCCGATTCGACGTTTGGCCGGTCCAGGCCGAGCACACCGCCCATCGGGCCGATGCGCCACAGGCGCCGCACGGCGAGGAACGCCCGGTGTGCGCGCTTGTTTTCAGGCCAGACGAAAAATGCTTCATCGTTGCTCTCTTCGCTACCAGTCTCATCACTCGCCACCGGTTCTGGCTCTTCGTCGGGGATGCCCATCTCTCGGCATACCCGGTCGAATTCGCTCTCTCCCTCATCGCTCGGCGCAGCGCCCCGGCACGCCGCCGCCCAGTGGCGGCCGAGCTCCGCTAGTTTTTTCTCCTTCCTCCCACAGCCGCGACGAAGTACGCCTGCACCAGCGCGGTCTTGATCCACGACGTTTCGATGAACTCGGCCACCGTTTCCGGCGTACACGGGACCTGGGAGTTGTCTTCCTCCAGGAAGTCTTTCCAGTCCTTGATCACGCGCTGCAGGAATCCCGGGTCGCCGCCGTCGGCGATGACCTGGTCCTTCTCGGATTCTTCGATGATCTCGTACTGCACCTTGACCTTGTGGTGGACGGCACGGCCGTCGTCTTTCGGCTCCTGGATCGTCACCGGCCACCAGACCAGCTTCGGCTGTTTGGCCTCTTTGCTTGCTCGTTTGAAACTCATGGTTGACCTCTTTAAAGGGTGTTAATCGTCTAAAAAAAGAGGTGCCTCGCAGCACCCAAAACACCCGCTTTGTTGACACCCGCGCCCCGGTGGATCGGGGCGCGGGTCCTTTTTGGTGCGGGCGAAAACTGCTCCTGCCAACGCCTGCTTGCCCGCGCTAGAAGAAGGTCAGGATGATCTCGTCGTTGCCGTTGACCGGCGTCGGCTCCAGCGTGAGCTTGTAGCCGAGCATGCCCTCGACCTGCTCTTCGGCGACGTTGGTGATGACGACCTTCATCGCGGATGTCACCTTCTTGCCGCCTGCAGTTCCGTGCGTGTTGCTGAGCGCGACGTTGGTGCCTGCCAGCGCAAGCGCGTACGGGTCGAAGGTCGCAAGCCCCGGCGCGAGCACGGTGATCGACGCGGTCGGCCCACGGTCGGCAATCGCCACCTCGAGCTGCGGCCCCGGCAGGCTGAGCCTGTTGATCTGGTTGCCGGTCGCCCACTCGAACTGCGAGAACGCGAGGTCCACCGCGTTGATGGTGACCTTGCCGGTGTTCACGCTGTTAACCGGCTCCTCCGTCGGCCATCCGGTCTTGGTAACGGGCGCGAACATCGCGCTCGCCACGGGCGCGGCGTACACCGACTGCAGCTCGAACGAGTGCACCGGAATGCCCTTGGCGTTGATCTTGCCCTTCATCTCGCCGCGAGTGGACACGAACTTGTACAGCGTGCCGTCGATGTTCATGTAGGCGGTCGCACTGCCGAAGGCCGTGGTGACGAGGTTGTACACGTCGGAAGTGGCCGGCGTGTTGGTCACGGCGAAGCCGCACGCGGCGATGGCCGCGCCATACTTGGGCGGCGTGCCGGCCGCGCCCGATCCCGCCATCGCGATATCGAACGAGAGCTTGCTCCACACGTTGACGTTCTTCGACCCGGAGCGGCCCATGTAGTCCAGCTGGATGTTGCGGTCGACCTTTTCCGGGTCGAACGGGGTGTAGGAGACGTTGCGCGCCTCCATCCAGTTCGCCGCGCCGGTCGGCACCGGGTCGGTGCCGTAGGCCACGTCCGGCTTCAGCAGGACGGCTTGATTGCGCCAAAAGCGCGGGGATGCGAGTACGTTAGGCACGGCGTTTCTCCTTCAGGGTTTTGGTATCCGCGTCCGCCGCGGGTTTGTCGGTTCCGGCCACGGGAGCGAGCCCTTGTCCATCGATCTGGATGCCTTGGCCGCCACCACCTTGCGCGATCTCGCCGGGAATAGATCCGGGCGCAGCGGTGTCGGCTTCGACGACAGCCGGAACGGGCTCGCGCTCGCCTGTGGCCGGGTTGACCCGATAGCTGCCGCCCTTGCCCCAGTACTTGTCCTTGGTGAAATCGACTTCCTTCTTCTCGCTCATTTGACCCTCACTGATAATGTCGGGTGAACAGCCGCAGTTTTGCCGAGTGGCTCAGCACGCCGGCAAACACCACCGGCACGCTCTCTAACACCTGCACGCCGGCGGCGTTTCCGACCACGGTCGTCGCGACGAGACCGCCCAGGGTGTCGTCCTCGCGAAACGTGTCGCGGATCGCCTCGACCTGGTTGTCGAACAGCTTCTCCGTCGCATCGGCGTCGTCGAGCGCCATGAAGCCGCGGATCTCCCAGGTGTGCGTCACTTCCTTCTTGGCACCCACCATCGGTTCGTCTTCGGCGGTCGCCACGCGCCGCACGTGGTAGCCGTTCAGCCGCGCCGCGTTCGCGTCGAGCACGTCCTCAGACTTGTACATTGCCGCCAGGTCCGACATGTTCTTGGTGTAGCGTTCGTAGTCGTGCACGGCGATCGTGGGCGCGACCGCGAAGATCTTCTCGGCGATCTTGGTGCGGATCTGGTCCAGCGTAGGCATCTAAGCCTTCCCCGCCAGGCGCGCGACGATGCGATCGCGCGCGCGCGCGAAGATCGCATTCAGCTGCGGCTGCAGCCGGGCGAAAGTGCGATGGAACATGCCCACGCCGAGCGTGCCGCGGCTTGCGATCGTGCGCGCGATCGCGAAGGCCACGCCCTTGGCCTCCTTGTCGCCGGTGATGCCGAGCTTCACCCTCACCCAGTCGATCAGCGGCTCGATCGGCGGGAAGTGCGGCTTCGAACCCAGCTCCACTGGAATGGCGTGTTGCATCGCCGTGCCGACCACGCCGAGCACCTGCGTCGCGGACACCTCTTCGACACCGAAGATCGAGCCGCGCAAGAGGCCGTGCGCCGTCGGCGTCGCCTCCTTGACTTCGCGCTCAAGCAGGCTGTCGGCCTCGGTCATCGCCGCGGCGAGCTCCGCGCGCGCAATGTCCGGCGCCTGGGCCCAGGACCATTGCAATTCGTCGAGGCCAACCATATCGATCGCGATGGCGTTCATTGATAGGTCCGGCTCCGGCGGTACTCGGAGGAATGCGTGATGCGCGCCTGGCCGCGGCTGTCGGTCGGCGTCACCACAGCGACGGAGCTTGCGGCAACGGCAGTCTTCTCCTCCACACCGAGCTCGTCCAGGTAGCGCTTGCGCAAAGCCTTCGCGCGCGAGGCGTACTCCTGCGATTTGCTCTGCTGGCGCACGCTGTCGGCCTGGATGGTCGAGTCGGCGCCGCCCGAGTAGAACGCGGCGAGCTGGTCGCACAGCAGTGCGCCGGCCCAGCAGGCCGCTGCCTCGCGATCGGCGAGCGGGATCGTGTCGTGCGTGGCATCGAGCACGTGCGCGATGGTGAACGCGGCGCGCACGTCCCTGGCGGCGTCCACCGCGTCGATGAGCTTGATCGTGATCGCAGTCGGGTCCTGATACATGCTGTAGCGCGAAGGCTCGATATACTCGGGCGGGTTCTCCCCGACCGGGTACTCCAGGCTCTTCAGCGCGGAAAAGTCGGCCTCCCAGGCATTGGGCAGCGGCAGCGTGGTCGTGTTGGTGGGCGTAACGTCTTCCACCTTGGTTTGCGGCCGGTCCTTGCTGTAGCGCAGCAGCGCGAGCGCGATCGCGTCGTCGATATCCTGCAGCGCGAGCCGGTTCGCGTCGTCGCGAACGAGGTTCTGCACCAAGGTTTCGTAGTCTGCGAGCATGCGCTTGTGTCTCTGTCTCTAGAGGTCGAAAAGGGGCGGACGCCTAGCTTTTGCGTCCCGCCCCTTCTTGCCGAGGGTTTGCGGGTGCCGGGCTATCGCCGCAGGAAAGTCGGCAGGACGGTGATGTTGCTCCCGGACTGCGTGCCGTTTCCGGTCACCACCACGGTGAGCGTCGCCTCGTCCGCGACCGCGCTGGTCGTGATCGTCGCCTCCCCATACGCGGTTGAGAGCGTGATCGGCGCCGAGAGCAGCGATACCCCGCCCGCCTGGAAGTCCACCGCGACCGTGCCCGATAGCGTCGTCGCCGCGGCGCCGAAGCCGATCAGGCGCCCGGCAAAGGGCAGCTTGAACGTGACCGCCGTGGTGCTCGCGGCCGTGTAGGGGCCGGCGAGGTGCATGGGCATCGCGTGCACCCCGACGCCAGGCGGATAGTTGGTCACCGCCGCGTCGGCCTGGCGCAGCGCGCCGGGGGCGACGAGCAGCATGAGCGCGGAGCCCATGATCACTGCCGCGAGCAGCAGCGTGAAGCCGATCATCGAGTGGCCGGCGTATTTTTTGAAGTTTGCTTTCACCTGGTTGTCTCCTTGAGTGCCTTGGTTGCCTGCTCTGCTCACCGCACCCGCCCCTGTTGACTCCAGGGGCGGGGCGATTCGCGCCTCGCAGGGGTATCGCTAGCCCGCCACCACCGACTTGTCGGCGCCGCGGAAGTTGGTCACCGCGCCGCCGTAGATGTGGCGGATCTTGTAGGTGATCTTGTCGTTCGAGAACATCGAGCCGACGTTGGGCTGGTCCTGGACGAACAACTCCGGCTCTTCGTTGCCGTCGAGGAATCCGACTTCTAGCCAGGGCATGTCCATCGGGTCCACCGTCAGCGCCCAGTCGGTCGCGTCGGTCCAGTACCACACCGGGATCACGGTGAGCGCCAGGTTCTGGATGAACGTCTTGTCGTTGACCGAGGTGAGGTTCTTGAACAAGTCGACCGCCGTCCCCTGCAGGTCGACCGGCACGACGAGGTTCTTCGCCGGGATGCCCAGCCGGTCCAGCGATCCGGCCTCGGTTTGCTTCAGCATCGCCAGGCGCCGCGCGGCGAGCGCCGTTGCGTCCAGCGCGGCCGCGCCGAGGTTACCGTGCGCGACCGAGAAGAAGTTGTCGGCGTCGTAGATCACCGGGTTGGTGCGGATGAAATCGAGCACGAACTTGCCGAGCGTGCGCTTCGCCGAGCGCGACAGCTTGATCGGGATCTGCCGGATCGCGCCCACGTCGTCGTTTTTCACCATTTCCAGGGTGATGTCCTCGGTGCCGCCGCGCTTGCTTGCCGCGTAGGTCGCCTGCTCATCGGTGGGCGAGGCGAGCGCCGCGTACGGGTCGCCCTGCAGCACCGCCGGCAGATCGCCGTAGCCGCCGAAGCGGGTGCGGTCCTGCGTGCGGAAGTCGCTCACCGGGACGATGCTCGCCAACGCCCGCCACACGTCGTATTGGTTCGGCGTGCGGTAGTCCGCGAGCAGCCGGCGCGTGATCGAATCGCCGAGCACGCTCGCAAACGAGGTCGAGTCGAGCGACTCGAACATGCGCCCCATCGATTCGGAGAGACGCGAGCGGTCCATGTGCTCGATGCGGCCGGTGACGCGCGTATCGCCGGTGATCTCGACGTAGCACTCCTTGAAAGATTGCACCGAGCGGTGGTCCTTGTGCGCGGGGTCGAAGAACGCATCGAACATGCCGGCGATCTTCACCGAGCGATCCTCGACCTGGACGTTGCCGGCCTCGTCGATCTTTACCTTGCCCGATTCGACGAAGCGCGCGACATAGGTGCGCTCCGCCTTGATGGCCGTGTCCACCTCGGCTTCGGTGAAGCGTTCGCGCTTGCCCCAGTCGGCGAGCAGCTTGTCCTGCGCGGCCTGCGGCAGCTTCGAGGTCGAGACTGCGGTGCGCAAGTACGCGCGCGCCTCGACCATGCGCACCGTTTCGGCCACCTGTTCGGCGGTGACGCCGGCGGGCGCGTTGCCCGCAGCCGCGGCGGGCTTCTTGTCCGCCACTTCGGCGGCGATGGCCTCGGCGTAGCGCTGCTCCAGCTCCGCGTCGGTGATGGTCTCGGGGTTGATCTGCGCGTAGACCGTCGGGGCCTTCGCCTTGATCTTCGCGAGCATGAGTTGCTTCATAGCGTCTGGCTCCTTGTTGACGGCTTCTACGAGTCGCACGAGCGCGCCGCCGGCGCCCGCTTCGACGATCAGATCGACCGAATTGACTTTGGTGAACTGGCGCGCGTAGCGCACCGGCTTGGATTCGACCACGCGCCGTTCGGTCTTGGCGTTCGCGTCGATCGACAGGCCGACCAGGTCGCGCTTGCCGCGCTTCCAGGCATCGGTTACGTTGTCGCGCAGCGCCGCGGCGCCGGCGCCGGCGCCGAAATTGAGCGTACTCATGAGCCGGCCGGTGTCGGTAGCTGCGCCCTCGACGAAGCGCACGCCAGAGAGCCAGCCGACGATGTTTCGCGCATCCTTGCCGGTGCCCTTGGTGTGCTCCTCGTCCGAGCGGGCGAGCACGCGCGCGCCCTCGAACAGCGCCACCGCCTCCCGCAGCGCGGTGTCGGGGTAATAGTTGCGATTGCCCGAGAGCCCGGCGCGGATGATCACCACCTCCCAGGTCTTACCCACCGGGTCGACCGCTTCGAGGAAGCTCTCGGTCGCCTCCGCCATCCTGACCGGCAGGTACTGCTCGATGACCTCCTGCGGATCGCCGAGCACGACCTTGTTGTCCTCGCCGAGCGTGTAGGGATAGGCGTAGTAGCGGCCGTCGCGGCAGGCGACCACGCGGTCGGGGTACATCGCTTCGAGCTCCACGTAGGAAACCGCGAGCTTCTCCTGCAGCGCCGCGCGCACCAGGCTCATCACCTGGCCGCACTCGGTGGCCGCCGCCTCGCGCAGCGCCACCTCGCCGACAATGCCGATGTCAGGGATGCGCTTCATCAGGCTTGTTTCTTCGCCTCGTACTTCGCCTCGTGCTTCTTGCCGTCGCACGTGGTGATCACGACGCGATCGCCGAAGTCCACGGCGTCCAGGATGTGGCCGGCCGCGAGATCGACCTCCTTGGCCTCAACCGCGTCGCGCGACTTGCCCGATTCTTTGTCGCGGACGACGATCCGCTTCGCGACCCTGACCTGGATGTTGACCTTGCCGAACAACTTCACCGCATCTGCTGCGGTCATCGCTTTACCCTGCGCCATCGCTTGTCTCCCGTTCGTTTGCAACGAATCAGGAAGCGATGCTACGGGGAGGCGGAGAAGGATTTAAGGCTGAAGCGCTTCAGCCGGAGAAAGGAACTGCTGTTTTTTAGCATGCCGGAAACGGGGGGCGGCGTCAAATTGGAGGCGTGGCGGCGCTCCGCCGCGAGTGTGGCTGACGTTCGACAGGGTTGAGGAAACAATGGTGCGAGCGTAACCTGATCGCTCTGGTTTCAAGTACTAAGGGAGACGACAACGATGGCACTAATAAAATGCAAAGAGTGCGGAACTGAGGTCAGCTCAAAGGCGGAAGCCTGTCCAAAATGTGGAGCGCGCGTTGCAGCCAAGCCGATGGGTTGTGGCACGCTCATTGGCGTCATTTTATTGGGTGGAGTAATTATTTCCATCTACTCGAGTATCTTTTCCCCCAGTGCAGAGATCGGCGCCTCATCCGCTGCAACAAGCGCAACCTCCCCCTCCATTATCCAGGCCGCCAAGACATCCGAGAGCAAACGCCCCGGCTCCCAGTGGTCGTATTCCCAGGGGAACGATGCGATGAGCAAAGGGGTTATCCACCAGGCTCGTGTTTCAAGCTCGAACACTGTCGAGTTCAGCTCCCCTTATTCAGGCGCGCAGCATGCCGCGCTCGTACTTCGAACACACCCGCGCTTTGGAAGAGACATTATTTTCACAATTGAAAGAGGGCAATTCCTCTGCCGCTCCTACGAGGATTGCACTGTCTTGATACGATTCGACGATGAACAAGGCATCAATTTTGGCGCTAGAGGACCGGCCGACAACAGCACCGAGACTGTCTTCATTCACAACTACGACCGGTTTATTGCAAAAATGTCGAAGGCAAAGCGAGTGCGCGTCTCCACCAATATTTACCGGCAGGGCGCACCCGTATTCGATTTTGATGTCAGCGGCTTCGACAAAAGCAGCTACACCGCAAAGAAATAGTGCACCGATCCCGGCATTGACGTGTGTGGCGTCGAGGCGTAGCCTTTGCGCAGGTGCTAGTAACACCGTACAAGGCGGCAACCGCGCCCGACAGATCTTCGCGGTTTTTTTGCGTCCAGGGTTCTCAGCTCTGGCCGGGGGTCCACGAATAAAACACTCGCGCGAGCGGGGAATAAGTGGGCTGTCCTTGTACAGTTACTAACGCCCGGCCGCCCAGGTGGGCTTCGGCTCACCTGGGCACTTCGACTAGTAATCGAAACAAGGAGACTCAAAATGCCAAATTCCAACCCCAGCCTACCCGACGGCTATTTCTGTCCGCCCATTCTCGATATGTGCCCGGACCTGAAACACATGGGCACGTTCGATCCTGACAACCTGACCGCGGCCGAAGTGTTGAAGATCATCACGATCGCCCTCGCCAATGCGTGCAATGCCGATCCGCTCGCACGGCTCAAGGCTGAATCGGTGATGAACGAGCAGTACTCGCGCGGGGCCGAATACGGCCGCAAGCAAGGCTTCGACAACGGCTATCGACGCGGCTACCTGGAAGGGCTTGACGATGGCAGGAAGGAAGTCCTAGACAAGACCTCGGCGGAAGAGGCCGAGCGCGCCATCCTCAAGACCGCTGCTCGCGCCAGGAGGTGTGCATGAAGCGCGATCTCATCATTCAAGTACTGGTCGGAGCCGAAGCGCAGCTGCGCCGCATAGAGCGCCTGGCCGCGTCGATCGGTGACCCGACCGAACACAAGCAGCGCATTCCGCCGATGATCTCGACCGTGCGCCACCTGCTTCAGTCCACCTGCAGCAGAATCGAACAATCAGAGGGATCAAACCCATGATCGAACCACTATCCGCCAAAACAATGGAACGGATCGGCCGCTGTCACAGGGATGGAACCGAACTGCGCTTGACTGGACCGGATGTCGACGCGGTGTACCAGCGTCTCCGACTACTGGCCGCGCTTGAGCAACTCGCCAACGAGGAAACCTGGGATGGCAATGAAATCATGTCCCTGCTCAACACCTCCACCAAGCGCAAAGTAACCACACCGATGGTCGCCATAATGATCGGGCACCTAGCGGCCGGCAAAACGAACCGCCTGATTGCCGCTGATCTCGGCATCAGCGAGACGGCCGTCAGCCAGCTGATCAGTGGGAAATACCCCAATTTTCCCCAAAAAGACCAGGTTCCGGCCCTTCTGCGCCGGCTGTTTAGCCGGATGTCCGATTCCTGACTATTTAGACCATTATTAAAAACGACGATCGGCGCCACGGTGGGGGGTCTGTACCCACCCGGCGCCGAAAGCGCCTTGGCGGGGCTGATTCGGCCTTGGCAATACCCAAAAAACAGTAATCTGGGCTACAGGATGCGCCCTACCCGCGGGATTGCTAGATTTTTGGCAATCCCGCCTTCTTTTTAGGCCACGCTGGGCCGTTCCTGGTAAATCAACCCTGGCGAGATCACTGACTGGCCCGGTCTGAGCGCGTTCAAGTCCGGCATGAGGCCGGCCACCCCGACGTAATCGTGCAGTCCCAGGTCGCCGGTCTTATACCAAGCGGGGATGTCCCGGCCTTGGTACAAACCGATCGATGGGCCGAACGCCACGATCTGGCAGCTCGGGTGGCAGAAATACCGGTCGGCGCTAATTCGCCACCCTCCCGATCACCGCCACCGCCTCCCGCACCCGCCGCGCCTCCCCAGGCTCCCCGGCCAGGTCCAGCAGCTCGGCGTACCGGGCGGCGAGCAGCGCCGTCGGGTGCCCGCGCATGGCGTGGCGGGCGAGATCGAGGGCGGGGCGCGGGTCCGGCTCCGGGCTGGCGAGCAGCGCCAGCACCCCCTCGGCGCGAGAGGCGAAGATCGAGTCCCGGAGCGCCACCAGGCCGGCGAACTGCTCCTCGGTCAG
>JAKALD010000112.1 GCA_021813275.1 Pseudomonadota bacterium | reverse complement strand
TCGGAGCCGAGCGTGAAGCGCATGTTCTCGCGCGGCAGCTTCACGCTGGCGCGCGTCGAAGACATCCTGAAGCTGCTCGATCTCGATTTCCACGAGGTGGCACGCATGAGCCGGGCGCGCGGCGACGGCCCGGTCGAGCTGAGCGAGCAGCAGGAAACGCTGCTCGCGCGGGACGAGCGGCTCCTGTCGGTGTTCTGGCTGCTGCTGAACGACTGGCGGTTCGACCAGATCCTCGAAGCGTTCGCCATCTCCAAGCCCGAGCTCACGCTCGCCTGCGCGAAGCTCGAGCGCGCGAAGCTGATCGACTGGGGCGCCCGCGACCGGATTCGCCTGCGCGTGCCGAGCGACTTCCAGTGGCGCGCCGCGGGGCCGGCGAAGAAAGCCTACGGATTGCGCGCGATGCAGGAGTTTCTCAAGGCACGCTTCGCGGCCCCGCTCGAGCTGCTGCGTTTCGAGACCCGGGCGCTCTCGCCAGAGTCGGCGGCGGTCATCCGGAGCCGCCTGGAGCGGCTCGCCGCCGAGGTCAACGAGCTCGCCGAGATCGATTCCGCCCTGGCGGCGCCGCAGCGCGTGGGCCTTGGCGTACTGGTGGCGTGCCGGCCGTGGGAGTTCTCGGCGATCAATGCGCTCAAGCGGCGCCGGGCCACGGGCTAGACGGTAGGCCGAAGCTCGAAGCCGGCGTAGGCGTGCGCGGCGCCTTCACGCGCCGGGCTCGCGCTCAGCGCCGCAACGCGCGCCGCGGGAGGCCCGCGGCGCGCCCAGGTCAGAACTCTCTGCACGGCCGCCTCGGGCCCCTGCACGAGGGCCTCGACGCTGCCGTCGGCGCGATTGCGCACCCAGCCGCCGACGCCCTCGCGCTCCGCCACGCGGCGCAGCGATTCGCGAAAGCCGACGCCTTGCACGCTTCCGGTGATGCGCAGCTGATAGGTGAGCACGAGCGCTGGCGCGCGCGGCCGCCCTAGGAATGCGGCCTCGCCGCATGTTAAGCTGATTAACGAATTCTATCCGCCTGTCCGATCGCGGGCGATAGCGTTGAGTGCAACCGGGAATAAGAACTCAGGGGGACAAATGCGTACGACGTTGCTGGTGATCGCGGGCCTGGCGCTGGTCGGATACATCGTGGTGGCATTCGTGCTGCCGCAGATGGCGGGGAGCGAGGCGAAGGAGGCGGCCCAGGCATTGATCGCCGGCACGGACCCGGCACAGAAACAGGTCGCCGCGGCCGCGCAGAAGGGCGGCAAGCTCGACGGCTCGGGCAACGGCGTCAAGCTCGCGGCGAAAAGCGATGCCAAGTTCGGCGAGCTCAAGTGGCTCGTCGATCCGAACGGCACGATCCACGGCTGGAACGACAAGAACGCCATCGAGGTCGTGCTGACGCCGACGCTGCAAGCCGGCAAGCTCGGCTGGACCTGCCGGGGCTTTCCTATCGACGCGATGCCCGCTAGCTGCGGCGGGCGCTGATCGCGGTCAGAATGCCCTGCATGATGGCGGTCGGCGGCGGCGGGCAGCCGGGCACCGCCACATCCACGGGGATGACGTTCGCCACGCGCCCGCAGCTCGCGTAGCTCTCGCCGAAGACCCCGCCCGTACAGCCGCAGTCGCCGATCGCCACCACCAGCTTCGGTTCCGGAGTCGCGTCGTAGGTGCGACGCAGCGCCTGCTCCATGTTGCGCGACACGGGCCCCGTGACCAGCAGCAGGTCGGCGTGGCGCGGGCTGGCTACGAACTTGATTCCGAGCGCTTCGAGATTGTAGTAGGGGCTGTTGGTCGCGTGAATCTCCAGCTCGCAGCCGTTGCATGAGCCCGCGTCGACGTGCCGGATCGCGAGCGCCCGGCCGAGGTGCTTGAGGATCGTCTCGCTCAGGCGCTGCTCCAGCTGGCGCAGCGCGCTGTCCGCATGCGGCGCCGGCTCGGTGACGATGCCGGTGGTGACGATTTGCTTGAGCAGCTGGTACATCAGAGATCGTGCCCGCTGTAGGACAGGTTGAACGACTTGTTGATGAGCGGAAAATCCGGAACGATGTTTCCCAGAACGGCGCGCTCGATGAGCGGCCAGTTCTGCCAGGACGGATCGTGCGGGTGCAGCCGGTAGATGCGGCCGTCGTCGGCGGCGTCGAGCGCGATCAGGACCTCGCCGCGCCAGCTCTCGACCCAGCCGATCCCCGTGCGCCCCGCTTCGCACGCGGCGAGCGGCACCCGGATTTCGCCCGGCGGCAGCTGCCGCACCAGCTCGCGCACCAGGCGAACCGATTCGGCCAGCTCGTCGAACCGCACCGAGGCGCGCGCGGCGACGTCGCCGCGCGTGTGTGAGGCGACGCGCGGCTCGAGCTGCTGCCAGGGCGGGACGGGATAGTCCGCTCGCAGGTCGTGGGCGACGCCGCTCGCGCGGCCCGCGAAGCCGGTGAGGCCCATGCGTTCCGCGAGCGCGGGCAGCACCTGGCCGGTCATGATGAAGCGATCCTGGGCGCCGGCGTGCTCGTCGTAGATCGACCTCAACGTTCCGGCCTCGCGCTCGATGTTGCCGAGCACCGCGAGCAGCGCATCGCCTTCGCTGCGCGCCAGGTCGCGTGCCGCGCCACCGGGAACGACGCTGTCCATCAGGTAGCGATGGCCGAAGAGCCGGGCGTTGAGCCGCAGCAGGTCCTCCTTCAGTCGCCAGAACTGGAAGAACCCGAACGACAGCGCGACGTCGTTGCCCAGGTAGCCGAGGTCGCCGAGATGATTCGCGATGCGCTCGAGCTCGAGCAGGATGCCGCGCAGCACGAGCGAGCGCCGCGGCGGCTCGGTCTGCGTCGCCGCCTCGGCCGCCATGGCATACGCCCAGGCATACGCGACCGTCGAGTCGCCGCTCACGCGTCCGGCAAGCCGCGCGCCTTCCTCGAGCGCCATGCCCTCGAAGCGCTTCTCCACGCCCTTGTGCTTGTAGCCGAGCCGCTCCTCCAGGCGCAGGATCTTTTCGCCGACGATGGAAAAGCGGAAATGGCCCGGCTCGATCGTGCCGGCGTGCACCGGCCCGACCGGAATCTCGTGCACGCCCTCGCCCTCGACCTTGACGAACTCGTAGTGGTCGCCGGCGAGCGCAAAGCGGCTCTCCGCGGCGAAGTCCTTGCGCAGCGGGAAAACGCCCGCCGGCCAGGCGCCGTGCCGGAGCCACTTGCGCCGGCCCGCTTCGCCCTGAGGCTCGATGCCGAGCAGATCATGCGCGGCACGTTGCATGCGATCCGCGCTCGGAAAGATGCCGGCGATCCCCGGGTAGCCGGGGCGCTGCCTCGGCAGCGCGACGGTGAGCCACAACAGCCCGGCGCGCAGCGCGAGCGCGAGGTGCAGCGCGTAGCCTTTGCCGCGCGGCGACTCGTCGCTTCCCCACAGCGACACGAGGCGCGCACCGCGCGCGCGCGCCGTCTCGCACAGCGCGCGCAGCTCGGCTGGCGCCGCGCTCGCGCGATATACCGGCATTGCCCCCGGTAGCGGCTCGACGTCGATCGCGAGATCGTTCAAGCGCATCCGGGTCAGCCGATGAAGGCCGCCGCCTGGCGGTACCATTCCACAAGGTACGGCGGGATGTAGAGGCCGAGAAGCAGCACGAGCGCCAAGTGCAGGAACACGGGCACGAGCGCCGGCGGGTGCGGCAGGCGCCGGGCGGTGGTCTCGCCGAACACCATCGGCTGCACCTTGCCGAAGATCGCCGCGAACGCGACGCCGAGCGCGACCAGCAGGAACGGCGTCGCCCAGGGGTGCTCGTGCATGGCGGTCGTGAGCACCATGAACTCGCTGGTGAACACGCCGAACGGGGGCATGCCGAGGATCGCCAGGCTGCCGAGCACCAGACCCCAGCCGATGGTGGGGCTCTGCTCGATGAGACCGCGGATATCCGCCATGTTCTGCGTGCCTGTCTTTTGCGAGGCATGGCCGACGGTGAAGAAGATCGCGCTCTTGGTGAGCGAATGCACGGTCATGTGCAGCAGCCCCGCGAAGGCAGCTACCGGCCCGCCCATGCCGAAGGCGAAGGTTACGATGCCCATGTGCTCGATCGAGGAGTAGGCGAACATGCGCTTGATGTCCTTCTGCCGCGACAGGAAGAACGCAGCCACCACGAGCGACAGCAGCCCGAAGCCCATCATCAGGTCGCCGGAGAAGTTCCGGCCGAGCGCCCCGTCCACCAGCACCTTGCTGCGCACCACGGCGTACAGTGCCACGTTGAGCAGCAGGCCTGACAGCACCGCCGAGATCGGCGTCGGGCCCTCGGCGTGCGCATCGGGAAGCCAGTTGTGCAAGGGCACGAGGCCCACCTTGGTCCCGAAGCCCAACAGCAGGAACACGAAGGCGAGCGACACCACCGTCGGCTCGAGCTGGTGGCGCACCGCGTACAGGTGGGTCCAGAGCAGCGCGGTCCCGCCGGGGCCGAGCACCCGTTCCGCCGCGAAGTACAGCAGGATCGTACCGAACAGCGCCTGCGCGATTCCGACCGAGCAGAGGATGAAGTACTTCCAGGCCGCCTCGATGCTTGCCGGGGTGCGGTACAGGCTCACCAGCAGGACGGTGGTGAGCGTGGCACCCTCCATCGCCACCCACAGGACGCCGACGTTGTTCGAAAGCAGGCACAGCAGCATCATGAAGGTGAACAGCTGGTACATGCTGTGATAGAGGCGCAGGCGCGCCGCGTTCAGGCGCCCGTGGTGCTGCTCGATCCTCATGTACGGGCGCGAGAACAGCGCGGTGGTGAACGCGACCAGCGCGGTCAGCGCCACCAGGAACACGTTGAACGGGTCGATGAAGAGCTGCTCGTGCAGCGCGGTCATCGGTCCGTCGGCGATCACGCGGCCCGTCAGCAGCGCGGCCGCGACGAACGTGGCGAGGCTCATGAGCGCATTGAGCTCCGCCGCGTAGCGCTTGTGGCCGGTGAGCGCGAGCAGCAGGCCGCCGATCAATGGAACGCCGAGGACGAGTGTGATTTCCACGTGCGAGCGCCCGCTCAGTCCTGCTTGAGCTTTTCCATATGCCGGATGTCGAGGCTGTCGAACTGCTCGCGGATATGGAAGAAGAAGATGCCGAAGATGAACGTGCCGACCAGCACGTCGAGTGCGACGCCGAGCTCGACCACGAGCGGCATGCCGTAGGTGGCGCTGGTGGCCGCGAAGAACAGGCCGTTCTCCATCGCGAGGAAGCCGATCACCTGGGGCACCGCCTTGCGCCTGACGATCATCATCAGGAACGACAGCAGCACGCTTGCGAGCGCGATGCCGAGCGTCGAGCGGGTGAAGACGCTCGCCATCTGCGAGATCGGCGTGGCGAGCGCGAACGCGAAGATCACCAGCCCGATGCCGATCAGCATCGTGGCCGGGATGTTGATCAGCGTCTCGATGTCCCAGCGCACGTTGAGCCGGTCGATCAGCCGGTGGAGCACCCAGGGGATGAGCCCGACCTTGAGCGCGACGGTGAGTCCGGCGGAGAAGTACAGGTGTGGCTGGCCGGTCGAGTAGGCGACGATCGCGGTCGACGCGGCGAGCGCGCCGCCCTGCCAGGCGAGCAGCTTGATGAGCGTGAGGATGCGGCGCTGCGACAGCATGGCGAACGCGATCAGCAGCAGCAGCGCGGCCAGCAGGTTGACGATCTGGTTCGCGAGCGACATCGTCGCTCAGGCCTGCACGAGGAAGTGAGTGAGCATGCCGAGCACCGCGAGCAGGAAAGCGGCCGACAGGAACTCGGGGGCGAGGAACAGGCGCAGCTTCGCGAGCAGCGTCTCGAGCAGCGCGAGCGCGGCGCCTGCCAGCGCCAGCTTCGCGAGCAGCGCCGCGATGGCCAGCGGCAGCGCGCTCCAGTCTCCCGCCGCGGCGATGCCCCAGGGCATGAACAGCGCGATGCCGATGGTCATGTAGGCGAACAGCTTGATCGCCACCGCCCACTCGATCAGCGCCAGGTGGCGCGCCGAGTACTCGAGAATCATGGCTTCGTGCACCATGGTGAGCTCGAGGTGCGTGGTCGGGTTGTCGATCGGGATGCGCGCGTTCTCCGCGAGCAGCACCATGAGGAACGCCGCGCCCGCGAACGCGAGGCTCGGGTAGATGGCGAACGCGCGATGCGCGAGCGTGTCGACGATCGTGGTGAGCTGGGTCGAGCCGGAGATGAACGCCGCGGTGAACAGCGTCATCAGCATCGCGGGTTCGGCGAGAAAGCCGATCAGCATCTCGCGCCGCGCGCCGAGGCCGCCGAAGGAGGTGCCGATGTCCATCGCCGCCAGCGCCGAGAACACCCGCGCCAGGGCGAACACGCCCACCAGCGCGATGATGTCGGCCGCGGGCGCGAACGGCAGGCCGGTGGCGAGCACTGGAACGATGCCGGCCGCCAGCCACATGCAGCCGAACAGCACGTAGGGAGTGAGCCGGAACAGGGGCGAAGCGTCGCGCGCAATGACCGCGTCCTTGTGAAACAGCTTCGCCAGCGTCCAGTAAGGCAGCAGGACGCTCGGTGCGGTGCGATTCTGCAGCCAGGCGCGGCACTGGTTGACCCAGCCCATGAGCAGCGGGGCCGCGAGCACCACGAACACCGACTGCAGCACCTGGAACGCGATTCCGGCCGAGAGGTTCATCGCACGAAGACGAGCAGCGCGAGCAGGGTGAGGAAGCTGTAGAGCAGGTAGATGCTGACGCGGCCCTGCTGCAGCAGGGCGATCTTCGCCGAGACGAACTCCGCGAGCCGCGCGACCGGCAGATACAGCCAGTACCAGTGGCGGTCCTCGATCTTCAGCGAGAAGCGCGGCGCCGGATCCTCCGGCCCCGGCAGCCGGCGGTCCATGAGGTAGAGCGGCCCGAACACGTGGCGAATCGGCTGGCCGAAGGCGTCGGCGGTGTCCTGCATGCGCGGGCTCTGCTCCGCAAAGCCGCAATCCCACGGATCGGCGAAGCGCACGCGCCCATGGTAGAAGCGCCGCACCAGCAGGTACGCGAGCAGCGTGACGGCGACGATCACCGCCAGGAAGATGATCGGCGCGTAGCTCGCCTGCTGCGTCGCGGTCGGCACCAGCCACAGCCAGCTGGATTTGAGCGCCTCGGCCGACAGGCCCTGCCCGGTGAGCGAGGCGCTCACGCGATTGAGCATCAGCAGCACGGCGCTCGGGAACAGTCCGAGCATGCAGCAGCCGGCCGCGAGCCACGCCATGCCGTAGAGCTCCATGCCCCGGGCGTCGTGGCCCGTGGCGCCGGCGGGGGCATGCTGCGCCTCGCGCGGCTTGCCGAGGAAGGCGATCCCGTAGACCTTGACGAAGCACATGGCGGTCAACGCGCCGGCGAGCGCGAGCGTCGCGGCGAACAGCGGCACGAGGCTGCGCACGACGCCGTTCTCCAGGATCGGCGCCTGGAGCGCGGCCTGGAACGTGAGCCATTCGGACACGAAGCCGTTGAGCGGCGGCAGCGCCGAGATGGCGAGCGCACCGACCAGGAAGTACAGGGCGGTCTTGGGCAATTTCCGGATGAGCCCGCCCATGTCGTTCAGGTTGCGCAGCCCCGTGGCGTGCAGGATCGAGCCCGAGCCCAGAAACAGCAGGCCCTTGAACACCGCGTGGTTGAGCGTGTGGTAGAGCGCCGCGATCAGCGCGAGCGCGCCCGCCACAGGGTGCCCCGAGCCGATGAACACCAGCGACATCCCCAGGCCGAGCAGGATGATGCCGATGTTCTCCACCGAGTGATAGGCGAGCAGCCTCTTCAGGTCGTGCTGCATGAGCGCATACAGCACGCCGAAGAGCATCGTGCCGGCGCCGACCGCCAGCACGAGCATCCCCCATTCCCAGCGCACGCCGCCGATCAGATCGTAGATGACGCGCACCATGCCGTAGATGGCGGTCTTGATCATGACCCCGCTCATCATGGCGGACACGGGCGAGGGCGCGGCGGGGTGGGCTTCCGGCAGCCACGCGTGCAGCGGGATCATGCCCGCCTTGGCGCCGAAGCCGAAGAACGCGAGCAGGAACGCGACGGTCGCCCACTGCGGGCTCAAGTGGGCCGCGCGCAGCGCGTCGAACGTGTAGTCGCCGCGGCCGCCGCTCATGACGCCGAAGCACAGCAAGATGGCGATCGCGCCGAGATGCGCGATCAGCAGGTACAGGAAACCCGCGCTGCGCGTGCTCGGGAGCTTGTGATCGGTGATGACGAGGAAGTACGAGGACAAGGCCATCGTCTCCCACGCGACCATGAACAGGTAGGCGTCGTCGGCCAGCATGACGAACGCCATGCTGGCGACGAACACGTGATACTGGAGCGCGATGAGCGCGACGCGCCTCGCGCCCTCGTCGCGGAAGTATCCGGCTGCGTAGGTCGAGATGCCGGCGGAGACGGCACCGAGCAGCGTCAGGAAGAAGCCTGCCAGCGGATCGATACGCAGATGAAACGGCAGATTCGGGAGCCCGAGCGGCAAGACCAGGCTCTCCGGCGGCAGCCACACCGCCCGCAGCCCGAGCGCAGCGAGCGCGAGGCCGGCGAGCGCGCCCAGCGGGAAGGCGATTCTCCTCGCGAACAGCGAATTGCGCGCGGGCAGCAGCGCGAGCGCGGCGATCAGCAGCCAGCAGACAGCGACCGCGAGGGAGCCGCCAAGCGGCGAGGGGAGGAGCCCGGTCACTTCACTCCGTGCCCGGCCGGCCGTTGCGGGCAATCCGCGCCGCTGGCGCTAGGCGCAGCACAGCAAGTGGAGTCTCGGCCGCACGACATGCTGACTTTCGAGGAGGCGCAATTCTACACCACCGTGCGGACCGGACCTGACGGTGCGCGCGAGCCCCCGGTGATCGTCATGCCAGCGCGATGGCGGCCGCCACGATCAGGCCGGCGACCGCCGCGGCCGCGACGAGCGACGATTCGCGCCTTCCCCAGCCGTGCGGTGCGCGCGCGCCGCGCAGCGGAACGGTGCTCGTGACGACGGACTCGGCGCTCTGCGCGACCGGACTGGATGCGGCGCCTCCCAGGACCGCGAGACGCTGCGTGGCTTCGAGCGAATCGAAGTCGCGCGATATGCCGCGCGCCGGCGCCGGCGTCTCGTGAGCCGGTTCGGCGGCGTCCTCGGCGCGGGACAGCTCGAGGGTCTGGGAAAGGACGATCATGCCCGCTTCCGGGTCGACGCGCCCCGGGGCCGCGCGGCCCACCGGCAGCGGCAGCTGCGCCGTGTCCTGCGCGCGCGGCAGGGCTGCCTCGCAGGCGCGCAGGTCGCGCGCCACGTCCAGCGCGCTCTGGTAGCGCTCGTCGAGCCCCTTGGCGAGCATCTTGGCGATGATCAGGTCGAGCATCTCCGGGACGGCCGGATTGATCGCGCTCGGAGCGGCAGGCGTGACGTTGACGATCTGGTACATGAGCGCGGCGACGCTCTCGCCCGAGAACGGCGCGGCGCCGGCAAGCATCTCGTAGACAATGACGCCGAGCGAGAAAATGTCCGAGCGGTGGTCGACGCGCTTGCCGAGCACCTGCTCCGGGGACATGTACTTGGGCGAGCCGAGCATCGTGCCGGTCTGGGTGAGCGCCTCCGAGCTGCGCATGCGCGCGATCCCGAAATCGGTGATCTTCACGGGGCCCGAGCGCGGCACCATGATGTTGGCCGGCTTCACGTCGCGGTGCACCACGCCGCGCTGGTGCGCGTAGCCCAGCCCGTCGGCCACCTGCGCGGCGATCGACAGGGCGCGCGCGACGCCCATCGCTTGGCCCGGAGTCAGCAGGCCGCGCAGCTCGACGCCGTCGATGAACTCCATCGCCATGTACGCCACGTCGCCGCTGTGGCCGACGTCGTAGATGGTGACGACGTTGGGATGGTTGAGGCCGCCGGCCGCCTTGCCCTCCTGATAGAAGCGCGCGGCATACTCGGCCATGCCCTCGCGGTTGTCCGCCATGTCGACGGTCTTGATGGCGACCAGACGGTCGAGCAGCGGATCGTTCGCCTTGTAGACCACCCCCATGGCGCCACGGCCCAACTCGGCGAGGATCTCGTAGCGGCCGATCTTCGGCGGCTGCGTCACGAGCCGCCCCCGGCCTTGCCCCGGAACTGCGCCTTCACCGAGCGGAACACCGGGCCCCAGATCGGGTGCCCCGCTTCGGCCGGCGCGAGCTCCATGTCCGGATCGATGCGCAGCGCGGCGCCGAATTCGTCGCGGCACTTCTGCTCGCGCCCGGAAGCGCAGTCGATGAACGCGAGGTATTTGTGCGCCGTGACCCGGTCGGCGGACGCCGACAGCCCCTGATCGAGGGCGAGCTGCAGGCTGTCCGCGGCAGCCCGGTAATCGCCGTTGTCATACTGGCGGATTCCCGCCGCGAGCGCGGGCGCGCCCTTGTTGCCGCCGCCGAAGGTGCTCTGGATGCTCTCCTTCACGCTGCGCAGACCGGCCTCGACCTGCCGCACCGGCTCGCTGCCGCAGCCCGCGAGCAGCAGCAGGGCCAGCGCGGCGGCGGCGAGCCGCGCACCCCGCGGCCGAGCGCGCCGCGGATCACCGGAACAGGTGGCGGACACGGACTTTTTGGCCGGCTTGCAGATCGAGCTGCTCGACATGGCTCGGAAACGTCGTGTTGCGGATCTCGATGGTATGCGTGCCGGGCGCCAGCTCGATGCTGCGCAGCGGCGGGCTCACGCCGCGGACCTTACCATCGACCAGCACTTCTCCCCAAGGCGCGATGGCGAGCATGACCGTGGCGCTCGCGCGCGCAGGGGCGCGCGCTTGCTCTGCGGCCGCAGGCGCCCGCTTGGCGGTGACCGGAGCTGCGGGGCGAGCTGGGCGCTCGGTGCGCGCGGGCTTTGCCGGTACTGCCTCGGCGCGTGGCGCCTCGGCTGGCGGCGCGAGCCGCGCCGGCGGTTCGGTCGCGGGCTGCGTAGCGAGCGGCGCGGCGCCCTGCGGC
>JAKALD010000376.1 GCA_021813275.1 Pseudomonadota bacterium | reverse complement strand
CCGCGCAGCGCAATCCGGACGCTTGCCGGCGCTCATCGCGCCTCCTTTCCGACGAGAGTCGGCAGGAGCGCCGACGAAGACGCGCTGCGCGGCTTGTCGGAATGGCACTCGAAGCAGGTGAGCTTCACGCCCACGTAGCGGTGGCAGCTCGCGCAGAAGTCCTGCGGCCGCGCATCCACGCTGCCGCTCGCGCGGCTCGCGTGGCAATCGACGCAGGCCTCGAGGTCGACCTTCGCGCCGCGCATGCCTTCCCGCACGGTCAGCTCGCGCTGGTGCTTGAGCATCACCATGTGCTCGCGGCGCATGACCTCGGGCGGCGCGATGCACTTCCCGCCGCGCGCCCGCTCGATGACCGGCTGCGGGGTGTCCGCGTGCAGCGCCGGCGCGCCGGAGCAGCCGGCGAGCAGCAGCGCCGCCCACGCGAGCCGCCGCAGCCGCGCCGCGATCGCCACGCTACTCCCCCATGCCCATCTGGATGTAGCCCGTCGGGCACACGTCGCTGCAGATGTGGCAACCGATGCACTTCGTGTAGTCGGTGTCGACGTAGCGGCCCATGGTCGACTTGTCCTTCTTCACCTTGAACACCGCGGTCTGCGGGCAGAAGACGACGCAGTTGTCGCACTCGAAGCACAGCCCGCAGCTCATGCAGCGCTTCGCCTCGGCGACCGCTTCCTTCTCACTCAGGACGTGCAGGCGCTCCTCGAAGTTGCCGAGCGCCGATTGCGCGTCGAGCATCGTGACCGCGCGCTGCTTGCGCGCCGCGTACTGGAAGTGGCCGAGGAAGAGCTCCTCGTGCGGGATCACGTAGCGCCCCGAGCGGTCTTCGTAATTGTGGACCGCGAAGTTGGCGGCGGCGGTGCCGCGCACGCCCTCGTGCGGCGCCGGCTCGACCGGCAGCCCGCGCTCGACGAGCTTTCTCATCAGGTCGAAGGCGTGCACGTCGATCTTCGGGCGCTTCTCCTGCTCCTCGCCGCGCAGGTGCCGGTCGATGCCCTCGGCGGCGATCCAGCCCTGGCCGATCGCGGTGGTGAGCAGGTGCGGCCGGATCACGTCGCCGCCGGCGAACACGCCCGGCTTGCCCGTCACCTGGTAGTTCTTGTCGGCCGCGACCAGGCCGCGCCCGCTGTCGAACTCCTCGAGCCCCGTGAAGTCGACCGCCTGGCCGATCGCCGAGACGATCAGGTCGGCGGGGATGTCCTGCTCGGTGCCGCGCTCGACCTTCACTTCGAGCCGCCCGCCGACGAACTTCGCCTCGCACTTCGCGATGCGCAGCCCCGTCGCGCGGCCGTCGGCGGCGCGCAGCACCTCGACCGGCGCCCAGCCGTCGCGCAGCACGATGCCCTCGGCGAGCGCGTGCTCGATCTCGTGGCGGTTCGCCTGCATCTTCTCGACCGAGAACACCGAGGTGAGGGTGACTTCCGCCCCCTGGCGCGCCGAGACATCGGCGACGTCCTGCGCGTGCTTGCCGAGGATCACCAGCTCGGGATGCGTGGCGTGCTCGCGCGCGATGTGTCCCAGGCGCCGCGCCACGGTCGCCACGTCGATCGAGGTGTCGCCCCCGCCGACCACCACCACCCGCTCGCCGACGTGCTTCATGCGCCCGTCGTTGAAGGCGCGCAGGAAGGCGGTCGCTGTCACGCAGTTGGGGGCTTCCGCGCCGGGGACCGGCAGCGCCCGCCCGCCCTGCGCCCCGAGGCCCAGGAACACGGCGTCGAACTCGCGCCGCAGCTCGGCGGGCGTGACGTCGCGCCCGATGCGCGTCCTGAGCCGCGCCTTCACCCCGAGCTCGAGGATGCGCCCGATTTCGGCGTCGAGCACGTCGCGCGGCGTGCGAAACCCCGGGATGCCGTAGCGCATCATGCCGCCGAGCTCCTCGTGCTCGTCGAAGATCGTGACCTCGTGGCCTTTCAGCGCGAGCTGGTAGGCGCAGGACAGCCCCGCGGGACCGCCGCCGATCACCGCGACCTTCTTGCCGGTCGCGACCGCGGGCTTCGCGAACTTGAGACCCTTCTCGATCGCCCAGTCGCCGAGGAAGTGCTCGACCGAGTTGATGCCGACGAAGTCCTCGACCTCGTTGCGGTTGCAGCCCGACTCGCAGGGCGCGGGGCACACGCGCCCCATGACCGCCGGGAAGGGGTTCGCCTCGGTGAGCCGGCGCCAGGCGTACTCCTGCCACGCCATGCCGGCGGGCGGCTTCTCGGTGCCGCGCGCGATCGCGAGGTAGCCGCGGATGTCCTCGCCCGAGGGGCAGCTCGCCTGGCAGGGCGGGGTGCTCTTCTGGTAGGTCGGGCACTTGTACGAGTAGCTCGCCTGGAAGATGTAGGTCGGCCAGTCGTGCCACTCGTGCTCGCCCTCCTTGAAGCGGCGGAAGGTGAGCTTCTCGGTCGTTGCCTTGGTCTCGGTGGTGGCGGACATCGCCCTCTCCTCGTCGTCCTCAGTCGTTGCGGCCCAGCCGGATCGCGTCGCCCACCAGCTGGTGCACGCCGCCGACCAGTCCCATGTCGAACTTGTAGTACGGCAGCAC
>JAKALD010000111.1 GCA_021813275.1 Pseudomonadota bacterium | reverse complement strand
CGGCGCAGGAATGCGCTCCTTCGGCGCAGTCGTTCTTGCCCACTGCGTTGATGCCGAAGCACTTCTGGAGATGCTCCTTCTGCATCTTCGCCATGTTCTCCTTGACGATCGGGGGCACGTTGCCCATCGGCTTCATGCCCTCGGCGGCCTGGGCGGGCGCGGCCTGGATTGCGAAAGCGAGCCCCACGGCGGAGCTCAGTGCGGAAGCAGCCAACACATAGCGGTTCATTTTCAGCCTCTCCTCGGTAATGGCCCCGGACACGGAGCCGATGACGGAAATTCGCGCGCGACCGGCAAAAGGTTACGCCGCCGATCGATGCGCGAGCTCATGGCCCTCAGTCGCGCGGACATGAATTATCCTTACACATCCGAAGCGCGCCGAGCGCCGCCGGCGAGGCGACACGGCATGGCGATTCCGCATCCATGAAGTCAAGTGACCGCAAGCCGCGGCTCACGCTCGCGGCCGGCGAGAGTCCGTTTCACGGTGCGGACGTTCGGCCGGCGCGGGAGCGCGCGTCGCGAGACCTTGACTGGTCGATCCTGATGGCGCGCTCGCAGGCGGGCGATCGGCTTGCCTACCGGCGCCTGCTCGAAGACGTTGCACCCTACCTGCGCGCGCTCGCCCTTGAGCGCCTGCACGACCGCGGCGACGCGGAAGACGCGGTGCAGGATGCCCTGCTGACGGTGCACGCGCTGCGGCACACCTACGATCCGGCGCGCCCGTTCGGCCCGTGGCTCGTGACCATCGCCAGGCGACGGATCATCGACGTTCTCAGGCGCCGGGGACGCGCGCGCTCGCGCGAGACCGCGCTCGACGCCGAGCACGAAACCTTTGCCGCCCCCGGAACGAATCTCGGAGAGGCGGCCGCCGACGCAGGTGCGCTGCGCGAGGCGCTCGAGCGCCTGCCCGCGGGACAGCGCCGCGCGCTTCGCTTGCTGAAGCTCGAGGAGATGTCGTTGCGGGAGGCGGCGCTCGCGAGCGGCAAGTCGGTGGCGGCGCTGAAGGTCCTGACGCACCGTGGGCTCAAGAGGCTGCGCCAGCTGCTGGGAGAAGGAAGCCCTCCGAAATGATCGCCACGCCGGAGCTGATCGAGGCCCTCGCGGCGAACGCGGCGCCGGTGCGGCGCCTGCGCCCGCCGCTCGTGCGCGCCGCGCTATGGCTGGCGTTCGCCCTGCTCATCGTAGGGCTACTCGGGCTGAGCCACGGCGCGCGCCCCGATCTCGCCGAGCGGATGCGCCATGCGACGTTCGTGCTCGGGCTCGCCGGGTCGGTGCTCACCGGGACTCTCGCAGCGGTGGCGGCGTTCTTCCTCAGCTTGCCCGACCGCTCGCGCTCGTGGATCTTGCTGCCCGTTCCGACGCTCGTGCTGTGGCTCTCGGTGACCGGCTACGGGTGCCTCACCAACTGGGTGGCGATCGGGCCCGAGGGCGTACGCCTCGCGGAGACCGCGCGATGCTTCGCGACCCTGGTGCTCGCGAGCGCACCGTTGTGGCTCGCCGCTCTCGTCATGCTGCGGCATGCGGCGCTCGTGCGCCCGCGCCTCGTGGCGAGCTTGGCCGGCCTCGCGGTGGGCGGGCTGAGCGCGACCGCGCTCACGCTGTTTCACGACCTCAGCGCGACCGCGATGGTGCTCGTCTGGAACATCGGCATCGCGGCGTTCGCCGTCGGCGCCGGCGGCGTGCTCGGCCGCCGGATGTTCTCATGGGTCGCGCCGCCGCCCGCGATCGCGGCGCGCGGCTGAACTGCCGGCGTTGCGCTGCGCGCCTCCGGCGCGCCTACAGCTGGGTAGTGCGAGACGTTGAGCCCGCGCCACCTCGCAGGCATACCGCAGCTGCTGGAGCTTCATGCCGTTTGATTATAACGGCACGAGTCAAGCGCAAAATCCCGAATAAGAAGCCCCGCCGGCGTACGCCGGCGGGGACTGCGCAGGGAAGCGCGCTCAGCCCTCGGGCTGGGCGGTGTAGCGCAGGTAGGGCTTGAGGGTGCGGTAGCCCGCGGGGAACTTCTGCTTGAGCAGCGCTGGGTCGGTGAGGCTCGGTGCGATGATCACCTCCTCGCCGCGCTTCCAGTTGGCCGGCGTCGCGACGCTGTGCCGGTCGGTGAGTTGCAGCGAGTCGATCACGCGCAGGATCTCGTCGAAGTTGCGCCCGGTGGACGCGGGATAGGTGATCGTGGCGCGGATCCTCTTCGCCGGATCGATGAAGAACACCGCGCGCACGGTGAGCGTGTCGTTCGCGTTCGGGTGGATCATCCCGTACAGGTCCGAGACTTTGCGGTCCGAGTCGGCGAGAATCGGAAAGTCCACCCTCGCCTGCTGCGTTTCCTCGATGTCGCCGACCCAGGCGAGGTGCGACTCGACCGGGTCGACGCTCACCGCCAGCACCTTCACGTTGCGACGTTCGAACTCGGCCTTGAGCTTCGCGGTCGCGCCGAGCTCGGTGGTGCAAACGGGGGTGAAATCCCTGGGGTGCGAGAACAGCACACCCCAGCTCGCGCCGAGCCACTCGTGGAAGCGGATCGTGCCGGTGGTCGATGCCTGCGTGAAGTCGGGCGCGGTGTCGCCGATGCGCAAAGTCATGGTCTCTCCTTCGAAGTCTGAAAGCCCCCAGTCTAGGAGCATCCGCGCGCGAAGTGAAAGAACGCGCGGCGCTATCGATAGCCGCGTAGGGCATATGCCGTCGCGCGTTTGCGTTCTATCGAAATGCGCAAACGTTATTTCGCCCGCCAGCACCGCGCCCGTAAGCTGTGCGCCGTCTTCCCGCGAGCGCCCATGTACCTCGGCGAGCACATCCTTGCATCGGATATCGGCGGCCGCGCCGCCGCGCCGGCGCGGCGCACCCTGGTGTACGGCGCTCCCGGCGCGGGCGTGTCCTCGCTCGTGCGCCAGCTGCTCGCCGCGCAGCAGCGCGCGCGCGTCTGCCCGACGGATGGGCCGCTGCGCATCGTCGAGGCTTCGGGGGACGAGGACGCGATCGAGCTGGTCGGCGCGGCGCACGGCGCCCAGGCGGCGCTCGTCGTGCTGAACGCGCTCCAGCCGCGCGCGGGCGTCACGCGCCGCAGCGCCTACGCGGCGCGACTCCTCGGCGCGCGCCGAGTGATCGTCGCGGTGAACAAGATGGACCTCGTGGGCTACGCGCCGCAGGTGTTCGACCGCCTGGAGCTCGAAGTGCTGAGGCACGCCGGCACACCGGCCGCCGGCTGGTGCTTCGTTCCGGTGTCGGCGGGTGAGGGCGAGATGGTCGCTTCGCGCGGTGCCCGCATGCCGTGGTACCGCGGGCCGACGCTCGCCGAGGCGCTCGGCACGCCGCAGGCGCTTGCCGCGTGACGCACGTCCTTCGCCATTTGCGGCGATAACTCGGCCGCTCGCCGCGTTCGTGCTCCGCCCCCGATGTCCGCCGTCCTCACATATCCCGTCCCACACGACAGCCCGCTTGCGCCCGAGCAGCGCGAGGCGCTCGAGGCGCTGCTCAAGTCGCTCGACGGCTACCAGCTCAATTGGCTCGGCGGGTACTTGAGCGGCCTCGCGAGCGCGGCGCGCGCGACCCCGCAGGTCGCGGCGCCGGCGCCGGGCGAGCCGATCCTCGTCGTGTACGCCTCGCAGACCGGGCACGCGACCGGGCTCGCCGAGCGCCTCGCCGCCGCGCTCGCCAGCCGGGGCTTGCGCGCCGAGGCGCGCGATGCGCGGCACGTGCGCGTGTCCCGCCTGAACCAGTACAAGCAGCTCGTGCTCGTCGCGAGCACGCACGGCGAAGGCGATCCGCCGGATGCGGCGCGGCTCTTCTACCGGGACCTCGCGAGCGAGCGCGCGCCGCGGCTCGATTCGGTCGAGTACGCGGTGCTCGCGCTCGGCGACCAGGGCTACGAGCATTTCTGCAAATTCGGCCGCGAGCTGGACTCGCGGCTCGAGCAGCTGGGGGGGAAGCGGCTGCTCGAGCGCCTGGATTGCGACGTCGATTACGAGGTCCCGGCCGCCGCCTGGATCGAGCGCGCGATCGAGCGGCTCGCCGCCGGGCGCGAGCGCGCCCCGGTGCTGAGGCTGGCGGCCGCAGCGCGCGGAGGCAGCGTGCGCGCTCCGCGCGCGGTCGCGGCGGCGCGAGTCGAGCGCAACCAGAGAATCACCGCCAGGGATTCGAGCAAGGAAGTGCGCCACGTCGAGCTCGCCTTCGAGGACGGCGAGCTCGCCTACGAGCCGGGCGACTCGGTGTCGGTCGCGCCGCGCAACGACCCCGCGCTCGTCGCCGCGCTCCTCGAGCGCCTGGGGCTGGACCCGGCCGCGCAGGTGCGCGTGCGCGAGCGCAGCCTCGCGCTCGGCGAAGCGCTGGAGAGCGCGCTCGAGGTGGGCGCGCTCGCGCGCCCGGTGATCGAGCGCTACGCCGCGCTCAGCGAGGCGGGCGCACTGCGCGGCCTGCTCGGCGAAGACGCGCGCGAGGCGCTGCGCGCGTTCCTCCGCGGCCGCGATCTGCTCGACCTGGTGGAGGAGTATCCGCCGCGCGGGCTCGATGCGCAGGCGCTCGCCGACCTGCTGCGCCCGCTGCAGCCGCGCTCCTACTCGATCGCCTCGAGCCGCCTCGCCAACCCGGGCGAAGCGCATCTCACGGTCGGCGTGGTGCGCTACAGCGCCCGCGCGCGGACGCGTCACGGCGTCGCGTCGGGGCACCTGGCCAGGCGCGCGCCGGGGGCGCGCCTCGAGCTGCGGCTCGCCCCGAATCGCAACTTCCGCCTGCCCGCCGACCCCGGCAGCGCGATCGTCATGATCGGCGCGGGCACCGGCATCGCGCCCTACCGCGCGTTCGTCGAGGAGCGCGAGGCGCGCGGGGCGCGCGGCAAGGCGTGGCTCGTGTTCGGCGAGCGCAATTTCCGCTCGGACTTCCTCTACCAGTCGGAGTGGCTCGAGTATCGCAAGCGCGGGCTGCTCACGCGGATCGACGTCGCGTTTTCGCGCGACCAGGCGGCCAAGGAGTACGTGCAGCATCGGCTGCTCGAGAACGGGCGCGAGCTGTACCGCTGGATCGAGGACGGTGCGCACCTGTACGTATGCGGCGACGCGGCCCGCATGGCCCCGGACGTGGAGGTAGCGCTCGCGCGGCTCGTCGCCGAGGCGCGCGGCGTCGATCGCGAGGAAGCGAGCGCCTACCTGCAGGCGCTCGCCGAGCAGGGCCGCTACCAGCGCGATGTCTACTGAGACGGGCAGGCCGCCCGCGGCCGAGGAGCGGCTCAAAGCGGGCAGCCGCTTCCTGCGCGGCGGCATCGCCGCGGGGCTGGAAGACCGCGCGAGCGGGGCGCTCGCCGAGGGCGACGCGAAGCTGCTCAAGTTCCACGGCAGCTACCAGCAGGACGATCGCGACCTGCGGCTCGAGCGCATGGAGCACAAGCTCGAGCCCGCCTACCAGTTCATGGTCCGCGTGCGCATGCCCGGCGGCGTGTGCCTGCCGTGGCAGTGGCTCGCCCTCGATCGCCTCGCGCGCGAGCACGCGAACGGCACGCTGCGCGTGACGACGCGCCAGACCTTCCAGCTGCACGGCGTGCTCAAGCGCGACCTGAAGCGCACGATCGCCGGGATCAACGCCGCGCTGCTCAGCACCGTGGCCGCCTGCGGGGACGTGAACCGCAACGTCGTCTGCCACAACAATCCGTACCTCTCGCCGCTGCACCGGGAGACGTACGCCGCGGCGCAGGCGCTCTCGGCGCGATTCCTGCCGCGCACGCGCGCCTACCACGAGATCTGGCTCGACGGCGAGCCGCTCACCGCCCCCATCAAGGACGAAGAGCCGCTCTACGGCGCGACCTACCTGCCGCGCAAGCTCAAGATGGGCGTCGCGCTCCCGCCGTGGAACGACATCGACGTGTTCGCGCAGGATCTGGGCTTCATCGCCGTCGTCGAGAACGGACGCATCGCCGGCTACGACGTGGCCGTCGGCGGCGGCATGGGGATGAGCCACAACGAGCCGGCGACCTATGCGCGCCTCGCCGACGTCGTCGGCTTCTGCCCGCCCGAGCAGCTGCTCGAGCTCGCCGAGGCGGTGGTGACGATCCAGCGCGACTACGGCGACCGCAGCGACCGCAAGCACGCGCGCCTCAAGTACACCCTCGACGATTGCGGCCTCGCGTGGTTCCGCGGCGAGCTCGAGCGGCGCCTCGGCCGGGCGCTGGCCCCGGCGCGCCCGTTCGCCTTCGAGCACAATCGCGATCCCGAGGGCTGGGCGCAGGATCGCGAAGGCAACTGGCATCTCACGCTCAACGTGCTCTCGGGGCGGATCCGCGGCCCGTGGCTCGATGCCCTGCGCGAGATCGCGCTCGCGCACGAGGGCGATTTCCGGCTGACCGCGAACCAGAACGTCACGATCGCGGGAATCGCGCCGGCGCGCAGGGCGGGGATCGAGGCGATCCTCGCGCGCCACGGCATCGACGCCGGCCGCCCGAGCGCCCCGGTGCGGCGCGATGCCCTGTCGTGCGTGGCGCTGCCGACCTGCGGCCTCGCGATGGCCGAGAGCGAGCGCATGCTCCCGGGGTTTCTCGCGCGCCTCCAGGCACTGCTCGAGCGCCTCGGTCTCGGCGCGCTGCCGCTCGCGATCCGGGTCACCGGCTGCCCGAACGGCTGCGCGCGCCCGTACCTCGCCGAGATCGCGCTGGTGGGCAAGTCGCCCGGGCGCTACGACCTCTTCCTCGGGGGCGACGCGGCCGGGACCCGCCTGAACCGGATTTACCGGACCTCGCTCACCGAGCGTGACGTGATCGAAGCCCTGGCGCCCATCCTCGAAGACTACGCGCGCGAGCGTCTGCGCGAGGAGCGGTTCGGTGACTTCGTTCTGCGCCGCGGATACGTCGCGCGGCAGGGCAACGCACTCGAGCGAGCGTGATTCCTGACGGGCTCTTGTCGCGGAGATGGTCTGATATCCGCTCGGGGCGCAAGCGGTGGGGCGATTTCTAGCGTCCTACGTCTTAAGCGGGCGCATATGCTCGCGCAGACTGCGAAGCGGGCGCGCCGCGTCCCCCGCGGCAATATGCGAGAACCGTCATATTTGTAAACTCGCGCGCGCGCCGTAGGATAGGCAATCGGTGCTCGCACCACTGAAGTGCCGAATTCTGGATAACACCGCCATGACGCCGGCCCGCTTGCGCCTCGAGTCAGGAGCATCTACCTTCGCCAGGCACGCGCGCCAAAGGAGCACGCAGATCCTGCTCACCGCGGGTGTCGCCGCGGTGCTGCTGCACGCGCTCACGCGCGTCCCGCTACATCTGCCCGGCCATGAGGGGCTGGTGTGGATGGCGATCCTGATGCTCGCGCGCCTGATCTCTCCCTATCGCTGGGCCGCCACCGTGGTGGCGATGGGTGCGGCGGCGGCGGCCTCCTTCCTCGGGTTTCACGATGCGCTCGCCCCGCTCGGTTACCTGCTGCCCGGAGTCGTTCTGGATCTCGCGACGCTCGCTTCGGCACGCAATCCGATCGTCATGGTGCTAGGCGCTGCCCTGGGCTACTGCGCGCACCCGGCGCTCGACTGGCTCGCACTGCACGCTCTCGGCGTGACGATCGGGCCGGCGCAAGTCGGCCTCGCGACCGCGTTCGGCTCGCATCTGGGCTTCGGTCTCGCCGGCGCGCTGATCGGCGCGGCCCTGTGGAGGACCACGCGCGGCTGAACGCGAGCGGTTTGCGGGCCGGTACCCAGGGCGCAGAGCGCGGCCCGGAGGTCATAACAACAATTCGGAGGAGGCCGTTTTGAACTGGGGCTCCGCAACCGGCACGACGATGCCGCGAATTCTGCTTACAAGCATTCTCGCCGTACTGGCTGGCCCCGCGCGCGCCGCGGATCCGGCCGGCGCGGTGCCCGCGCTGGTCGTGAGCGGTACGCGAGCCGAGGTCGAAGCGGTTGGCACGGTCCACACCGTGACTGCGCAGCAGATCGCCCGCCAGGGAGCGCGCACGCTCGACGAGGCGGTTCGGCTGCTGCCGGGTATCAACGTGCGCGTCGGCGCGGACGGTACGCCGCGCATCGACCTGCGCGGCCTGGTGACGCGGGATATCAAGCTGCTGCTGAACGGCGTGCCCTTCAACTCCAGCTACGACGGCCAGTTCGATCCGACGCTCATTCCGGTCGAGGCGATTGCAAAAATCAGACTCACCACCGGCGCAAGCTCGATGCTCTACGGCGACGGCGATCTCGCCGGGGTCATCAATATCATCACCAAGACCGGAAGCGGCAAGGCGCACATTGCGAATGCGGGTGCCGAAACCGGCGGCGGGCACGAGCATCGCCTGTGGGCGAGCGTTTCGGGTAGCGGCGCGAGAACCAATTACTTCGCGAGCGTCAGCGCCTACGGACGCGACGGCCTGCCCGCGGCGCGGAGCGACCCGTACGCTTCCGGGACGAGCGGCGGCCTGCTCGACAACAGCGACCGGCAGCGCCGCAACTTCTACGGCAGCCTCGGGTTCGAGCCCTCCGATTCGGTGGCCTTGAACCTTGCCGTCACGCATGTCGGCGGCAGCAACGGCATTCCACCGAGCGCGGTGACCAATTCCGGCGACCCCTTCGCGACGCCCGTGCGCTACGAGCGCATCGACAACATCGACGGCAACACGGCCCAGCTGAGCGCAACCTACGACCCGGGCGGGGCGTGGGCCTGGCGCTCGTGGCTCTACACTACAACGAGCTTTCCGAGGACGACAACAGCTACGACAACGCCAGCTACGACTCGATCAGCGACCCCAGGCTCAAGACCACCTTTCTCACCCACAACAGCACTGGAATCTCGGGCCTGCACTTGCAGACGAGCTATTTCGCCGGCGCTGGCGGGAAGCTTTCGCTCGCGGCCGATACCCGTGAGGAGCGTTGGAACGACGATGGCCTGCTTCACGACGTGCCGGTTTCCGGCACGACCGGAGGCGGGGGTGGTGGCGGCAAAGGCGGGGGCGGCGGAGGCAAAGGCGGGGGCGGCGGAGGCAAAGGCGGGGGCGCGGGCGGATCGGCGACGACCTACACGACGCAATCCATCGCCGAGCAGCGCCGGATCGGGGTGCGCTCGGTCGCGCTCGAATACTCGGTCTCGCCCCTCGCCCATACCGGGTTGACCGCGGGTCTGAGCCACGCCTGGCAGGTCCGTGACGAGGGACGGCGTGACGATGCGGACGGCTATCTGCTCGGAGGCTATTACGACGTGAGCGCAGCGACGCGGCTGCGTGCGTCGCTGAGCCGCCACGTGCGCTTCCCGACCATCCGGCAGCTGTACGACCCGACCTCCGGAAACCTGGCCCTCGACCCGGAATCCGCGCGTAACGCGGAGATCGGCGCGAAACATCGGCTATCGGCGGCGACAAGCGTCGGCGCCGTAGCGTTCCGCGACGATGTGCACAACTACATCGAGCAGGACCGGGTAACCAACCAGTTCATGAACTACGACCGCTATGTCTTCCGCGGAGTGGAGCTCACGCTGCACACGCGTGCGACGCGGCGCCTGAGCCTGGATCTGGCGTATACGCACCTGCTGGCCCAGAACCTGTCGGCCGGCGCGGACAGCGTCGACCTGCAGTACCGGCCGCGCGACAAGGCAAGCGCCGATGCCGCGTACGATTTCGGCGGCGGCCTGACGGGCTACGGCTCGGTGATCCTCGTGGGAGACCAGGCGTACTTCTCGCGCACGACCCCCGCGGCGGAAGCGCAACTACCCGGGTACGCGCTGCTGGACTTCAAGCTCGAGAAGCGAATCCCGGGCACGCACTCGGCGCTGTTCCTCGGCGCCGACAACCTGTTCGACAAGGAATACGAAACGAGTTACGGTTTTCCCCAGGCCGGCCGCTTCATCTACGCGGGCGTCGATTACGAACTGTAGGGTCAGCGTGCGCGTCCTGCTGTGCATCGACGATACCGACGACCTCGAGAGTCCGGGGACCGGACAGCTCGCTGACCGCCTTCGCAGTATCCTGGAGACAAAGGGATTGGCGCGCTGCAGCTACGTCACACGCCATCAGCTATTCGTGCACCCGGCCATTCCCTACACTTCGCACAACAGCGCCATGTGCTTCGAGGCCGACGCGACCGCATCGCGCGACGACCTGGTACTCGCTTGCGCGCAATTCCTGCGCGCGGTCGCGCCGCCCGCCGCCGATCCAGGGCTCTGCGTGGTCGATGTGGACCTGTTGCGCGACCCCGCGTCGCTCGCGCGCTTCGGCCGCCGCGCGAAGCGCGAGGTGCTGGACAAGCAGATGGCCTACCGGCTCGCGCATGCGCTCGGCGTGCACCTCTCGGAGCACGGCGGAACCGGCCAGGGAGTCATCGGGGCGCTCGCCGGAGCGGGCTTGCGCCTGGATGGCAATGACGGGCGCCTTCGCGGCGCGCTCGAGCTCGGCGCGGAGGCGCTGAGCGTCGCGCGGCTGCTGCAACATCCGCACGTCGAGGCCGTGTGCACCGCGCGGGGCGAGGCCCTGCCTCCCGATGCTCAGGTGCGTTTGGTGGGCAAGGTGAAGACAGTGCGCCGCGGTGGCAAAGCGGTGCTGCTTGCCGCGCGCGAGGGTACGGGTGGCTGGCGCAATTGCTCCAAGGAGGAGCTCGAGGGCTACTAACACGCGCTGCCGCCGCCGGGTGCCTGTTCGCCATAACGCCTTTTGCATCCCGGCCTTTTCCCGGCGCGAACGAATTTCTGGCTCTTCAGAAATTCGTGTGGGTACTTTGACAAGGTTTTGACCGTATTCCCAGAGGGAAACAAGGGTCGAATGGGGTGCTCAAGGTCGGGCGCACTTTCTGATGCGGTGCGAGCGCAGGGTTTTCCACGGCGGCGCGCGCGTGGCGCAAGCCACGCACACGAGCGCACGACGCGGTGGGAAACCCGTCATGCGGGTGCGGCCGAACGCTTGGGTCTTCGACGGAGATTGGGCATGATGGTTCGATGCCTACTTCAACGAAGCGAAAGCGGCGTGTGCTGGACGCGT
>JAKALD010000110.1 GCA_021813275.1 Pseudomonadota bacterium | reverse complement strand
GCACGCGAGGCCCGCGGGCCCGCCGCCCACCACCGCGATGCGCTTCCTCGCGCGCGCGGGCGCGTAGACCAGCTCGGTTTCGCGGCCGGCGCGCGGGTTGACCAGGCAGGAGGCGAAATCGCCCTCGAAGATGTGATCCAGGCACGCCTGGTTGCAGGCGATGCACACGTTGATCGCGGCGCGGTCGCCGGCTTTCGCCTTGTTGGCGAACTCGGCGTCGGCGAGCAGCGCGCGCGCGAGCGAGACCATGTCCGCGTCGCCGCGCGCGATGATCTGCTCGGCGACTTCCGGCGCATTGATGCGGTTCGAGGCGATCACCGGGATGCTCACCGCCGCCTTCAGGCGGCGCGTCGCCCAGGCGAACGCGCCGCGCGGCACCGCTTGCGCGATCGTCGGGATGCGCGCCTCGTGCCACCCGATCCCGGTGTTGAGCAGCGTCGCGCCCGCGGCCTCGACTGCCCGCGCCACTTCGACGATCTCCCTGCCCGTCAGGCCGCCTTCGACCAGGTCGAGGGCCGAGATGCGGTAAATGACGATGAAATCGCTGCCCACCGCCGCGCGCGTGCGGCGCACCGCCTCGGTCGCGAAGCGCATGCGGTTCGCGAGGATCCCGCCCCAGGCGTCGCCGCGGTGGTTCGTGCGCGGCGCGAGGAACTGCGTGATGAGATAGCCCTCCGAGCCCATGATCTCGACGCCGTCGTAGCCGGCTTCGCGTGCGAGCAGCGCGCTCGCCGCGAACGCATCGAGCGTGCGCTCGATCTCCGCGCTCGTCATCTCGCGCGGCACGATCGGATTGATCGGCGATTTCACCGCGGACGGGGCCGCGATCTTTCCGTGCTTGCCGTAGCGCCCGGCGTGCAGGATCTGCAGGCAGATCCGGCTGCCGGCCTCATGCACTGCGCGCGGAATCGCGCGATGGCGCTCGCGGTCGGCTGCGCTCGCCATTGTCGCCGCATGCTGGCCGAGGTTGCCGGCCTCGTCCGGCGAGAATCCCCCAGTGACGAGGAGCGCGGTCCCGCCGCGCGCGCGCTCGGCGTAGAACGCGGCCAGCCGCTCGATGCCGTCGGCGCGTTCCTCGAGCCCGGTGTGCATCGAGCCCATCAGGATGCGGTTGGGCAGCTTGAGGTGCCCGAGATCGAGCGGGCGGAACAGGTGCGGGTAGGCGGACATCGAGGCGGCGCGGGACCAGCCTCTATTCTATCCGCGCGTCACGAGCATCGTCCCGGCGACGATCGAAGCACCGCCGGCGAGCACTCCGGCGGGCAGCGCCTCGCCGAGGAAGAGGCGCCCCCACAGCACGCCGAACGCCGGGATCAGGAAAGTCACCGTCAGCGCCCGCGTGGCGCCGACGTCGGCGATGAGGCGGAAGTACAGCACGAAGGCGAGGGCGCTCGCGAGCAGCGCGAGCGCGGCGACGTTCGCGATCACGAGCGCCGTCGGCACGGCGCTCGGCGGCAGCAGCGGCAGCAGCGGCAGCAGCACGAGCGCCGCGGCGAGCTGGTTGCCGGCCGCCATGCCGCGCGCGCTCGCCGCGCCCGCCACGCGCTTCATCAGCACGCCGGTCATCCCGTACGCGCAGGCGGCCGCGAGCGCGGCGACCAGCGCCGGATGAACATGGGCGCCCGCCCGCAGCTCCTGCGGGCCGGCGATCAAGGCGACGCCGGCGGCGCCCAGGGCGAGGCCGGCGAGCTTGCGGGCCGTGAGCCGCTCGTCGCCGAGCGCGCTGCTCCAGGCGAGCCCGAACATCGGCGCGGTCGCGTTGAGAATCGACAGCAGCGACGCCGAGACGTGCATTGCGGCATAGGAAAAGAGCACGAACGGCAGCGCGATGATCGCCGTGCCGAGGAGCAGATAAGTGCGCGCGTGGCGCTGCAGCCCGATCTCGACGCCGGTCAGCCTGAACCAGGCGAGCAGCGCGAGCCCGCCGAGCAGCACGCGGATTTCCACGGTCCACGCCGGCCCGAGCACCGGCGCGGCGACCCGCAGGAACACGAATGCGCCGCCCCAGATCGCGGCGAGCAGCAGCAGCCGCGCGTAATCCGCGGGTTTCATGACGGCATCATGCCGTGTTCCGGACGGCCGCGCCGGCCGTTTTCGGACGCGGCGCCGCGAGGTCCGAAAACGGCTAGCGGGGTCGCGCGGGGAGGATCATACTCGGTGCCATGACGCTCGATCCACACACCTGCTACCGCGCGCTGCGCGCGCGCGATGCGCGCTTCGACGGGCGCTTCTTCGTCGCGGTGTCCTCGACCCGGATCTACTGCCGCCCGGTGTGCACGGTGAAGCCGCCGCGGCGCGAGAATTGCCGCTTCTATCCGAGCGCGGCGGCCGCGGAAGCCGCCGGCTACCGGCCCTGCCTGCGCTGCCGGCCCGAGCTCGCACCCGGGAACGCGAGCGTGGACGCGACCTCGCGGCTCGCGCAGGCGGCGGCGAGCCTGCTCGAGGATCGCGCGCACGACGAGGCGGGGCTGGAGGCGGTGGCGGCGCGTCTCGGCGTGAGCGCGCGCCATCTGCGGCGCGCGTTCGGCGCCGAGTTCGGCGTCGCGCCGGTGGAATTCGCGCAGACGCAGCGCCTGCTCCTCGCGAAGCGCCTGCTCACGGACACGGCGCTGCCGGTGACCGAGATCGCGTTCGCGAGCGGCTTTCGCAGCGTGCGGCGCTTCAACGCGCTCTTCCGCGAGCGCTACCGCCTGCAGCCGAGCCGGCTGCGCAAGCGCGCCGCGGCGAGTGCGGCGCCCGATGCGCTCGCCTTCGAGCTGAGCTTCCGGCCGCCGTATGACTGGCAGGGGATCGCCGCCTTCCTCGGCGCGCGCACGATCGCCGGCGTCGAATCGGTGGATGCGCGCAGCTACCGCCGCACGGCGCGCTTCGTGCACGGCGGCCGCGAACACCGCGGCTGGATCGAGGTCGCGCCGTCGGCGAAGAAGCCGGCGCTGAGCGTTCTCGTCTCGGCCTCGCTCGCCCGCGCGCTGCCGCCGGTGCTCGCGCGCGTCAAGGCGCTCATGGATCTCGCCTGCAGCCCGTCGGAGGTGGGGCGGGCGCTCGGCGCGCTCGCTAGGCGCCATCCGGGTTTGCGCGTGCCGGGCGCGTTCGACGGCTTCGAGGTGGCGGTGCGCGCGATTCTCGGCCAGCAGATCACGGTGGCGGCGGCGCGCACGCTCGCGGGGCGCTTCGCCGCGGCCTTCGGCGATCGGCTCGAGACCCCGTTCGCATCGCTCACGACGCTTTTTCCGGCCGCCGCGCGGATCGCCGAGCTCCCGCATGAAAAGATCGCGAAGCTCGGCGTGCCCGCGACGCGCGCGCGCACGCTCGTGGCGCTCGCGCGCGCGCTGGCAAGCGGCGCGCTCGAGCTGACGCCGAATGCCGACATTGAGGCGACGCTCGCGAAGCTGCGCGCAGTTCCCGGCGTCGGCGAGTGGACTGCGCAGTACATCGCGATGCGCGCGCTCGCCTGGCCCGACGCGTTCCCGCACACCGATTACGGGGTGATGAAGGCGCTGAAGCTCGACGACCCGAAGCGCGTGCTCGCCGCCGCCGAAGCGTGGCGGCCGTGGCGCGCCTACGCGGTCATGCATCTGTGGCAATCGCTTGCGCGAGGAGGCAGCCGATGAAGCACTACGACTATTACGACAGCCCGCAGGGACGCATGCTGCTCGTGGCCGAAGGGGAGGCCCTGTGCGGCGCGTACTTCACGGATCAGAAGCATTTTCGCGAACCGGGCGCCGGCTGGCGCCGCGACCCGGACGCCGCGCCGCTGCGCGCGGCGCGGCGCGAGCTCGCCGAGTATTTCGAGGGCCGGCGCACGGCGTTCGAAGTGCCGCTCGCGCCCGAAGGCACGCCGTTTCAGAACGCGGTGTGGAAGGCGATCGCGGGCGTGCCCTTCGGGGCGACGATCAGCTACGCGGAGCTCGCGCGGCGCGCCGGGCGGCCGGGCAGCGCGCGCGCCGCGGGCGCGGCGACCGGGCGCAATCCGATCGGCGTGATCGTGCCCTGCCACCGCATCGTGGGCGCCGACGGCAGCCTCACCGGCTACGCGGGCGGGCTCGAGAGGAAGCGTGCGCTGCTCGCTCTCGAGGCCGCCTCAGCCCGCCATCGTCAGGCCGCCTGAGACGCTGATCACCTGTCCCGCGATGTAGGCGGCTTGCCCTGCAGCCCCTTCATCACCTCGGGCGCTTGTCGACGACGCGCTTCGCCTTGCCGATCGAGCGCTCGATCGCGGAGAGCGGCACGATGCGCACGTCGCTTGTCACGCCGATGAACGACTTCACGTTGTGCTGCAGCAGCGCCGCGGCCTCGTCCTTCTTCGCCTGCGGCCAGCTATCGGCCTCGGGGCGCATCTCCACCATCACGGTGAGGTGATCGAGCGGCCCCGCCTTCGTCAGCTCGAGCACGTAATGCGGCGAGAGCTCCGGCTGCTTGAGGATCATCTCCTCGATCTGCGTCGGGAAGACGTTCACGCCGCGGATGATCAGCATGTCGTCGGAGCGCCCGGTGATCTTCTCCATGCGGCGCATGGTGCGCGCGGTTCCGGGCAGCAGGCGCGTGAGGTCGCGCGTGCGGTATCGGATGACCGGCAGCGCCTCCTTGGTGAGCGAAGTGAACACCAGCTCGCCCTTCTCGCCCTCGGGGAGCACCTTGCCGCTCTCCGGGTCGATGACCTCGGGATAGAAGTGGTCCTCCCAGATCGTCAGGCCGTCCTTCGTCTCGATGCACTCCTGCGCGACGCCCGGTCCGATCACCTCGGAGAGCCCGTAGATGTCGATCGCCTGCAGCTCGAGCCGCTCCTCGATCGACTTGCGCATCTCGTTCGTCCACGGCTCGGCGCCGAAGATGCCGATGCGCAGCGAGCACTTGCGCGGATCCAGGCCCTGGCGCTCCATCTCGTCGGCGATCGCCAGCATGTAGGAGGGCGTCACCATGATGACCTCGGGCTGGAAGTCCCGGATGAGCTGCACCTGGCGCTCGGTCATGCCGCCGCCGAGCGGAATCACCGCCAGGCCCAGGCGCTCGGCCCCGTAGTGCGCCCCCAGCCCGCCGGTGAACAGGCCGTAGCCGTAGGCGACGTGCACCTTGTCGCCGGGGCGCGCGCCGGCGGCGCGGATCGAGCGCGCCATGACCTGCGTCCAGGTGTCGATGTCCTTCGCCGTGTAGCCGACGACGGTCGGCTTGCCGGTCGTGCCGGAGGAGGCATGGATGCGCACGATGCGGTCCATCGGCACGGCGAACATCCCGAACGGATAGGTCTCGCGCAGATCCGCCTTGGTGGTGAAGGGAAACCTGGCGAGGTCCGCGAGCGTGCGGCAATCCGCCGGCTTCACGCCCGCCTCGTCGAACTTCCTGCGGTAGTGCGGCACGTGATCGTAGGCATGCTGCAGCGACCATTGCAGCCGCTGCAGCTGCAGCCTGCGCAGGTCGGCGAGCGGCGCCTTCTCGATCGGGTCCAGGGGAAATTCCTGCGCGGCTTGCGTGCCACTCATCGCTGTGCTCCTTCCTTCTCGAGCCCCTTGGAGCTCCTCATCGTCCCGTGAATTCCGGCCGGCGCTTGGCGAGGAACGCCGCGACGCCTTCGCGGTAGTCCTCCGAGAACCCCGCCTCGCGCTGCAGGTCGCGCTCGAGCTCGAGCTGCGCGTCGAGCGTATTGCCCGGCGAAGCGTCGAGCGCGCGCTTGATCAGGCCATAGCCCTTGGTCGGCCCGCAGGCGAGCGCGCGCGCGAGCCGGGCGCTCTCCTCGGCGAGCGCGCCGTCGTCGACGCACTTCCAGACGAGGCCCCAGCGCTCCGCGTCCTCGGCGCCGAGCTTCTCGCCGAGCAGCGCGAGGCCCATGGCGCGCGCGCGGCCGACCAGCCGCGGAAGGAAATACGTGCCTCCCGAGTCCGGCACCAGGCCGATTTTCGCGAACGCCTGCACGAAGGAGGCCGAGCGCGCGGCGAGCACCAGGTCGCAGGCGAGCGCGATGCTCGCGCCCGCCCCGGCGGCCACGCCGTTGACCGCGCACACGATCGGCTTGGGCAGCGCCCGCATGCGCCGCACGAGCGGGTTGTAGTAGGTGCTGATGGTGTCCGAGAGATCGATCGGCGCGGCGCCCGCCTTGACCTCGCGCTCCGACAGGTCCTGCCCGGCGCAGAAGCCGCGCCCGGCGCCGGTGAGCAGCACGCAGCGAATCGACGCATCGGAATCGGCTTGCGCGAGCGCCGCGCGCAGCAGTCCGTGCATCTCGGGATTGAGGGCGTTCAACTTGTCCGGACGGTTCAGCGTGATGCGCTGCACCCCGGCTTCGACGGATACGAGGATCGGCGAGGACATCGCTGCGGTGCGCCGGCCCGTTGGGAGCTTCTCTTCGCGCGCGGTTTCGAAGGGCAGGCCGAAAGCATACACCATAGGCGCTAGAATCGAGCCCTGCGAGCGGCCCATGGTCAAGGTCTACGCCATCGACGGCATCACGCCGGTCGTGCATCCGAGCGCGTACGTGCACCCGAGCGCCGTGCTGATCGGCGACGTGCTCGTCGGGCCGCGCGCCTACATCGGCCCTTGCGCCTGCCTGAGGGGCGATTTCGGGCGCATCGTGATCGGCGAGGGTGCCAACATCCAGGACACCTGCGTGCTGCACGGCTTCCCCGACCGCGAGATGCGGGTCGAGGCCGACGGCCACATCGGCCACGGCGCGGTGCTGCACAGCTGCGTGATCGAGCGCAACGCGCTGGTCGGCATCAACGCGGTGGTGAACGACAACGCGGTGGTGGGCGAGGCGGCGATCGTCGCGGCGATGTCCTTCGTCAAGGCGGACTTCGTGGTGCCGGCGAGGAGCCTCGCCGCGGGCATTCCGGCCAAGGTGCTGCGCGCGCTTTCGGAGGACGAGATGGCGTGGAAGCGCGAGGCGACGCGCCAGTACCAGGCGCTCGCGGTGCGCAGCCTCGCGAGCCTGAAAGCGGGCAGCGCGCTCAAGGCACCCGAGGCGCGGCGCCAGCGCCACCCGGGCGGCAAGGACGTGGTGCCGCTCTCGGAGATGAAACGGCGCAGGGCGAGGAGAACATGAGCGACACGGCGCTGCTCGTCATCGACATCCAGAACGACTACTTTTCCGGCGGCCGGATGGAGCTCGAGGGCGCCGAGGCGGCGGGCACGAAGGCGGCCGCGGCGCTCGTCGCGTTTCGCGCCCGCAAGCTCCCGGTGTTCCACGTGCGCCACCTCTCGGTGCGCCCGGGGGCGACCTTCTTCATCCCCGGCACGCCCGGCGCCGAGATCCACGCCTGCGTCGCGCCGGCGGCGGGCGAAGCGGTGCTCGAGAAGAACTTTCCCAACAGCTTTCGCGGCACCGAGCTCGACGAGCGCCTGCAGAGGGCGGGGGTCAGGCACCTCGTGGTCGCCGGCATGATGACTCACATGTGCGTGGACTCGAGCGTGCGCCAGGCCTTCGACCTCGGCTACCGGGTGAGCCTGCTCGCGGACGGCTGCGCGACGCGCGCGCAGAGCTTCGGCGGCCAGGCGCTGCCCGCTTCGCAGGTGCATGCGGCGTTCCTCGCAGCGCTGAACGGCCTGTTCGCCAAGGTCGCGCCGACCGACGAGATCCTGAAGAGCCTTTAGGAAGGACCATGAGCTACGAATTCATCACTACCGAAGTGAAGGGGCGCGTCGCGCTCCTCACGCTCAACCGTCCCAAGCAGATGAACGCGCTCAACCCGAAGCTCATGCAGGAGCTGGGCGAGGCGCTCTACGGCTTCGACGCCGACGACGGCATCGGATGCATGGTGATCACCGGCAGCGAGAAGGCGTTCGCCGCCGGCGCCGACATCGTGGCGATGAAGGACTGGGACTTCATCGACGTCTACAAGGCGAACTACATCACGCGCGACTGGGAGCACCTGTGCAACGTGCGCAAGCCGGTGATTGCCGCGGTGGCGGGCTTCGCGCTCGGCGGCGGCAACGAGCTCGCGATGATGTGCGACATCGTGATCGCGGCCGAGAACGCAAGATTCGGCCAGCCCGAGATCAACCTCGGCATCCTGCCGGGAGCGGGCGGCACGCAGCGCCTGCCGCGCGCCGTGGGCAAGGCGAAGGCGATGGACCTGTGCCTGACCGCGCGCATGATGGACGCGGCCGAGGCGGAGCGCGCGGGGCTGGTCTCGCGCGTCGTGCCGCCGGAGAAGCTCATGGAGGAGGCGCTCGCGGTCGCCGACAGAATCGCCTCGTACTCGACTCCGGTCGCGATGATGGTGAAGGAGTCGGTCAACGCGGCCTACGAGGGCACGCTCTCCGAGGGCGTGCGCTTCGAGCGGCGGCTCTTCCACGCGGCGTTCGCGCTCGCCGACCAGAAGGAAGGCATGGCGGCGTTCGTCGCCAAGCGCAAGCCGGTCTTCAAGCACCGCTAGGTTGGAGCGCGGCGCGCCCGGCCGACGGGCCTGCCGCGAAAGGGGGAGGAGGCGTGTCCGCCAGGCGCGTCGCGCTGTTGCTGCTCGTCGCCCAGATGCTGTCGATGCTGGGCTTTTCGACCTATGCGGCACTGCTTCCTGGGCTGCGCGTGGAGTGGGCGCTGTCGAACGCCGAGGCCGGAATGATCGGCTCGGCATTCTTCGTGGGCTACATCGCGACCGTCTCCTACTGGAGCGCGCTCACCGACCGCGCCGACGGTCGCAAGGTCTACTTCGCCGGGGGGCTGCTCTCCACCGCCGGGCTGCTTGGCTTCGCGCTCGTCGCGCGCGGACTGTGGAGCGCCGCGCTGTGCCAGACGCTGCTCGGCGCGGGCGTGGCGGCGACCTACATGCCGGGCCTGCGGCTGCTCTCGGACCGCGCGAGCGGCGCGGCACAGAGCCGCTACATTGCCTTCTACACGTCGTTCTTCGGGGTGGGCAGCGCGCTCTCGCTCCTGCTCGCGGGCTCGCTCGCCGCGGCGTGGAGCTGGCACGCGGCGTTCGCCGGCGCCTCGGCGGGGCCGCTCGCCGCAGCGATTGTGGTGCGCTGGGGCATCGAGGGCCGGCCGCCGCCGCTCGCCGGCGGGATTACCTTCTCGCTCGCCACCCTCTTTCCGCTCGGGGCGTGGAAGCGCGTGCTCGCGCAGCGCGCGGCCGCCGGCTACACGCTCGGCTACGCGGTGCACTGTCTCGAGCTGTTCGGCTCGCGCGCCTGGGTGGTCGCGTTCCTCGCCTTCGCGGCCGGCCTGCACGCCTCCGGCGCGGGCTTCCCTTGGGCTCCGGCGGCGATCGCCGCGTTCGTGAGCCTGTGCTCGGTGCCCGCCTCGATCCTCGGCAACGAGGCTGCGCTGCGCCTCGGGCGGCGGCCGTGGATCCTCGCCGTGATGCTCGCATCCGGCTCCTGCGGAATCGTGCTCGGGCTCTCGGCCGCGTGGCACTGGCTGCCGGTGCTCGCGATCCTGCTCGCCTACACGATGCTCGTCATGGCCGACTCGGCCACGCTCACCGCCGGGCTCGTCGCGACGACCTCGGAGGAGCTGCGCGGCGCGGCGATGGGGCTGTATTCGCTCGCGGGCTTCGCCGGAGGCATGCTGGGACCGGTGCTCTTCGGCGCGGCGCTCGACCTCGCGGGCGGCGGACGCTCGCCCGCGGCCTGGGCGCTCGGGTTCGCCGCCATCGGCGCGGGCTGCCTCGCCGCCTCGCCGGCCGCGCGCCTGTTCGGCGGCAAGCCCACGGCGTAGACTCGCGTGCACGGTCGGGGCGACCGACGGGGAGAGAGGGGAGCGCGATGGAGCGCATCTGGCTGAAGAGCTATCCGAGCGGCGTGCCGGCCGACATCGGCACGGACGCGCTCGGCTCGATCGGCGAGCTGTTCGAGGCGAGCGTGCGGCAGTACCGCGAGCGCCCGGCGTTCGTGTGCATGGGCAGGACCTTGAGCTACGGCGAGCTCGACGCGCTCTCGCGGCGCTTCGCCGCGTGGCTGCAGGCGAAGGGGCTCGCGCGCGGCGCGCGCGTCGCCATCATGCTGCCCAACGTCCTGCAGTACCCGGTGGCGCTGTACGGCACGCTGCGCGCCGGCTGCACGGTGGTCAACGTCAATCCGCTGTACACCGCGCGCGAGCTCGAGCACCAGCTGAAGGATTCCGGTGCCGAGGCGATCGTGATCCTGGAGAACTTCGCCCACGTGCTCGAGCAGGTGCTCGCACGCACCCCGGTCAGGCACGTGCTCGTCACCTCGCTCGGCGAGATGCTCGGGGCGAAGGGCCTGATCGTCGATTTCGTCGTGCGCAACGTGAAGAAGATGGTGCCCGCTTTCGAGCTGCGCGAGGCGCAGCGCCTGAAGGCGGCGCTCGCCGAAGGGGCGGCGCGCGCGCTCGAGCCCGTCGCGGTCGGGCGGGAGGACATCGCGTTCCTGCAGTACACCGGCGGCACCACCGGCGTTTCCAAGGGCGCGATGCTGCTCCATCGGAACATCCTCGCCAACATCGAGCAGGTGGCGGGCTGGCTGATGCTCGGCCTGAAGGGCGAGACGCCGGCGATCATCACGGCGCTGCCGCTCTATCACATCTACTCGCTCACCGTGAACTGCCTGCTGATGCTGAAGGTCGGCGGCTGCAGCATCCTGATCACCAACCCGCGCGACATCCCCGGCTTCGTCAAGGAGCTCGCGAAGCAGCGCTTCAACATGATCACCGGCGTGAACACGCTGTTCAACGCGCTGCTGCACAACCCGGACTTCGCCCGGCTCGACTTCTCGGCGCTCAGGGTGGCGAGCGCCGGCGGCATGGCGGTGCAGAAGGCGGTCGCCGATCGCTGGCAGCAGGTGACCGGCACCGTCCTGCTGGAAGGCTACGGCCTCACCGAGACGAGCCCGGTCGCGACCATGAATCCGTTCGACCTGAAGGGCTACAACGGCTCGATCGGCGTGCCCGCTCCCTCGACCGAGATCTCGATCCGCGACGACGCCGGGCTGGAGCTGCCGCTCGGCGAGGTCGGCGAGATCTGCATCCGCGGCCCGC
>JAKALD010000375.1 GCA_021813275.1 Pseudomonadota bacterium | reverse complement strand
GCCCGAGCGCCTCGGCGATCTCGCGGTCGCGCGGCGTGAGCGCGCGCGCCTCGCCGCGCGCGCCGGCGGCCAGGTTGCCGCGCGACTCGCCCGCCTTGGGGATGCGCGCCAGGCAGTACGGGACCACGCTTCCGCCGATGATCAGCACGCGCTTGTCGCCGTCGACGATCTCCGGGATGTAGCGCTGCGCCATCACGCTGCGCGCGCCGCCCTGCGCCATGACCTCGACGATCACGTTGCGGTTCGGGTCGTCGGCGCGCACGCGGAAGATGTTCTCGCCGCCCATCACGTCGAGGCGCTTGACGACCACGTCGCGGTGCTCGTCGATGAAGGCGTGGACCTGGCGCGGCTCGCGCGTCACGAGGGTCGGGGCGACGAACTGCGGGAACTCGGTGATCGCCACCTTCTCGTTGTGGTCGCGGATCGCCGCCGGGGCGTTGAAGACGCGCGCGCCCTCGCGCTCGGCCGCCGACAGCAGCCAGGTGCTGGTCACGTACTCGAGGTCGAAGGGCGGGTCCTTGCGCATCAGCACCGCGTCGAACGCTGCCAGGCGGCGCGCGCCGGCATCCTCGGCGCGGTACCAGTCCTCGTCGTCGTCGCCGAGCGTGAGGCGCACGACCGCGGCGCTCACGCCGCTCGCGCGCCAGGCGAGGCTCGGCTGCTCGCACGCGAACACCGCGTGGCCGCGCGCCTGGGCAGCGCGCATCATGGCCACGGTGGTGTCCTTGTAGGCCTTGAGCGCCGCCGGCGGATCGATGACGAAGAGGAACTGCATGCTGGCCGTGCGGGCGGCCCGCCGCGCGCTACTTGGAGTGCGAGACCATGTACTCGACGGCGGCGCGGATGTCGGCCTCGGTGAGGCTCGGGTTGCCGCCCTTGGGCGGCATGGCGCCCTTGCCGGTCATGGCCACCTTGACCAGCGTGTCGAGGCCGAGCGCGAGGCGCGGCGCCCAGGCGGCCTTGTCGCCGAATTTCGGCGAGCCCGCGGCCCCCGTCGCGTGGCAGGCGAAGCACACCGTCGAGTAGATGTGCTTGCCGTCGGGCGGGCCGGCTTTCGCGGCGGTCGGCTCAGCGGAGGCCGGCGCCGCAGCGGCCGCCGGGGCGAGCGCGGTTTCGGTGAACTCGACCCTGCCGACCGGCGCGATGCGCGCGGCGATCGCCTGCGGCGTCATGGCGCTTTCGGGGGCGCGCGGCTCGTCGAGCACGAACTGCAGGATCAACACGATGCCGAACACCGGCACCAGAAAAGCGAGCAGCACGGTCACGATCAGCTGCTTGGGCGTCTTGATGAAGGAAGAGTGCTGCTCGTGCTCGGTCATGCCGCGTCCCGTCCAGTGGATGCAAGGTAAAGGCATGATTTTAGCTTGGAAGTCGCGCTGGAAGAAACCCGCCGGCGAATTCGCGGTCCAACGCGCCCGGAGGTTTGGTCCGCATGGCCCGCTGGCTGATCGTGCTCGGCATGGTGCTCGTCGCGTTAGGCCTCGCATGGCCCTGGGTAGGGCGCCCCGCGCTCTGGAGCTGGTTCGGCCGCCTGCCGGGCGACTTCACCTACCGGCGCGGCGACTTCTCGTTCTACTTCCCGCTCACCACGAGCATCATCGTCTCGGCGCTCCTCACCGTCTTGCTGTGGCTGTGGCGGAAGTGACCCTGGTCTTCAGTAACTCTTGGACGCCAGAGGGAAAAAGGGCTATCCTTCGCGCCTCGCTCGCGGCGCGAGCGCAGCCTCTCCCGGGCGCCCGTAGCTCAGCTGGATAGAGTGTCGGTCTCCGAAGCCGAAGGTCGTGGGTTCGACTCCCGCCGGGCGCGCCAACTGAACAGCCAGCCCTCATGAGCGCCAAGCCGATCAGCCGCTATCCCGTCCCCGCTCTCGAGTCGCTGCCCGAGGACATCCGTGCCCGCATCCTCGCGGTGCAGGAGAAGTCGGGCTTCGTGCCGAATGTGTTCCTCGCGCTCGCGCACCGGCCCGACGAGTTCCGCGCGTTCTTTGCCTACCACGACGCCCTGATGGAGAAGGAAGGCGGGCTCACGAAGGCCGAGCGCGAGATGATCGTGGTCGCGACCTCGGGCGCCAACAACTGCCAGTACTGCGTGGTCGCGCACGGCGCGATCCTGCGCGTCCGCGCGAAGGACCCGCTGGTCGCGGACCAGGTGGCGATCAACTACCGCAAGGCGGACATCACGCCGCGCCAGCGCGCGATGCTCGATTTCGCGATGAAGGTGGCGCTCGAGGCGCAGGTGATCGGCGATGAGGACTTCGCGCGGCTGCGCGAGCACGGCTTCTCCGAGGAGGACGCCTGGGACATCGGCGCGATCGCCGCGTTCTTCGGGCTCTCGAACCGCATGGCGAACCTCACCGACATGCGGCCAAACGACGAGTTTTACCTGCTGGGCCGCGTGCCGAAGGCGAAATAGCCCGCTACCCGGCGAGCGCCGGGCACCGCTCGTAGAACCGCGTGGCCCGCTCGAAGGCATGCGCGAGCTGCAGCACGCCGAAGTCGTCGCGGTAGCGCCCCACGATCTGCAGGCCCACCGGCAGCCCCTC
>JAKALD010000109.1 GCA_021813275.1 Pseudomonadota bacterium | reverse complement strand
TCTAGCAGTTTGTTGAAATTGGATTCATGCGATCAGTGCGGCTCGCTGCGACCTACTAAATAGCCCCATGGAATGTATCGTTGACCTATATATTGTGGATTGACTGTTGTCCGTCGGTGCATCGATAGCGTTTTTCAACAAACTGCTAGCCCCGCTGACAGGCCGCCGGGCTTCCGTAGCCCGTCAGGTACGGGTCAGCGATCACGGGATTAAGCGACTGCTGCACGACATCGAACTGGCCGCGGCGATTGACGCGGCCGATGCGGGTCCATAGGTCGGCGTGATTACACGTTGCGTTGATCGACACGCGCCCTTGCGGCGCCTCGAACGTCGATCCGAGCACCATCGGCCGCAGCAGATCGGTGTCCGTCGAGTTCGTCTGTTCGAGCGCCTTCGCAAAGATGTGCACCTGGAAATAGGCGGCCTCGACGCACATGTTCGTCGGCTCGTTCTCGCCGTAACGCTTCTTGTAGCGCGCGACGAACGACGAGTTGCTCGCGCCGCCGACGCCCTGAAAATACGGCGCCGCGGTCACGTGCCCTTCGCCGACGTCGAAACCCATCGCGCGGATCTCCGCCTCGGTCGTGGTGAGGCTCGCGATCGGCATCACCTTGGGATTGAAGCCGGCGTCCGCGTAGCTCTGGTACAGGTGGATCGTGGAGTCGCCGACGACCGTCGAGAAGATCACGTCCGGCTGCAGCCGGCCGATGTCGCGGATCACCGGCAGGAAATCGTGCCGGCGGGCGCGCAGGTCGAGATAGGTCTCGCCGACCACCTCGCCGCCGTTGCCACGCAGCAACTCGTGCATGATGCGATTCGATTCGCGCGGATAAATGTAGTCCGAGCCCACGAAATAGAATCGCGGTCCGTAGTGATCCATTAGGTAGCGGCAAAGCGCGACGCTGTTCTGGTTCGGCGCTGCGCCGGTGTAGATCACGTTCGGCGAGAACTCGAAGCCTTCGTACAGCGTCGGATACCAGAGCAGGCCGTTCAGACGCTCGACTACGGGCAGCACCGCCTTGCGGCTGCTCGACGTGTAGCAGCCAAATATCGTAGAGACATGGTCCTCGACCATCAGGCGCTTGGCGTATCGCCCGAAGGCCGCGGACTCCGACGCAGGATCGTACATTACTGGAACGAGCTCGCGCCCGTTGACGCCGCCCGCCGCGTTGACCTCCTCGATCGCGAGCAGCGTGCCGCGCAACTGCGTCTCCTCGATCACCGCCATAAAGCCGCTGCTCGAGAACAGCACGCCGACGCGCCACGCTTCCGAGGTGTATGCGTCTGTTTTCATACCACGTACTCTTCGTTGACCCGGACGCCGGAGTGCGTCTCGGAGGAGTTGGCGGGCGCGGATGCGCAGACAAATTTAGTCTCGCCCCGTAGGAGACAAATGTCAACGCAGACAGCGTGCTCTCCGCGGCCGCGATTCCACTCCGCGGGGGTGCTCGCAGTCAGTATCGAATATCAGTGACCAAGTAATTGTGCAGCGCAAGGAATCACACCCGCAACGGCCGCGTCCCGGAGGGGCGCACGGTAGTGAGCTTTAGCCTCGAACCCCACTGGCCCACGCAGCGGATGCCGCCGTGCGATAAGTGATAGGTGACGCATTGCCCGCACCAGGGCCAACTTGGCGCTCACGGAAGTGCACGCCGCGTGATCAGCTTGCCAATGACCCTGATGAAGTCGGGAGGTGCCCAGTGGAAGTCCCCGCAGGCGACCTGTGGCCAACCGAACGCGGGTTCCTTGCAGCGGCAGCGACCCGCTGCGCCGCAGCCCTGAACCTGCAGGCGTGTCACGGGCTGATCAACCCTCAAGTAGCAGGTGGGGTTGATAGAGATAGAGGCCTCTGGCCTGCTGCACCGCAATATCGTCTCCGTTCTCCAACTTCCGCGGACGTCGATCGCCGCCATCGAGCGATCGAATCCGCCAGTCAATACATTCAATTCATCACGCTGACTGCCAAACAAAAGTATCGCAGCTGTCGCGCGCAGCCTGTGGATAACCGCTTGTGACCCAAGCGCCAAACCGTCCACGGAAACGGGGCAACTCCAAGGAGCCGCGTGCTCATCACCGCGGACGCCTACTACCGCGGCGGGAACCTGCTCGACCACAAGAAGGCCGCGGACATCGCGTTCGCCAAGGCGAAGGAGGAGAATGTCGTCGCCGAGAAGGTGCTCGTTTGGCAGAGGCACACGGGCAAGTACTCCGCGCAGACCCCTCTGGTAAAGGGACGCGATTTCGTGATTAACGAGATCCTCCCGAAGTACCGCGGCCAGCGCGTCGAGCCGGAGCGCATGCTCGCCACCGATCCGCTGTTCCTCATGTACACGAGCGGCAGCACGGGGCGCCCGAAAGCCTGCCAGCACAGCACCGGCGGCTACCTGTCGTACGTGGCGGGCACCTCGAAGATGATCCAGGACATCCATCCCACGGACGTCTACTGGTGCATGGCCGACATCGGCTGGATTACCGGGCACTCGTACATCGTGTACGGGCCGCTGGCGCTCGGTGCCTCGAGCGTCGTGTACGAAGGCGTGCCGAACTACCCCGACGCCGGCCGGCCGTGGCGTATCGCGGAAGAGCTCGGGGTCAACATCTTCCACACTTCGCCCACGGCGATCCGCGCCCTGCGCCGCGACGGTCCCGAGGAGCCGAAGAAGTACCACTACCGCTTCAAGCACATGACCACCGTCGGCGAGCCGATCGAGCCCGAGGTCTGGCGCTGGTACTACAGCGTCGTCGGCAAGGGCGAGGCCGTGATCGTCGACACCTGGTGGCAGACCGAGAACGGCGGCTTCCCGTGCAGCACCGTGCCGGCGCTCGCGCCGATGAAGCCCGGCAGCGCCGCCCCGGGCTGCCCGGCATCTACCCCGTCATCTACGACGACGACGGCAAGGAGATCCCGGCGGGGGCGGGCAAGGCGGGCAACATCTGCATCCGCAATCCTTGGCCCGGGCTCATGCAGACGATCTGGGGTGATCCCGACCGCATGACGCGCCAGTACTTCGAGCGCTACTGCAAGAACAAGAACAGCAAGGACTGGCGCGACTGGCCGTACTTCGCGGGCGACGGCGCGGTGCACGCGGCGGACGGCTACTTCCGCATCCTCGGCCGCATCGACGACGTGATCAACGTCGCCGGCCACCGGCTCGGCACGAAGGAGATCGAGTCCGCGGCGCTCACCGTGCCGGAGGTCGCCGAGGCCGCGGTGATCCCGGTGCCCGACGAGCTAAAAGGGCGCGTGCCGGAAGTGCACGCGTCGCTCAAGCCGGGAGTGACCGGCGACGGGGCGCTCGCGCAGCGGGTGTCGAAGGCGATCGAAACCGAGATCAGCCCCATCGCGCGCCCGCGCAAGGTCTGGATCGTGCCCGACATGCCCAAAACGCGCTCCGGCAAGACCATGCGCCGCGTGCTCGCCGCGCTCTCCACGGGCGGCAACCACGGGCGACATCACGACGCTCGCCAACCCGGACGTGGTCGAGAAGATCCGCCAGCAGGTCGCGGCGCGCTGATCCGGCGCCTCGGCCGAATCCCCTGCACGCGGCGCGTGCAGGGCATTCAACTTGCCGCTGCGTCCCGAGCTGGCCTCAGGCGTAGCTGAAGAAGCCGCGCTTCGTCTTGCGCCCGAGATAGCCCGCCTCCACCATCTCGGCAAGGAGCGGCGCCGGACGGTACTTCGGATCCTTGAATCCCTCGTAGAGCACCTGCATCACCGCGAGCTCGACGTCCAGGCCGATCAGGTCGGCGAGCGCGAGCGGCCCGATCGGGTGGTTCGCGCCGAGCTTCATCGCCTCGTCGATCTGCTCAGCGCTCGCGAGCCCCTCAGCGAGCGCGAACACCGCCTCGTTGATCATCGGGCAAAGCAGGCGGTTGACCACGAACCCCGGGCTGTTCTTCACCTGCACCGGCGACTTGCCGATGCGCTTGGCGAGCGCCTCGACCGCGCCATAGGTCTCCGGCGAGGTCTGCAGCCCGCGGATCAGCTCGATAAGCGCCATCACCGGCACCGGGTTGAAGAAGTGCATCCCGATCACGCGTTCCGGGTGCTTGGTCGCCGCGGCAAGCCGCGTGATCGAGATCGACGAGGTGTTCGAGGCGATCACCGCCTGCGGCGCGGCCAGCTCGTCGAGCTGGCGGAAGATCTTCAGCTTGAGCTCCAGGTTCTCGGTGGCCGCCTCGAGGACGAGCTCGCAGTCCCTGACCGCGGCGAGCTCGGTCGACGCGCGGATGCGCGCGAGCGCCTGCGCCTTCTCCCCGGCGCTCATCTTGTCCTTCTTCACCAGCCGGTCGAGGCTCGCCGAGATCGCCGTGTTCGCGCGCTCGAGCTGCGCCTGCGCCACGTCCGTCATCACGACGTCGAAGCCCGCGACCGCGAACGCCTGGCTGATGCCGTTGCCCATCGTGCCTGCGCCCACCACGCCGATTTTCCTGAAGTCCATGGTCGTCCCTTTCTTGCGGCGGCACTCAGGCGGCCTCGAGCTTGGCGACGCTCAGCGCCAGCCACTTGAGCCCCTGCTTGCCGAAGTTGACCTGCACGCGCGCATCGCCCCCCTGGCCTTCGGCGTCGACGATCACGCCGGCGCCGAACTTCGGGTGCAGCACGCTCTGCCCGACGCGAAATCCGCCCGCTTCCGCCGCCACGCGGCGCCCGAACGGGCTCGCGCGTAGCGGAGTGCCGCGCGCTGCGCCGGTCCAGGCGGGCGCCGGAAAGGCGGCCGGCGCGCGCCGCGCCTCGCCCGGCCGCGGCGTGAGCCACTTGAGCAGCGCTGCGGGGATCTCGTCGAGGAAGCGCGAGGGCAGGTTGTAGCGCGTCTGGCCGTGCAGCATGCGGGTCTGCGCGAACGACAGGTACAGCCGCGCCCGCGCCCGCGTGATTGCGACGTACATCAGGCGGCGCTCCTCCTCCAGGCCGTTGCGCTCGGCCACGCTCTGCTCGTGCGGGAAGAGCCCCTCCTCGAGCCCGCTGATGAACACCGCCTTGAACTCGAGCCCCTTCGCCGAGTGCACGGTCATCATCTGCAGCGCGTCCTGCCCTTCGCCCGCCTGGTGCTCGCCCGCCTCGAGCGCGGCGTGCGCGAGGAAGGCGCTCAGCGGATCGGACGCAGGGGACTCAGCGCCGTCCGCGCCGGTCTCCAGGCCGCTCGCGGCCTCCTCGGCGTCGAACGCGGCCGCGGCATTCACCAGCTCGGCGAGGTTCTCGATGCGGTCGGCGCCCTCGCGCTCGCCCTTGTAGTGCTCGATCAGGCCGCTGCGCGCCACCGCGTGCTCGACCGCCTCGGCGAGCGGCAGCGCCGCGCTCTCGGCGCGCAGGCTCTCGATCAGCGCGCGGAACGCGGCGAGCGACTGCCCCGCGCGCCCGGCGAGCGCATCGACCGCGCTCCACAGGCTTGCGGCGCGCGCCCTGGCCGCGTCCTGCAGCTGCTCGAGCGTGCGCGCGCCGATGCCGCGCGGCGGGAAGTTCGCCACGCGCAGGAACGCGTTGTCGTCGTCCGGGGAGGCGACGAGCCGCAGGTAGGCGAGCGCGTGCTTGACCTCGGCGCGCTCGAAGAAGCGCAGGCCGCCGTACACGCGGTACGCGATCCCGGCGGTGAAGAGGGCGTGCTCGATCACGCGCGACTGCGCGTTCGAGCGGTACAGCACCGCGATCTCGGCGAGGCGCGTGCCTTCGCGCGCGAGCGCGCGCACCTCGTCGACGATCCGGCGCGCCTCGTCGGTATCGGTCTCGCCCTGGAACACGCGCAGCGGCTCGCCGCTGCCGCCCGCCGTCCAGAGGTTCTTGCCCAGGCGGTTGCGGTTGTGGGCGATGAGCGCGTTCGCCGCGTCCAGGATGTTGCCGTGCGAGCGGTAGTTCTGCTCGAGGCGCAGCACCTTCGCGACGCGGAACTCGCGCTCGAAGTCGGCCATGTTGCCGACGTTCGCCCCGCGGAAGGCGTAGATCGACTGGTCGTCGTCGCCCACCGCGAACAGCGCCGCCCCGCCCTGCGCCGCGTCGGCGCCGTGTCCGGCGAGCAGCTTCAGCCAGCGGTACTGCAGGCGGTTGGTGTCCTGGAACTCGTCGACGAGGATGTGGCGGAAGCGGTTCGCGTAGTGCGCCCGCAGGATCTCGTTCCGCGCGAGCAGCTCGTAGCAGCGCAGCAGCAGCTCGGCGAAATCGACCACGCCCTCGCGCTGGCACTGCTCGTCGTAGGCGGCGTACAGCTCCGCGTAGCGGCGCGTGATGTCGTCCGCCCCCGGCACGTCGCGCGCGCGCAGCCCCTGCTCCTTTTGCGCGTTGATGAAGTACTGCACCTCGCGCGGAGCGAAGCGGTCCTCGTCCACGTTGAGCGCCTTGAGCAGCCGCTTCACCGCGGCGAGCTGGTCTTGCGAGTCGAGGATCTGGAAGGTCTGCGGCAGCCCGGCGTCGCCGTGGTGCGCGCGCAGCAGCCGGTTGGCGAGCCCGTGGAAGGTGCCGATCCACATGCCGCGCGGGTTGAGCGGCAGCATCGCGGCGAGCCGCGTGTACATCTCGCGCGCGGCCTTGTTGGTGAAGGTCACGGCGAGCACGCCCGTGGGCGACACGCGCCCGGCCTTGACGAGCCACGCGATGCGCGTGGTGAGCACGCGCGTCTTGCCGCTGCCGGCGCCGGCGAGCACGAGGGCGTGCTCGTCCGGCAGCGTGACGGCGGCGAGCTGCTCGGGATTGAGATGTTCGAGATGCAGCGACAAGGCGGGCGCGACGCGGAATGCAGGCCCATTATAAGCCGCGGCTGCGCGCCAGCGTCGAGCGGGCGCGCGGTGCGGATATAATTCGCGGCTCCCCGTCAACCGCGTCCATCCCGCGAGCCGGCATGCAGGAACGCTACGATCCGCGCAGCGTCGAGAGCGAGGCCCAGGCCTACTGGGAAAGCCGCGGCTCGTTCGGCGTCGCCGAAGATCCCGCGAAGCCGAAGTTCTACTGCCTGTCCATGTTCCCCTATCCGTCGGGGAAGCTGCACATGGGGCACGTCAGGAACTACACCATCGGCGACGTGCTCACCCGCACCTACCGGATGCGCGGGTTCAACGTGCTGCAGCCGATGGGCTGGGACGCGTTCGGCCTGCCCGCCGAGAACGCCGCGATGGCGAACAAGGTCCCGCCCGCAAGATGGACCTACGACAACATCGCGTACATGAAGCGGCAGCTGAAGAGCCTCGGCTTCGCGCTCGACTGGAGCCGCGAGCTCGCCACCTGCCGGCCGGAGTACTACCGCTGGAACCAGTGGCTGTTCACGCGCCTGTTCAGGAAGGGGCTCGCCTACCGCAAGAGCGGAGTGGTGAACTGGGACCCGGTCGACCAGACCGTGCTCGCCAACGAGCAGGTGATCGACGGCCGCGGCTGGCGCACCGGCGCGCCGGTCGAGAAGCGCGAGATCCCGATGTACTTCCTGAGGATCACCGCCTACGCCGAGGAGCTGCTCGCGGCGCTGGACGACCTGCCCGGCTGGCCGGAGCAGGTGAAGCTGATGCAAAAGAACTGGATCGGCCGCTCCGAGGGCGTGCGGCTCGCCTTTCCCTACGAGCTGGACGGCGAGCGCAAGCTCCTGTGGGTGTTCACCACGCGCGCCGACACGCTGCTGGGCGCGACCTTCTGCGCGGTGGCCGCCGAGCACCCGATCGCCGCGTGGGCGGCGAAGCGCGATCCGAAGATCGCCGCCTTCGTCGATGAGTGCAAGCGCGGCGCGGTGATGGAGGCCGACCTCGCGCAGCTCGAGAAGCAGGGCATGCCGACGGGCCTTTACTGTACCCATCCGCTCTCGGGCGAGCGCATCCCTGTGTGGGTCGCGAACTACGTGCTCATGGGCTACGGCGAAGGCGCCGTGATGGCGGTGCCGGCGCACGACGAGCGCGACTACGCCTTCGCGCTCAAGTACGGCCTGCCGGTGAAGCCGGTGATCCGCCACCCGCTCGGCGACGAAGTGCCCGAGCCCTGGAGGCCGGAGTACGCCGAGCATGGCAGCTGCATCCATTCCGGCAAGTACGACGGCCTCGGCTTCCAGGCGGCGGTCGATGCGATCGCCGCCGATCTCGACGCGCAGGGCCTCGGCGGCAAGCAGGTGCAGTGGCGGCTGCGCGACTGGGGCATCTCGCGCCAGCGCTACTGGGGCTGCCCGATCCCGATCGTGCACTGCGCGGCGTGCGGCGACGTGCCGGTGCCGGACGAAGATCTGCCGGTGGTGCTGCCCGAGCACCTGGTGCCCGACGGCACCGGCAATCCGCTCGCGAAGCTCGCCGCGTTCGTCGACACCACGTGTCCGAGCTGCGGCAAGCCGGCGCGGCGCGAGACCGACACCATGGACACCTTCGTCGACTCGTCCTGGTACTTCGCGCGCTACGCCTGCCCGGATGCAGCCGGCGCGATGCTCGACGAGCGCGCCAGGTACTGGATGCCGGTCGACCAGTACATCGGCGGCATCGAGCACGCGATCCTGCACCTGCTGTACTCGCGCTTCTTCCATCGCGTCATGCGCGACGAGGGCCTGCTCGAAGGCGCCGAGCCCTTCACCAACCTGCTCACCCAGGGGATGGTGCTCGCCGAGACCTACTACCGCGACTCGCCGGAAGGCCGGCGCGAATGGGTGCATCCGTCGGAAGTCGAGGTGACGCGCGACGCGAAGGGGCGAATCGCCGCGGCCAGGCGCCGCGCGGACGGCGCCGAGGTCGTGTACGCCGGCATCGGCACCATGTCGAAATCGAAGAACAACGGCGTCGACCCGCAGGCGCTGATCGAGCAGTACGGCGCCGACACCGCGCGCTTCTACATCATCTTCGCCTCCCCGCCGACCAACACCCTCGAGTGGTCGGACGAGAGCGTCGAGGGCTCGTACCGGTTCCTGAAGCGGCTGTGGGCGCACGCGGGCAAGCTCGCGTCCTCGAAGGCCGCGACCGGCGAGCCCGCCGCGGAGCGCGCGGTGCGCTTCGAGATCCACTCGGTGCTCAGGCAGGCGAACTACGACCTCGGCAAGCACCAGTTCAACACCGTCGCCTCGGCGTGCATGAAGATCCTGAACGCCCTCGAAAAGCTCGACGGCCGGACCGCCGCGGCCGAAGAGGGCCTGTCGGTCCTGCTGCGGGTGCTTGCGCCGATCACGCCGCACGTCTGCCACCACCTGTGGCGCTCGCTCGGCTTCGGCGAGGACGTGATGGCCGCCGCCTGGCCCGAGCCCGACCCGGCGGCGCTCGAGCAGGACGAGGTCGAGCTGGTGGTGCAGGTCAACGGCAAGCTGCGCGGCTCGATCCGCGTGCCGAAGGCCGCCGACACGCCGACCATCGAGGGCCTGGCGCTCGCCAACCCGAACGTGCAGCGCTCGATCGCCGGCCAGGCGGTGAAGAAGGTGGTCGTGGTGCCCGGGCGGCTCATCAACGTGGTCGTGTGATGCGCGCCGTCCTCGCTCTGGCGCTGCTGCTCGCGGCCTGCGGCTTCCAGCTGCGCGGCCCCGCCGAGCTGCCGTTCCAGACGATCTACGTCCCGGGGGCAACCGGCGGCATCGCGCTCAACATCAAGCGCGAGATCGAGGCCGCCTCGAACGCGAAAGTGGTCGATACTCCGCAGCAGGCGCAGGCGCTGCTGCAGTTCACCGGGGAAAACCAGTCAAGCCAGATCCTGGCGCTCGACATCAACGGCCGGGTGCGCGAGCTGCGCCTGCTCTACACGGTGAGCTTCCGGGTGGCGGACACCAAGGGCGGCGACTACGTCCCGCTGACCACGTTGCAGATCTCGCGCGACATGACCTACAACGACGCCGACATCCTCGCCAAGCAGGGCGAGCAGAGCCTGCTGTACCGCGAGATGCAGTCGGACATGGTGCAGCGGGTCATGCTGCGGCTGGCGGCGGCGAAAGCGCCGAAGTCTTAGCACTGCCTGTAGCTCAGGCGCGGCACGCCATGCAGGTACGCGCGGAACAGCTCGCGGCGCAGCTCGCACGGTCGCTCGCGCCGCTCTACGCCATCCACGGCGACGAGCCGCTGCTCGCGCTCGAGGCCGCCGACGCGATCCGCGCCGCCGCGCGCGGGCGCGGCTTCACCGAGCGCGAGGTGTTCACCGCCGAGCGGCACTTCGACTGGCGCGAGCTCGCGCACGCCGCGGCGAGCCGCTCGCTGTTCGGCGGCGCGAAGCTGATCGAGCTGCGCATCCCGGGCGGCAAGCCGGGGCCCGCCGGCGCCGCGGCGCTCGAAGCGCACTGCGCGCGGATCCATCCCGACACGCTGACGCTGATCACGCTGCCGCGGCTCGACCGCGCCGGCCAGGCGTCCGCCTGGTTCACCGCGCTCGCCGGCGCCGGGGTGGTGGTCGACGTCTTCCCGATCGAGCGCGCGCGTCTGCCGCAGTGGATCGGCGAGCGCCTGGCACGCCAGGGCCAGCGCGCGAGCCGCGAGGTGCTCGAGTTCCTCGCCGACCGCGTCGAGGGCAACCTCCTCGCGGCGCACCAGGAGGTGCAGAAGCTCGGTCTGCTCCTGCCGCAGGGCGAGATCGCGCTCGAGGCCGCGCGCGAGGCGGTCGCAAACGTCGCGCGCTACGACGCCTACGCGTGCGGCGCGGCGCTGCTCGCCGGCGACCTGGCGCGCTACGTGCGCGTGCTCGAGGGCCTGCGCGGCGAGGGCGAGGCGCCGAACTACGTGCTGTGGGTGCTCGCCGAGGATCTGCGCGCCCTCGAGCGCATCCACGAAGGCCTCGCGCGCTCGCGCCCGCTCGAGCAGCTGCTGCGCGAGAACCGGGTGTGGGGCCCGCGCCAGCAGCTCGTCAAGGCGGCGCTCGGGCACCTGCCGCGCGCGGCGCTCGGCGCGGCGCTCGAGCGCGCGGCGGCGATCGACCGCATGGTAAAGGGCGTGGCGCGCGGCGAGCCGTGGGATGAGCTCGTGAAGCTTGGGTTAAGATTGCTGCATGGAAGCCAAGGTTGACGTCAAGGCGTACGTGCGCGGCCTGGGGCGCGCGGCGCGCGAGGCCGCGCGCGTGCTCGCGCGCGCCGACACGGAGACCAAGAACCGCGCGCTCGCCGCCATGGCCGCCGAGCTGCGCGCGCGCGCGCCGGCGCTGCTTAGATCG
>JAKALD010000108.1 GCA_021813275.1 Pseudomonadota bacterium | reverse complement strand
GGACCGTCAGCGTGACCGCCAGCGCCTCGGACAACGTCGGAGTCGCGGGCGTTCAGTTCCGGCTCGACGGCGCGAACCTCGGTGCCGAGGACACGACGGCGCCCTACTCGGTGAGCTGGGACACCACAAGCGCGACGAACGGCTCGCACACGCTCACCGCGATCGCGCGCGATGCGGCGGGCAACAAGACGACCTCCGCGGCAGTAAGCGTCGGCGTTGCCAACAAGAGCGCGCATCCGGCCGCCCGCACCGACTTCAACGGCGACGGCAGGGCCGATATCCTGTGGCGCAGCACCTCGACCGGCCAGGAAGCGATCTGGCTGATGAACGGCGCGAGCGTCGCGGGCAGCGGCACCTTCGCCACCGTGTCGGGCACGAGCTGGCACATCGTCGGCACGGGCGACTTCAACGGCGACGGCAAGGCCGACATCCTGTGGCGCAACGTCGCCACCGGCGCGAACGTGATCTGGCTGATGAACGGCGCCGCGATCGCGAGTGCCGCGTCCATCACCCCGCAAACCGATCTCGGCTGGCAGGTCGCCGGCGTGGCCGACTTCAACGGCGACGGCAAGGCCGACATCCTGTGGCGCAACGCCTCGACCGGCCAGGAAGCGATCTGGCTGATGAACGGCGCGAGCGTCGCGGGCAGCGGCACCTTCGCCACCGTGTCGGACACGAGCTGGCACATCGTCGGCACGGGCGACTTCAACGGCGACGGCAAGGCCGACATCCTGTGGCGCAACGTCTCGACCGGCGCGAACGTGATCTGGCTGATGAACGGCGCCGCGATCGCGAGTGCCGCGTCCATCACCCCGCAAACCGACCTCGGCTGGCAGGTCGCCGGCGTGGCCGACTTCAACGGCGACGGCAAGCCCGACATCCTGTGGCGCAACGCCTCGACCGGCGTGAATGCGATCTGGCTGATGAACGGCTCGGCGGTTGCGAGCGGCGCAAACTTCTCGACCGTCCTCGCGAGCACCGGCTGGGCGATCGCAGAGGTCGCCGACTTCGACGGCGACGGCAAGGCCGACATCCTGTGGCGCAACGTCTCGACCGGCGCAAACGTAATCTGGCTGATGAACGGCGCCGCGATCGCGAACGCAGTGACCACCGCGACCGCGAGCCTCGACTGGAGCGTGGAGCCGCCGGCGCAGTAATTCGGGCGCCGGCCCGCGGCCAAGGAGTCGCGGGGGTCAGGCGCTTCTCACCCCCGCATCACTTAGGGGGCGCGGGGGTCAGGCGCTTCCCACCCCCGCGTCACTGAGGGGGCGCGGGGGTCAGGCGCTTCTCACCCCCGCATCACTAGTCCGAACGGGCCGGCGCAAGCGGACCACGCGCGGGTCACGCCTGCGCAACGCCCGCTCCTTAGCGTCCCACTTCGCGAAAAGGGGGGACCTACCTTCATTCGGAGGAAGAGATGCATCGAATGCAGCGCCTTCGCGGGAGCGGCATCGGAGTCGTGATGGCCGCGGTCGGTCTGCTCGCATTGCCCGCGGCGAGCAGCGCCCAAACGGTCACCGGCCAGGCGGTCGCCGCGCAGGCGACGGTCTACAGCCTGCTCGGCACGAACGTGCTGAGCTTCGCCAACACTGGAAACCTCACCGGGCCGACCGACGCCGAGCAGGCCTCGGCGCTCTCCGGGAACATCCTAAACGCCCTCACCGGCCAGGTGCCGCAGGCGACCACGATTGGCTACCCCGACCAGGTCGACTCGGAAGCGTCGCTCTCCAACCTCTCGTTGAGCATCGCCGGCAACTCGATCGGCGCCGATTTCGTCATGTCGCAGGCCTCGACCGTGTTGAGCGGCGCAAGCACGGGGTCGGCGATGCTCACCAATCTCACGTTGAACGGCGTGCCGGTCACCGTGACCGGGTCGCCGAACCAGGCCGTCGCCATTCCCGGCGGCCAGATGGTGATCAACGAGCAGCAGACCTCGCCCGGCGGCATCGTGGTCAACGCTCTGCACGTCATCGTGAGCGGGGTCGCCGACGTGGTCGTCGGCTCCTCGGTCGCTGGCATCCAATAGCCGAGGAGGCACGACAATGCGCGAATTCTGGAAGCACTGTGTGCGCGGTGCAGCCGCGCTGGCGTTCCTGCTCGCGAGCGGCTCCGCGATGGCCTGGCCGTGCGATTTCATGACCGGCGGCGGGTTCATCTTTCACGAGGGAGCCAAGGCCAACTTCGGCGTCGCCGGGGGCTGCAAGTTCGGAACGCCGACCTGGGGCCACCTCGAGTACATCGACCACGGCAACGGCTTGAACGTGCACTGGACGAGCATCACCGGGTACTTCGAGTGGGGCACGAGCACGGGTTCCAACGGCCAGCCGATCGGCACGCGGCTCATCTGCGGCACAGCGAACACGAACCTGTACGGCCCGGTCTACTTCGCCGTGCGCGCGAGCGACAACGGCGAGCCCGGAACCATGGACCAGTTCGACATCCGGCTGAGGCAGGCTCCCGCCGCCCCGCCTGTTTACGACACGACCAAGGAGTGCGAATACCACTACCTCGGATCGAAGGCGCCGTGTGCGCCCGGCTCGGGTGGAGGCGGCAATATCCAGCTCCACAAGCCGAATCCTTCGACCACCGGAAGCTTCGGGGGCTCCTGCCCGGCCTTGTAGAAAAGCGGCCGCCCGGCCCTGAAGAGCGCCGGGCGCGCCGAGCTCGGCGACGCGACGCCCGCGCCAATTCACCGCGGGCGTCTTTTCGTGCGCAACCTTCGAACGCGTGAACGGCTTGTCGCCCGAAATTGAGCGTGGAGGAGCGTTGACGCTACGACATCAATCGGCGGCGCGCGATCGCGCCCAGCCCGACCGCGCCGGCCACGAGCATCGCGAGGCTGCCGGGTTCGGCGACGCGGTCGTCCCTGGAATCCGGCGCGAGGCGCCGAGACGCTCTCGGTCCGGCGTCCATCGCAGAGCCCGCGCTCGCCACCAGCGGCCCCGATGCAGGCGCCGCGGCCGCGAAAGAAGGCGGCTTCCACGCCGCGCCGTGCTGCGGGCCGGAGAAGGGGGAGGAACCTCCAGCCCTGCCCGGCGGGAAGCCGTGAGTCGAGATTTCGCCGTCGTCCCTCGCGGGAATTGACGCGGCGCCGAGCACGGGCACCGTCGCGAGGGCGACCGAGGAGACAAGGATCGCGAATCCGAGTTTCACGCGCACACCTCCTACAGGTCGGGAACGATCTGCACCCGAGCGTGCCGCTTCAACATGACAACGGGTGCAAAGCCTCATGCCGCCGGGATGCGTCATTGGAACTAGCGGCGACGCGGAGACCTCACAAAGTGAGAATGCGCAGCGCGAGCGCCCGGCTCACTGCCTGGGTGCGGTTCTGCACGTTCAGCTTGCGCAGGATCTTCTGCACGTGATTCTTGACCGTGAGCGGGCTGACCCCAAGGATGATCCCGATCTCGATGTTGCTCTTGCCGACGCGGATCCAGCGCAGGATTTCCTGCTCGCGCACGGTGAGGAGCCGCAGTTCCTTGCGCGCCGCAGCCGCTCCGCCGGGCGCGCGCTGGACCCGGGTGCGCACCAGCGCCTGGTGCAGGAAAGGCACGACGAGCTCGGCGAACAACCTGTGCTTGGGAGCGATGGTTCCCGGGCGGCAGGCGAAGATGAACAGGCTCGCGACCTTGCCGAAGACTTCGTAGGTGCCGTGCGCGATGATGCCGGTGGAGCCGATCCTCGCGAGCTCGCGGCCGAGCGTGCTGTCGGCGAGGGTACTCCCCGGCCCGAGCTCCAGGACCACCGGGCGGAACTGCCTCTCCTCCCAGGTCTTGACTATGTGCGGCACGACCAGCGTATCGCGGTGAATGATTTCGCTGATCGCCGCGGAATCGACTTCCGGCGCGGCGAAAGCGTCGGCATGGAGCGAAGCCGGGTCGCTGCCATAGAGCGCGCAGATCAGCAGCTCGTGGCGGATGAGGTTCTGCAGCAGCCCCTGTGTCCAGGCGAAGTACTGGTGACGTGAGTACACCCGCAACGCGGCATCCAAGTTGAGCATGAGCGACTCACGCTCAAGCGGCTCGAGCAGCAGCGCGTCCGTCGCAGCTCCGCCGCCCGAGGAACGCCCGGGCGAGGAGTGGGCACGCAACGAGGGCCGGCGATGCATGGCGAGCGCTTGCGCGCCGGTTCGCATCGGCGCCCTGTTCCCTCCTGGTGAGAAGCTCACGGGTGCCAATGTCGCCGCTGCATGTTAAGCGCCGATGAACTGGCGGGCGGCGGGCGCCCGCGCCGCGCGCGCCCCGTAACCCCTTGTTGCGGCGCAGGTCCGGCTGCAGGCGCGGCGCCCGCGTGGGCTGCCGCAATGCGCCGATTGACCCAGCGCGGTCGACGCTCGGCGTCATGCGCGCGTGACGACGCCGCAGCAGCGACGCGTAGTCCGCCCGAGCTATCGAAGGCAGCTTGCCGCTTCATCGCGGGCGGGTGGCGGAACGCGTAGCCTGCGTCCATTGATAGCAGTAAGCCCCGCGCGACGAGAGCGCGCGGAGTCGGACGAAACGACCGAAATGCTTCATAGTCACCCTGCCTCGTCAGCCGGCCACCCGTGGGCCGCGACCGCCGGCAACCGGCCGGAGCGCGGCTTTCTCGGCCACCAGCTCGGCACCACCGCGCTGATCGAGATCTCGATCGACCCGCTGTTGACGATCGGCGCGCTGCTCGCGTGCCTCGCGGCGTTAGGCCTCGCGTTTACCGGCTCCTATCTCATCCTCGCCCTGATCGTGTTCTCTTTTACCTTCCCGGGCAGCCCGCCCAAGGCGACCACCCCCCGCGCGCTCGCGGGCGAAATCCTGGCGAGCTGGGCGCCGGTCGTCGCGCTTCTGCTATTGATCGGCTGGGCCACCCGGACCCTGCAGGCGATCGATCCCGATGTCGCCGCGGCCTGGGCGATCGCGACGCCGGCCGTGCGTTTCGGCGCGCACTTGCTCCTGCCGCTCGTGCTGCCGCGCGTATTCTCGGTGGAACGCGTGCGCCGCAACGCCGTGATCGCCGGCGGCGGCGCGCTCGCCCGCGATCTGGCCGAGCGGCTGCGCAGCGCTCCGCAACTCGGGGTCCAGGTCATCGGCTGCTTCGAGGACCGCGGGCCGGGGCGCGCGAGCGCCGCGAGCCCGGTCCCGAATCTCGGCAACCTCGCCGCCCTGGCGCAGTACGCGAAGACGCACCCCGTCGACCTGATCTACATCACCCTGCCGATGGCCTCGCAGCCGCGCATCCTCAGGCTCCTCGACGAGCTGCGCGACACGACCGCGTCGATTTACTTCGTCCCGGACATCTTCGCGTTCGACCCGATCCAGGCGCGCATCGACACGATCGGCGGGATGCCGGTCGTGTCGGTGTGCGAGAGCCCGTTCCACGGCGTCGACGGGCTGGTCAAGCGCGCCAGCGATCTCGCGCTCGCGGCGCTCATCCTGGCGCTCGTCTGGCCGCTCATGCTCGCGATCGCGATCGGCGTCAAGCTGAGCTCGCGCGGCCCGGTGCTGTTCAGGCAACGGCGCTACGGGCTCGATGGTCGCCAGATCGTGGTCTACAAGTTCCGCACGATGACGGTGCTCGAGGACGGCGCCACGGTCCCGCAGGCCACGCAGGACGACCGGCGCGTCACGCGCTTCGGCGCGTTTTTGCGCCGCTACTCGCTCGACGAGCTGCCGCAGTTCGTGAACGTGCTGCAGGGCCGGATGAGCGTGGTCGGGCCACGCCCGCACGCGGTCGCGCACAACGAGCTTTACCGCAAGCTGATCAAGGGCTACATGATCCGCCACAAGGTCAGGCCAGGAATCACCGGCTGGGCGCAGGTCAACGGGCTGCGCGGCGAGACCGATGTGCTCGAAAAGATGCAGAAGCGCATCGACTACGACCTCGCGTACCTGCGCAACTGGTCGCTGCGGCTCGACGTGTGGCTCGTGCTGAAAACCGTGCTCGTGATCTTCAGGTCGCCGAATGCCTACTGACGGCGCGCCGCCCGGGCGTGGCAGCGGCGTCTCCAAGCATCGCGGCCGCGCCGAATCGGCGACGCTCGATTAGTCAGTTCAGGCTGCGACGGAACCGATAGCCGGTGCCGCGCACCGTCTCGATCAGCGCGTCGTGCCCGGTCGGCTGCAGCATCTGCCTCAGCCTGCGGATATGCACGTCGACCGTGCGCTCCTCGACGTACACGTGGTCGCCCCAGACCTGGTCGAGAAGCTGCGCCCGGGTATGGACGCGGTCCGGGTGGGTCATGAAGAAGTGCAGCATCCGGAACTCGATCGCCAGCAGCTCGAGCTTGCAGTCTCCCGCGGTAACCAGGTGCAGGCCGGGGTCGAGCGTCAAGCCGCCGAGGCTGACGACTTCGTCGCTCACGAGCGGGGCGCGCCGCCGGATCACCGCCTTGATGCGGGCGAGCAGCTCGCGGTTGGAGAACGGTTTGGTGAGATAGTCGTCGGCTCCGGCTTCCAGCCCGGTCACCTTGTCGGCCTCCTCCGCGCGGCCGGTCAGCATGATGATCGGAATTTCCTTGGTGCGCGGATCGGCGCGCAAGCGCCGCAGGAACGCCATGCCCGTCGTGTCGGGCAGGATCCAGTCGAGCAGTACGAGATCCGGAAGCACCTCGCGCAGCTGCAGCTCGGCCTCGGGCACGCTGAGCGCGCGCCTCACCCGGTGACCGGCACGCTCCAGGTTGGCCGCGATCAGCTTCTGGGTCAGCAGCTCGTCTTCGACTACGAGGATTGAACCGCCCATGGTTGCGAACGCCTCCCGTCTTGTTGACTCGTGCACACCACCCTCTCGCGCGACCGCGACCGGGCCCCGACGAATCGTAGTGGATTGCTGCTTCGCCGACTATCGCCGCAGCGCGAACCTGTTGTAGCGGTTCGGTGCCACGCTGTCGCTGCGCAGCGATGCGCATCGTCGCTGATGCCGGTGGCAGCCGCTCAGATGATCCGGTGCCTGACCGCGTAGCGGACGAGCTCCGCGTTGTTGGACAGCCCGAGCTTCTTGAGGATGCGCGCGCGGTAAGTGCTGACCGTGCTCGGGCTGAGGAAGATCTCGGAGGCGATCTGGTTGATGTGCTTGCCCGTCGCGAGCAGCCACATCACCCGGTATTCGCGGTCCGACAGCGACTCGTGCCGCGGCTTGTCGCTCCCGGTAGCGAGCTCCGAGGCGAGCTTCTCGGCGAATGCCGGGCTGACGTACTTGCCCCCGTTCACCACCTTGCGCACGGCACCGACGAGCTCGTCGGAGGCGCTTTCCTTGTTGATGTAGCCGGCGCCGCCTGCCTTGAACACCTGCCCCGCGTGCACCTCCTCGGGCAGCACGCTGAGCACGAGCACCGGGCGGCCCGGGAAGCGGCGCCTCAGTTCCTTGACCAGCTCCGCGCCGCTGCATCCCGGCATCGAAAAATCGACGATCGCGACGTCCCAGTCGAACCGCCCGGCGAGCTCGAGCGCTTCGTCCCCGTTAGTCGCCTCGCCGATCACCTCCGTGCCGCGCTCCGAGGCCAGGATTTCCTTGAGGCCGGCGCGCACCACCGGATGGTCATCCGCGATCAGGACCTTAATCACCGTAGTCCTCAGCACGACGTTGCTCCCCGCGCGGGCGCTGCGCGGCGCCACACGCCGCGGCCGGCAAAGTCTACTTCACGGCGAGCGGAATGGACACTGTCGCCGTCGTTCCTTCGCCCGCGACACCCGCAATCTCGACCGTCCCGCCGAAGGGCATGACCCGCTCGCGTAGCCCCAGAAGCCCGAGCGACCGGGGGTGATCGACCGCGCGCGGCTCGATTCCCCGGCCGTTGTCCGCGACCACCAGTGCCAGCGTGCCTGCATTGACGATTACGCGCACATCGGCCCGCGTCGCGTTCGCGTGGCGAGCGACGTTGGTGAGCAGCTCCTGGAAGGCGCGGAACGCGGCGGTCGAGCGCTCGGCGTCGAGCTCCGGCGCCGCTTCGGGGAGCGACACCAGGCAGCGGATGCCGCTGCGCCTTTGGAAGTCGGCCGCCTGCCATTCGATCGCCGCAAACAAGCCGAGCTGATCGAGCACTTCCGGTCGCAGACCGGACGCGATCCTGCGCACCGACTGCACGGCCTCGTCGATGCGCGCCGCCATCACCCATGCCCTCTCCTCGAGCGCGTCCTGGCCGGGCGCCAGGCGGCCCGCGAGCCACTTCAGGTCCATCTTCAGGCCGGTCAGCGCCTGCCCGAGCTCGTCGTGGATCTCGCGCGCGATCCGCGCCCACTCCTCTTCGCGTACGCGCTGCAGTCGGGCCGCAAGCGCGCGCAGATTGTCCTCCGACCGCCGCGCACGCTCCTCGGCCCGCCTGCGCTCGAGGATCCCGCGGCGCAACTCGGCGTTCTTTTCGTACAGCGCGACGAACACCCCGACCTTCGATCTCAGGATTTCCGGGACCGGCGGCTTGACGATGTAGTCGACCGCGCCCGCTTCGTAACCGCGCGCAACCGACGGCGCGTCCTCGTACGCGCCGGTCAGGAAGATGATCGGGGTATGGCGCGAGCGCTCCCGCTGCCTGATCAGGCTGGTGGCTTCGAAGCCGTCGACGCCCGGCATGTGCGCGTCCATCAGCACGACGGCGAAGTCGTCCTCGAGGACCCGGCGCAGCGCGTCGTCGCCGGAGGCCGCCGACACCACCCGAAGCCCCATGTCGTCGAGCAGTGCCCGGAGCGCAAGCCGGCTCTTCGGGTCGTCGTCGACGACCAGAACGCTCGCGCGCGACGCATCGCCCGTCATTGCCCCTCCAAAGCGCGCCGATCGACCCGCTCCTGGCGCAGCGCCCGCCGATCGGCTCGCCGGCAAGCCGTCTGGCTCGGCCGCACCCGTCGTTATCATATCCTCGGACAGAGGGCAGCTCCGCGCGGACTGGCGCGCCGGTGAGGCAGTTCGATCGAAGCCCGGCGACAAAAAAATGCCCCGGCGGGCACCGGGGCCGCAGACGCGCAGGGGGGCGCGCCTGCCGAAACCATCATTCGGCGACAGAATGCTCGGCCGCGGCGCTCCAGGCGCAGCCGGCTCGCGTGTGCTGACGTTCCCAGGCGACGATGCGCCAGCCGCCAATGTCGATGCTCTCCTTGAAGGCGCCCGCCCCCCCTCGAGGTTCCCCGCCGCAGGCACCCTAAGCAAGATCGCATTGCCGAAGCCGAAGCCCCCCCAAGCGCGCGAAGGCGGGCAATCTGCCTCTTGCCGAGCCATTTGAGCTGCGCGAAACACTCGACGTGTCGCGCACCTTCGTGATAGACGAGCTCGCAGGACCGGACTGGACCGAAGGACTTGCAAAATTCCAGGACTGTCGCGAGCAGCGCCGTGCTGTCGGGCAGCCCCTTCCGATGCTCGGTTGCCTGTCGCGTCATCTCCGGACAGGCTCCGGCGCTCAAGTAGGCTGCGTGTCGCATCGAGGCTTCTGGACGATTTCGCCTGCGCGGAACATTCGCGCAACAGGCTATACGCCTTCTGTCCGCAGCCGGTGTACGCATACCCGGAATTTGGTAGCTCGATCGGACTAGGCGCCGGTCGCGATCGCCGCGGATCGCGCGCGGCAGGCGCTCACAGCCGTGCCGTGGCGCGCGCCTAGTCCATTCGGCCTATGCGCGGTCCGTGCTCTGGGGGCTCGGCCGTGGCGGCCAAGCGCACGCCGCCGCGGAAGATTTCGGCCGCGAAGTGCGGCTCGAGACGATTTTGAAACGCTTCACGCCTGCGCAACGGACGGTTGCCATAGTCGTGGTCGGTGCAATCGGAGCGCAAGCGTGAATTGGGTCCGCGCCTGCGCGATCGAGCCCGCAATAGTATTCGGCCGGAGGGAAGAGCTGAAAGCAGGCGCTGCAACGCGTAGCTCGAATGGATCACGCGGAACGAGCCCGTGCGGGCGAGTCGATCGAATGCGGGCAACCGTCAGACCTATGGCCGGTTCGCCTCCATGCGCCGGTCAGCGCACACGCCGTTCCTTCAGAAGCGTCGCACCCGATGAGGCAAGAACTCGAGCACGCCAGCGTGGTCTGTGGACTCAGTGCGGCTTCGCCGCTGCAAGCGACCTCGAAATCACGCTGCACGTGAGTTGCGAGGAGATCACGGCAAGCTTCGTGCACCGGACATGCGCCGCCCGCCGAGAATCGTCTTTCTCACGCTCGTGTTGATTGCGTTGGCATTGTGGATCGCCGTCGACGACCGGTCGCGCACCGGCTCGCCTGACGGGCCGCTTCCGGTCGTGCCAGCGCGCGGCGCGACGGCTGCGTCCACCAGCGAGCGCCCGACGCAGCTGGCGTTGCCGATGCACCGCACGCTCGTCCCGATGGACACGGATCCATTTTCGGTGCAAGCCCCGCGCACCGCCGCGACCGGAGCACGCTCCAAGACCGCCGCCCCGCCGCTGCCCTTTCGATTCGTCGGGCGCGTCTACCTCGACACGGGAACCATGGTCTTCCTCAAGGACCGGGGCAAGCTCGTCAGCGTGAAGAAGGGCGACAGCCTGGACGGAGGCTACGTGGTCGAATCGGTGGGCTCGACCAGGATCATCTTTCTCCACCGGCCGACCGGCACGCGCCAGATCCTCCCGATCAGCCCGCCGATCGAGGACGCACGCGCCGCGCCACCGCGCGGAGAGACGTCGTCGAGCGCAGCGCTCGACCCGGCTTCGACGGGCTCGGCAAATTGACTGCGGCGCCGCGCTTCGCTCGAGCTCGCGGGAGGGATAGCGTCCGGCCGGGACCCGCGGCGCGCCGCCGCCTCACCGGCCGGCGCGGCGCCGGATTCACGCTGCTCGAGCTTCTGGTGGTCGTCGCGATCATCGCCCTGCTGGTCGGCGTCGTCGCGCCGCGCTACTTCGCGCAGATCGGCAAGTCCGAGGTCACCGCCACCAAGGCGCAGATCGACGCGTTCGGCAAGGCGCTCGCCCAATACCGCCTCGACACCGGGCACTATCCGACGACGGAGGAAGGGCTTGGCGCGCTGGTCAAGCAGCCCCCGAACGAGCCCAATTGGCACGGACCGTACCTCGTCAAGTCGGTGCCGCTCGATTCCTGGGGAAATCCTTACGTGTACCGTTCGCCCGGCGCTCAGGGCGACGACTACGACATCGTCTCCTACGGCAAGGACGGGCAGCCTGGGGGCAGCGGCGAGAGCGCCGACATCACCAACCATTAGC
>JAKALD010000107.1 GCA_021813275.1 Pseudomonadota bacterium | reverse complement strand
TGTCGCCGACGTGCTCGCAGCGCAGGGTAACGCGGGGGTGAGCAGCGCCTGACCCCCGCACCCCCGCGCGGTCGGTTGAGAGGCATGACCCGCGTTGCCGCCCGTCACGGCAGCATGATGCGGCTCGAGTAATCGGCCTCGACCGGGTCGGGTCGCGCGGCCGGCTGCGGCGCCTGGTCCTGCGCGTAGTGCGCGCAGTGCCACGCGGTGGCGCCGCAGATCCTGCAGGTCGGGATCGCGTAGTCGCCGGCGGTCGCGTGCTTGAGCAAGGTCGCCTGCCGCGCTTCGCTCAGGCGCCCGACCTTCCAGAGCAGATCCTTGCCGTCGATGAGGTGCAGCTTCCTGCCGCCGGCGAGCGCGCGCGCTTCGGACGTGAACGTGCTCGAGGTCACCACGATGCCCTGGTCCGCGCCCTCCGCCTCGAGCGCGGCGAGCAGCTCGCGCGCCGCCCGATCGTCCGTGGGCGCGCCTTGCGCGGCCGCGCAGCGCACGAGGATGCGGGGGCGCTCCGCGTCCCGGCAGCACAGCCGCAGGTCCACGGGGCGCTCGGTGCCGCGCGAGCTCGCGTGCACCTCGTAGCCCAGGCTCTCGAAGCAGGCCGCGCACACCGCCTCGAAGCGGCGCGCCTCGAGCGCGTTCAGCAGCGCCAGGCTCCAGGCGCCGGTGTCGGGCGCCGCCGCAGCGGGCGCCTCGCGCGCGTAGAGCGTCGGCTCGAGCCGCGGCTGCACGGCGGGCCTGCGCCGCAGCGCGAAGCGGCGATTGAAGGCGCGCGCCATCAGGGCGACGACGACGATCAGCACCGCGAGCGCACCGATGATCGCGTTGAAGCGGTTCTCGGGAAACTTGCGCAGCGGAATGGTCGTGTCGGTGAGCGCGTACGAAGCGGCGAAGCCGGCGAGGCCCGGCTGCGCGCGCCGCCAGGCCTGCGTTGCAAGGGCGAGGAGATTCTTCATCGGAAGCGATGTCGACCGTGGTTGAAACGACCACCCGTTAGACAACGCGCGCGAGAAAAATTCTCGTCGCCGTGCGTCGTGCGTCGGCGACGGCGCGCCGCGTACGGCGCTGTCGCGCGCGTCAGAGTACGCCGGGAGTAGCGCGCGCGCCCGCGTGTGCGGGCGACGCGCGGCGAGCGGGACGGCTAGCCCTTCGGCTTGTCGCCGCCCATCGGCGCCGGGTTGCCGAGGTTCACGCTGGTGACGTCCTGGCCCGGGTGCTCGAGCTCGACGTCGAGGTAGGCGCGCCGGTTGTCCTCGGATTCGAAGTAGATCTTGAGCGCGCTCTCGCCGGCGCCCTCGATGACAAAGGGCGCGTGCGCGAGGTCGCGGACGTCGCTGCCCGAGATCGGATCGGTTGTGCTGATGCGCATGGCGCCTCCCTGTCTACGGTATCTGCACGCTGAACGTACGGCCCGAGCTCAGGCTAGCGGGCGCCGGGGCGCACGGTTTGACCGAGGTCAAAGCCGCGCCGCGCGCTGCGCGACCCTCGGCCGCGATCGAACGAAGATCGGCACATGAGGAGACGAGTCGTGGTGGGCATCGCGCTGGCGGGGCTGCTGCTCCCGGCGGCGGGCGATGCGCAGATGGGCTACGGCGGCGGACCCGGAATGATGGGAGGTCCGGGAATGATGGGAGGCCCGGGGATGATGGGCGGCTCGGGCGTGCGCCGCGCCTTCGTGATGCGCCATGGCGTCGATGCGAAGTACGCGGCGATGGCGAGCCCGCTGCCGCCGACGGCGGCGAGCATCCAGGCCGGGCGCAAGCTCTACGAGCAGAACTGCGCCGCCTGCCACGGTCCGACGGGCCTCGGCAACGGCCCGGCCGGCGCGAACCTCAATCCGCCGCCCGCGAACCTCGTCGGGGTGGGCAGGATGCCGATGATCACTGACGGGTATCTCTACTGGACGATCGCCGAGGGCGGCACGCAGCTGGGCACCGCGATGCCCCTGTTCGAGGGTTCGCTCGGCGACAAGCAGATCTGGGAGCTGGTGCTGTTCCTGCGCAGCCTGTAGCGCGGAATCAGTGGCGCTGGAAGATCCGCGTGCGCCCCTGCGCATCGAACAGCAACGACGCGTAGGCGGTCGCCGGGCCGTCCATGCCGGGCGAGCCCGGGACCATGCCCGGCACCGCGATCCCCTTCGCGTCCGGGCGCTCGCGCAGCAGCCGCCGCACGTCTTCAGCCGGTACGTGCCCCTCGATCGCGTAGCCGCCCGCCTCGGCGGTGTGGCAAGACGCGAGCGCCGGGGGCACGCCCAGCCTTTCTCTGTACGGGGTCGCGTCGGCCACCGAATTCACCCGAACGTCGAACCCGCTTCTCCTCATGTGATCCACCCACCCGCCGCAGCAGCCGCACAGCGGGCTCTTGTACACGGTGATCGCCGGCGCCGCAGCGCGCGCGCTCGCCATCCGGGTGGCGGCGAGCAGCGCCGCGGCCGCGGCAAGCAGCAGGCGCCTGCGCTCGCTCCTCACGTCGTCCTCGCTTCGTTGCGTATCCATGTTCGCCAAAATGCTAGCGCCGTGCGGGGCGCGCCGCAGCGTTCGCGCGCGCGGCCCGTTGACCTGAATCAAGCGAACCGGCGACTGGACGCAAGGGGCCGCACGGGCGAAACTAATGAGAACGCTTCCTGAGGAGGAACGATCATGCCGGTCGCGGACCTGAATCACTACTTCGTGCGCGCCAACGACCTCGAGGCGACCAAGGACTTCTACGTGAACGTGCTCGGCTTCGAGCTGATGCCGCGGCCCGATTTCCCCTTTCCCGGCTACTGGCTCGGCGTGGGCGGCAAGATCCAGGTCCACATGGGCCCGCACGGCATTCCGAACTCGGAGCTGTACTACCTCGGCACGCCGAAGAACGCGGCCACCGACCAGAGCGGCGTGATCGATCACATCGCCTTCGCCGCCACCGAGCCGGAGGCCTTCACCGGGCGCCTCAAGCGGATGGGGGTCGCCTACCGGCCGCGCTACCTGCCCGAGTCGAGCCTGTACCAGCTCTTCCTGCGCGATCCGAACGGGCTCACGATCGAGCTGAATTTCTTCGGCATCGCGAGCGCGCCGGACTGGGGTGGCGAGGACTACTCGAAGATGCCGCGCGTGGAAAAGGTGTCGTGAGCGCTGCGCGCGAACGCGCCGCGCCCGCGCGCGGCGCCGACTTCTCGGCGCTGTCCTACGCGCAGGCGATGGAGCGCGCGCGCGCGCTCGTGCCGGTGCTGCGCGCGCGCGCCGTGCAGACCGAGGAAGCGCGCCAGCTCCTGCCCGAGACCGAGGCCGACCTGCATGCCGCCGGCCTCCTGCGCTTCCCGCAACCGAAGCGCTGGGGCGGGGCGGAGCTCGACTACGTGGCTCTCTTCGACATCCCGGCCGAGCTCGCGCGCGGCTGCATCTCGACCGGATGGGTGGTCGCCAACCTGGCGATCCACCACTGGATGCTCGCGCTCTACGACGAGCGCGCGCAGGCCGAGGTCTGGGGCGAGAATCCGGACGCGCTGATCGCCTCCGGGATCGCCTATCCCCAGGGCAGCGCGCGCCGGGTCGACGGCGGCTTCGTGATCGGCGGACACTGGAACTTCTCCAGCGGCGTCGACGGGTCGCAGTGGAACATGCTCGCGGTGACGGTGAAGGAGGGCGACAAGCCGGTCGGCTGGCGCATCTGCCTCGTGCCGCGCGGCGACTACGAGATCGTCGACGACTGGCACGTGCTCGGCATGCGCGGCACCGGCTCGAAATCGGTGCGGGTGAAGGAGCTCTTCGTGCCCGAGCACCGCGCCCTCGACATGCTGCTCACGCGCGGCGGAGCCGAGTTCCCGGGCGCGAAGACCAATCCGAGTCCGCTCTACCGGGTGCCGCTCTCCGGGCTGGGGTCGCACTGCATCGCCGGCCCCGCGGTCGGCAACGCGCAGGCCGCGCTCGAGCTCTCGGCCGACGCCGTGCGCGCGCGGAGCACCAGCTACATGGGCCTGAGGATGCGCGACATCCAGGCGGTGCAGATGCGCACCGCGGGCGCGGGCGCGCGCGTCGACGCCGCGCGCCTCGTCGTGCGCAACGATTGCCTCGAGGCGCAGCGCATCGCCGAAGCGGGCCGCGCCCCGACGCTCGAGGAGAAGCTGCGCTTCAAGAGGAACGTCGCCTACGCGGTGCAGCTCGCCGCCGAGGCGGTCGACTCGCTGCACGCGATGGCGGGGGCGAACGGCATCTACGACCACTATCCGATCCAGCGGCTTTTCCGCGACGCGCACGCGCTCCTTGGGCACATCGGCTTCAGCTGGGACGCGCAGGGCTGGCCCTGGGGGCTGGTGACGCTCGGCGGGGAGTACGGCGCGCCGCCGACGCTGTAGGCTGCTACCAGATTACCTGCAGGTCGCGCGCGCGGGCGAGCCACCGGTCAGCGGTGACAAGCGCGGCGCGCTGCGCGAGGGCAGTCGCCCCGATGATGCGGTCGGCGGGGTCGCCGTGGCGAAACGCGTCCGCCTGCGCGAGCGCCGCGATCTGCGCAGTGATCGGAAGCACTCGCAGGCCGCGCGCGTCGATCACGTCCTGGATGAACTGCGCCGCGTCGGTCGCGGGATCGACGCGGCCCTTGGCGATGAGCATCGCGATTTCCCACAGGCTGATGTCGCTCGCCGCGAGCGGCCCGTGCTCGCCCTCGAGAGCGCGTCGCGCGCGGGCCGAAAGCCGCTTCGGCTCGAGCGCGTCGTAGATCAGGACGTGCGTGTCAAGAACGACCACGCTCGGCGTTCCAGCGCTCGCCCGAAGGGCTGAGCACGTCGCCGACGCGCGCCTTGGCGCGCAGGGCCTTGAGGCGCTCGCGCGCCGCCAGTGCGCGGTCGCCCTGGGGAACGATACGCGCGATGACGCGGCCCCGCACGGTGACCTCGATCTCCTCGCCGGCGGTCACGCGCGCGAGGTAGCCGGGCAGGTTCTGGCGCAGCTCGGTGACTTTGACTTTGGACATGGCGGGGCGCGCGTTCTGTACAGATGTAGTGTACAGAATCGAGGACGCCGCAGCAAGCGCGCCGCGCGGGCGCAACCCCCGCGCCTTCAGCCGCGCGCCGCGCGGAAGTCGGCGCGCTCGAGCAGCCAGGACGCCGCGAAGCCGAACACCAGCCCCCAGAACGGCGCGCCGACGTTCGCGATCGGCACGTCGGCGACGGTCACCAGGAAGGTGACCAGCGCGCCGAGCGAAAAGCGCTCCTTGAAGGAGGCCACGAACGCGGTTTGCAGCACGCGCAGCATCGCGAGCCCCGCGATCGTCGCGATGAACGCGCGCGGCGTGGCGAGCAGCAGGTGCGTGAACACGGGCGAGAGCAGCCCGAAGCCGGCCGCGAGCGCGCCCACGAGAATCCCCGCGGCGTAGTGCCGGCTCTTCTCGCCCGAGCCGCTGATGATCGCGTTCACCGGCCCGGTGAGGCAGGTCGAGACGCTGCCCACCCACGCGGTGACGAGCGAGCCCACGCCGCAGCCTACGGTGATCGCGTTGACGGGCGGCGGGTGGCCCACGGCGCGCAGCACGGCGATGCCCTGGCCGTTCTGCACCGCGAGCACCGTGACCGCGAGCGGCACCACAAGCTCGAGCATCGCGCGCCAGCTGAAGGCCGGCACGTACAGGTTGGGATGCGCGAAGCCGAGGATGCCGCTGCCCGGGTGGAAGCGGCCGAGCGCGCCGAGCAGCCCCGCGCCGACGACGATCGCGCCGATGAGCGGCGGCAGGCGCTGTCCGAGGCGCGGCAGCGCGGCGAGCGCGAGGAAAGCGACCGTCATCGGCGCGGCGATCCAGAAGTCGTCGCGGATCGCGTACACCAGCTCCAGGCCGAAGCGCAGGAACACCCCCGCCACCATCGCCATGACGATCGGCATCGGCAGCGCCTGCATCGCGCGCTTCACCCAGCCCGAGAGCCCGAGCGCGAGCATGAGCGCTCCGGTGGCGAGATAGGCGCCGATCACCTGCGCGAAGCTCAGGTGTCCGAGCGCCGGCCCGACGAGCACCGCCCCGGGGATCGTCCACAGGAACACGAGCGGCTGGCGGTACAGCCAGCAGAAGAAGATGCTCACCAGGCCGTTCAGGAAGAACGCGCCGAAGAGCCACGAGGCGAGGTCGGATTCGGACAGGTGCCCCTGCCGGCCGACCGCGAGGATGATCGCGACCGGCCCCGAGGCAGCGAAGATGAAGGCGATGAGCGCGTTGACCGCGTACACCCCGCGCAGGTCGGCGAGGACCTGGCGCAGCGGCGGACGCGGCGCGTGCGGGGCTTCGAGCGGCATGGCGTGTTCTTGTTCTTTGGCCGGAAGTCGACCGGGTCAGCGATGCGCGTCGCCCCGCGCCGCGCTCCTCCCGGCGATCTTGCCGAACACCGCGCCGTTGGTGAGACCCGTGCCGCCGGGATAGTTGAAGTAGAAGATGCCGCCGACGAGCTCGCCGGCGGCGTACAGCCCCGGGATCGGCTCGCCGTCGGTGGAGATCACCTGCGCGTCGGTATTGATGCGCAATCCGCCGAAGGTGAAGGTGATGCCGCAGGTGACCGCGTAGGCCTCGAAGGGCGGCGTGTCGAGCGTGTTCGCCCAGTTCGACTTCGGGATCGCGAGCCCTTCGGTGCAGCGCCCGTCCTTCACGTTCGGGTTGAACGGGATGTCCTGGCGCACCGCGGCGTTGTAGGCGCGCAATTCCGCGAGCGCCGCGCTTCCGTCGGTGTCCTCGAGCTTCGCGCACAGCTCTTCGAGCGTATTCGCCGTGCGCCTGGTCACCTGGCGGATCTTGTATTCGTCCCTCAGCTGGGCCTTGACCTTGGCGTCGAAGATCTGCCAGGCGAACTGGCCGGGCTGGGCGAGGATCACGCGCCCGTACTTGGCGTAGGTGTAGTTGCGGAAGTCCGCGCCCTCGTCCACGAAGCGCTTGCCCTGGGCGTTGATGTAGACGCCCCAGGGGTAGGAGTGCTTCTGGAACTGGTCGCCCACCGCGAGGTCGCCGAACTCCGGGGCGTTGCGTTCCCAGGCCACCGCGTGGCAGCCCGACCAGTTGCCCACTGGCGCCGCGCCGATGTCGAGCGCCATGCGGATCACGTCGCCGGTGTTGAAGCGCGTGCCGCGCACCTTGGCGAGCTCCCAGCCGGGGCCGAGGTAGCGCGCGCGCCATTCGGGATTCGCCTGGAAGCCGCCGGCGGCGAGCACCACGCTCTTCGCGCGCACTTCCACCGTCTTGCCTGCGCGCTTCACGCGCACGCCCTTCACGCCCTCGTCGTCGGCGACGAGGCCTGTCGCGCGCGCCGAGTACCAGATCTCGATGCCGTTCTTCCTCGCGGCGCTGGTGAGCGATTCCACGAGCCCGGGGCCGCCGCCGACCGCTTCGACGGTGAGGCCGCCCCAGAACTTGAACTTGCCGTCGATGTTGAACGCCTGGCGGCCCCAGGCGGCGGTGAAGCGCACGCCCTTCGAGCGCATCCAAGCCACGGTATCGAGGCTCCTCTTCACCAGGAGTTCGGTCAGGTCCGGGTCGCAGCGGAATTCGGTGACGCGCGCCATGTCGTCGAGGAACTGCTCTTCGGTGTAGGTGCCGAAGTCCGTGCGCGCGATCTCCTCCGGCGACAGATCCGGCATCGCGCGCTTCAGATCCTCCACGCCGCTGTAGGCCACGCGCATCAGCCCTGCGGTGAAGCGCGAGTTGCCGCCGGCCTCGTCCTCGGGTGCGCGCTCGAGCACGAGGACCCTGCCGACCCCCTCGCGCGCGGCGAGCGCCGCGCAGAAGGCGGCGTTGCCGCCGCCGACGACGACGACATCCCATTCAGCCGGCGCCGCCATGCGCGCCTACCCGACCCCGAGCAACTCCACCTCGAACACCAGCGTCGCGTTCGGCGGGATCACGCCGCCGGCGCCGCGCGCGCCGTAGCCGAGCGCGGGCGGAATGGTGAGCTTGCGCTTGCCGCCGACCTTCATGCCGACCACGCCCTCGTCCCAGCCCTTGATGACGTGCCCGCGCCCCAGCGGGAAGACGAACGGATCGTTGCGGTCCTTGCTCGAATCGAACTTGCGGCTGTCGGTGAGCCAGCCGGTGTAGTGCACCTTGACGTTCTGGCCCGCCGTGGCCTCGGCGCCGGTGCCGGCGACGAGCTCCTCGATGACCAGGCCGCTGGCGGTGGTGGTGGAAGGCATGAACCCCTCGCGCGAACGAAAGCCGCGATTGTAACCGCTCGCTCTCGGCATGCCGGGTCAAGCGAGCCGCCGCAGCAGGCGGCGCGCCAGCGCTCGCCGGTGCGGGCGCATTTGACGGCGATCAAAGCGCGGCGCGTACGCCGCGCGAGCATGGCGCTCTGGAGACCGACCGCATGAACGGCGAGCCGCGCATAGCCTATTTTTCGATGGAGATCGGCCTGGTGAGCGCCATGCCGACCTACGCCGGCGGCCTGGGGGTGCTCGCCGGCGATACGATCCGCTCGGCGGCCGACATCGGCCTGCCGATGATCGCGGTGTCGCTGCTCGCGCGCAGGGGCTACTTCCACCAGCGCCTGGACGCGACCGGCTGGCAGAGCGAGGCGGCCGCGGAGTGGCGGGTCGAGGACTACCTCGCGGAGCTGCCGCAGCGCGTGACGGTCGCGATCGAAGGGCGGCCGGCGCAGGTGCGCTCCTGGCGCTACGACGCGAAGGGCATCACGGGCAAGGTGGTGCCGGTGCTGTTCCTCGACACCGACTTCGAAAAGAACGCCGAGGCCGACCGGCGCCTGAGCTACTACCTGTACGGCGGCGATCAGTACTACCGGCTCGCGCAGGAGGCGATCCTCGGGTTGGGCGGCGTGCGCATGCTGCGCGCGCTCGGCTACCGCGGCCTGAGCCGCTACCACATGAACGAAGGCCATTCGGCGCTGCTCGTGCTGGAGCTCCTTCACGAGCAAGCGCAGAAGGACGGCGTCAAGGTGGCCGGCGCGAAGCAGGTCGAGGCGATCCGGCCGCAGTGCGTGTTCACCACCCACACCCCGGTGCCCGCGGGCCACGACCAGTTCGACCTGGAGCTGTTTCACCGCGTGGTCGGCCTGCCCGAGCCGCTGTGCGAGCTCGAGCCCGATTTCTGCCACGAGGGGCGGCTCAACATGACCTACCTCGCGCTGGTGCACAGCCATTACGTGAACGGCGTGGCGAAGCGCCATCGCGAGGTCTCGCAGCACATGTTCGGGCGTTATCAGGTCGACTCGATCACCAATGGCGTGCACGCCGCCACCTGGACTTCGGCGCCGGTGCAGGCGCTGTTCGACCGGCACATCCCGGGCTGGCGCGAGGACAACGCGAGCCTGCGCCACGCGCTGAGCCTGCCGGGTGAGGAAGTGTGGGAAGCGCATCAGGCGAACAAGCGCGCGCTGATCGAGTACGTCAACCGCGAGCGCAGCGCCGGTATGGACCTCGAGAGCCTCACGATCGGCTTCGCACGCCGCGCCACGCAGTACAAGCGCGCCGACCTGATCTTCAGCGATGCCGCGCGCCTGAAGGAGATCGCTGCGCGCGCCGGCGCCATCCAGCTCGTATTCGCCGGCAAGGCCCATCCGCACGACCAGGGCGGCAAGGAGCTGATCCAGCACATCTACCGCGCGCGCCAGGCATTCGCCGGCAGCAAGGTGCGCATCGCCTACCTGTCCGGCTACGACATGGAGATGGGCAGGCTCATGACGGCGGGCGCCGACCTCTGGCTCAATACGCCGCAGCCCCCGCTCGAAGCCTCGGGCACCAGCGGCATGAAGGCGGCGCTCAACGGCGTGCCCTCGTTCAGCGTGCTCGACGGCTGGTGGATCGAGGGCTGGATCGAGGGCATCACCGGCTGGGCGATCGGCAACAGCGACTCGGCCGCGCAGGAGGACCGCGCCGCGGACGCCCGCTCGCTCTACGACAAGCTCGAAAAGCTCATCCTGCCGCTGTATTACGAGCGGCGCGGCCAGTTCGTGCGCGTGATGCGCAACGCGATCGCGTTGAACGGCTCGTTCTTCAACACCGAGCGCATGATCGACCAGTATGTGACGAAGGCGTACTTCGAATAGCGGAGAGTGCTTTGGTTTTCATCGATCACCTGCTTTTCGGCGGCTCGTTGCTTGAGCCGCCGAAAAGCAGGAGACAACGCGACGAGGGTAGATTCACCGGCGGTTCTCGTCTTTACCGCCGCGGCTTCTCCCCTTTTTCGACGGGGCAAAGAGCGCCCCATCGAAAAAGGGGAGATCGAATAAACCCCATTTAGACAGTCCGGCTGTGCTAATGCCCCCCGATCGTCTGCCGCGCCCAGTCGAGCACCACAGAGAGCCGCGGCGGCAGCAGGTCCTCGGCCTCGTCGTAGCTCACCCAGCGCCACTCGTGGTGCTCGGGGCGGCCGAGCTCGGGCGAGACGGGCAGCTCGATGCGCTCCTCGTCGGTCTCGGCAAGGTAGTAGCGCGCCACCTTGCCGCCGGCGTAGGGCAGGGTTTCCTGGTGCGCCTCGCCGAACGGGTAGTCGAGGTCGGTCAGGCCGGTCTCTTCGGCGACTTCGCGCTTCGCGGCTTCGAGCCCGCTCTCGCCGGGCTCGAGCGCGCCCTTCGGGAAGTCCCAGCTGCGGTAGGCGCGCAGCACCAGGTAGCGCACGCCCCGGTCGGTGCGCCGGAAGACGACTGCGCCGGCGGAGCGCGGCGAGGATCGTTTCATGTGGCGTGCATCATAGCGTGCCGCCCGGGGGCGCGCATTGTGCTCAAGCCGCTGAGCGGGAAGAGTTTTTCGCCGCCCCTTGATTCCGCCGCCCGGACCGCCATGTACCGCCCATGAGATCGCGCGATTTTCGAAGCTTGATGTGGGGCGAGGCGCTCTCTCTCCTCGAGCAGGCCGAGCGCCTGCAGCGCCAGTTCTTTCGCGTCGGCCCGGCCGCAGCCGCACGCGTCTGGGAGCCGCCGGTCGACGTGCTCGAGACTGCGGACGGCGTGCGGATGCACGTGGCCCTGCCGGGGGTGTCCGTCGAATCGATCGTGATCGGCCTGGAGCCGGATGCGGTCGCGATCAGCGCGCTGCGCCCGTTTCCCTCGGGCGACGGCGCCGAGCGCATCCACCGGCTCGAGATTCCCTACGGGCGCTTCGAGCGGCGCGTCGCGCTGCCGCTGCACGCGCTCGAGCTCACCGAGAAGACTTTCGCGAACGGGATGCTCACGCTCACGTTCGCCCG
>JAKALD010000374.1 GCA_021813275.1 Pseudomonadota bacterium | reverse complement strand
CCCGGGCCGCGGCGCCGATGTTGCCCGGATGGCTGGTGTGAGAGAGGACGACGCGGATGCGGTCGAGCGGGGAGGTGCTGTTCATATTAGAATTCCGGCTTTGCCGAACGGGTCCCTGAATGGGCCATCGCCCGCGGCTGACCCTCACCGGAATCGTCCTCCATGCATCCCATGCTCATCATCGCCGTCAAGGCCGCTCGCCGCGCCGGCCACATCATCAGCCGCGCCAGCCTGGACATCAGCCAGCTGACGGTCAGCGCCAAGCAGCAAAGCGATTACGTCACCGAGGTGGATCGCGCCGCCGAAACGGCGATCGTCGAAGTGTTGCGCGAGGCCTATCCCAGCCACGCGATTCTAGCAGAAGAGTCGGGCGCCTCCGGCCCGGAGAGCGACTACCAGTGGATCATCGATCCGCTCGACGGCACCACCAATTTCATCCACGGCTTCCCCCAATATGCGATCTCGATCGCGCTGGCGCACAAGGGCATCCTGAACCACGCGGTGATCTACGACACCAACCGCAACGAGCTGTTTACCGCCAGCAAGGGCGGCGGCGCCTTTCTCAATGAAAAGCGCATCCGCGTCTCGAAGCGCGCCAAGCTGGCCGAATCTCTGATCGGCACCGGCTTCCCCTACCGCTCCTTCACGCATATCGACACTTACCTCGCGATCTTCAAGGAGCTGACGCAGAAGACTTCCGGTCTGCGTCGCCCCGGCGCGGCGTCGCTGGATCTCGCCTACGTCGCCGCCGGACGTCTGGACGGCTTCTGGGAGTTCGGCCTCTCCCCCTGGGACATGGCCGCCGGCGCGCTCCTGATCGCCGAGGCGGGTGGTCTGGTCGGCGACCTCTCCGGGGAATCCGATTATCTCGCCACCGGCAACATCATCGCCGGCAACCCGAAGGTGTTCTCCCAGTTGCTGCAGCTCTTGACGCCGCACCTGACCCCCCAGTTGAAGGCCTGACGGCTTGCGGAGAACCGAGCCGATGCACGCCGCGGGTCACACCCCGATGATGCAGCAGTACCTGCGCCTCAAGGCGCAGCATCCGGACATGCTGATGTTCTACCGGATGGGCGACTTCTACGAACTGTTTTTCGACGATGCCCGGCGCGCGGCGCGGCTGCTCGACATCACCCTGACCGCGCGCGGGCAATCGGCCGGGCAGCCGATCCCGATGGCGGGCGTGCCCCACCACGCGGTCGAGCAGTACCTGGCGCGGCTGGTGAAGCTGGGCGAATCGGTGGCCATCTGCGAGCAGATCGGCGACCCGGCGACCAGCAAAGGACCGGTCGAGCGCAAGGTCGTGCGCGTGGTCACACCGGGCACGGTGACCGACAGCGGGCTGCTGGAGGCGAAGGCCGACACGGTGCTGGCCGCCGTCGCCCTCGACGGCCGCGGCGACGCCGGCATCGCCTGGCTGGTGCTCGCCAGCGGCGATCTGCGCGCCACCCAGGTGCCGGCGCGACGGCTGGCGAGCGAGCTGGCGCGCATCGCGCCTTCCGAACTGCTGGTTGCCGAGGGCGAGCGCCTGCAGGCCGACGCCACCGTCACGCCGCGCCCCGACTGGCATTTCGATCCCGCGCGCGGCGCGGAACTTCTGAGAAGCCAGCTCGGCGTCGCCACGCTGGCTGCGTTCGGCGTCGAATCGCTGCCGCTGGCGCTCGGCGCGTGCGGGGCGCTGCTCGCCTACGCGCGCGAGACGCAGAACGAACGGCTTGCGCACGTGACCGCGCTGCGCGTGGAAAGCGAGTCCGACTTCGTCGTGCTCGACCCGGTGACGCGCCGCAATCTGGAGATCACCGCGCCGCTGCGGGCCGACCGCGGCGACGCGCCGACGCTGTTTTCCGTGCTCGACCGCTGCGCCACCGGCATGGGCAGCCGGCGGCTGCGCCTGTGGCTGCACCACCCCTTGCGCAGCGCCGCGGCGGCGCGTGCGCGGCACGAGGCGGTGACGGAACTGCTCGAGCAGCAGCGCTTCGGCTTCGTGGCCGAAACGCTGCGCAAGATGCCGGACCTGGACCGCATCGCCGGCCGCATCGCGTTAAAGAGCGTGCGACCGCGCGAGCTGGCGGCGCTGCGCGACGCACTGCCGCGCGTCGCGCGCCTGGCGACGCTCGCGCCCTGCATCGCCCCGCTGCTGCAGGAACTCGCGGCCGACTGCGCGCTGCCCGACGAGCTGCACGCGCTGCTCGCGCGCTGGGTGCTTGCCGAGCCTGCAGCGAGCGTGCGCGACGGCGATGTGATCAACGCCGGCGCCGACGCCGAGTTGGACGAGCTGCGCGCACTGCGCGACGATGCCGGCCGCTTCCTGATCGAGCTCGAAGCGCGCGAGCGCGCGCGCACCGGCATCCCCAATTTGCGCGTCGAATACAACCGCGTGCACGGTTTCTACATCGAGGTCACGCACGGCCAGGCCGCCAAGGTCCCGGACGACTACCGCCGTCGGCAGACGCTCAAAAATGCCGAGCGCTACATCACGCCCGAATTGAAGGCGTTCGAGGACAAGGTCTTGTCGGCACAGGAGAAGGCGCGTGCGCGCGAGCGCGAGCTGTACGAGGCGCTGCTCGAGAA
>JAKALD010000373.1 GCA_021813275.1 Pseudomonadota bacterium | reverse complement strand
CCCTGCTCGTGCACCACCGGCACGAAGCGGATGCCCGCCGCCGGGAAGAGATCGAGCGCGTCCATGTAGGCCGAGCCGACGATGCCGAAGACGTGCGTGACGCCCTGCGCGGCGAGGGTCTCGACGAATGCCTCCGAAGGCGTCATCCGGACCTTGCCGGCGACCACCATGCGCTTCACGTCCGAAACGTTGGTCATAGCGAGTGCTCCGATTGGAAGTGGCCGCGCCGCGCGCGGAACGAATCGTCGCTGCGCCGGCGCGGGCTGGCGGCAGTCTCCCACATGGGGTCGGGCCCTGCAACGGAGTTTCGAGTCTTCTTGAACCGAATGTTCCAGATTTCGATAGAATCTCGGCATGCCGAAAAAGGAAGACAGGATCCCCGCCACGCTGCGCGCCTTCGCGGTCATGGAGGCGCTCGCGCGCGCGGAGCGCCCGGTCTCGCTCACCGACCTCGCCGAGGCGACGCGCCTACCCAAGCCCACCGTCTACCGCATGCTCGCGATGCTCGAGGAGGCGCGGCTGGCGATGCGCGAGCCGGGGTTGCGCCGCTACGCGCCGGGTCCGCGGCTGAGCGGCCTGGCGCGCGACGTGATGCTGAGCAGCGGCTTCCGGGCCGCGCGCCACGCGATCCTCGACCGGCTCGTGGCGGAGATCGGCGAGACCTGCAACTTCACGATGCTCGACGTCGCGGGCGTGATCTACCTCGATCGCGTCGAGGCGGCCTGGCCGCTGCGCATCAACCTTTCGTCCGGCTCGCGCGTGCCGCTGCATTGCACCGCGAGCGGCAAGCTGCTCGTCGCAATGCTGCCCAGGCCTGCCCGCGAACGGCTGGTCGCGCAGCTGGCGCTCACCCCGTTCACCGAGAACACCATCACCGCGCGCAAGCGCTTCGAGGCCGAGCTGACGCGCATCCGCGCGCAGAAGTTCGCCACCGACAACGAGGAATTCCACGCCGGGCTGGTGTGCGTGTCCGTTCCGGTGCAGGACGCGCGCAAGCGCACCTGCGCCGCGCTCGCGGTGCACGCGCCCATGTCGCGCATGCCGCTCGAGCGCGCGCTCGGGCACCTGCCGACGCTGCGCCGCGCCGCCGCGGCGATGTCCGCGACATTCGGCTGAGCCCGGCCGTGGCGCTTTTTCTCGCAAACTGAAATTTCGGTTTGCGTGGAATGAAAGCATCGTTGCAATCGATCCCCCGACTGTCTACGATCGCGGCGGGCAGCTGGAGACATCCGCATGAGCGAAGAGAGCGAGAAGACCGAGATCCACCGCGGGCTGAAGGGCGTGTACTTCGACCGCTCGCAGGTCTGCTTCATCGACGGGCGCGCGGGGGAGCTGCGCTATCGCGGCTACTCGATCCACGACCTCGCGCAGCGCTCGAGCTTCGAGGAGACCTGCTACCTGCTGATGAAGGGCGAGCTGCCGAAGCGCGCCGAGCTGGCCGCGTTCGACGCCGAGCTCAGGGCCGCGCGCGTCCTGCCGCCGCAGATCTACGACGTGATCCGCGCCGTGCGCCGCGCGCACCCGATGGACGTGCTGCGCACCGCGGTATCGGCGCTCGCCGCGTTCGATCCCGAGGTGGGCGACAACTCGCCGCAGGCGACGCTGCGCAAGGGCGTCCGGCTCACCTCCCAGGTGCCGATGATCGTCGCCGCCCACGAGCACCTGCGCGGCGGCCGCGAGCCGGTCGCGCCGGACGCGCGCCTGGGTCACGCCGCGAACTTCCTCCACATGCTGAAGGGCAGCGCGCCGAGCGCCGATGCCGCGAAGCTGATGGACACCGACATGATCCTGCACGCCGAGCACGGCTCGAACGCATCGGCGTTCACCGCGCGCGTGGTCGCCGGCACCGACGCCAACCTGCACGCCGCGATCAGCGCCGCGGTCGCCGCGCTGTCGGGCCCGGCGCACGGCGGCGCGGCCGAGAACGTGATGCGCATGGCCCAGGAGATCGGCGATCCGGCGAAAGCGGCCGAATACGTGAAGCGCAAGCGCGCCAACCGCGAGCCGGTGATGGGCTTCGGCCACCGCGTCTACCGCGCCGAGGACCCGCGCGCGCGCCACATGCGCGAGGGCGTCAAGCGCCTGTCGCAGGAGATGGGCCAGCCGCAGTGGCACCAGATCCTCGAGGCGCTGGTCGAGGCGATGAAGCCCTACGCGCGCCACGGCGTGAACGTGAACGTCGATTTCTACGCGGGGGTCGTATACTACCTGTACGGAATCCCCGAGGACCTGTTCGTCCCGATCTTCGCGATCGGGCGCGTGCCCGGCTGGACCGTGCAGGTGCTCGAGCAGCTCGAGAACAACATCCTCATCCGGCCGCTCACGCTCTACAGCGGGCCGGCGCCGCGGGATTACGTGCCGATCGAGGCGCGGTAGTCACCGTCCGGAAGGTTCTGGGGTTCCCCAATCTCGGGGTTTTCGGTGGGGTCTGAGGTCGACCCCACCGAAAACCCCGAGACATGATTAAACCCAAGACCAGCCGCCTGCCAGCTCGAGCCACACACCAGCACTGCCGAGGTGCACGCCAATCGAGGCGCGTTAATCACCGGCGGGAAGGTTTTGGGGTTCCATCAATCTCGGG
>JAKALD010000372.1 GCA_021813275.1 Pseudomonadota bacterium | reverse complement strand
TCGCTCGGCAACTTCTTCACCGTGCGCGAGATCCTCAAGCTGTTCGATCCCGAGGTCGTGCGCTTCTTCATCCTGCGCGCGCATTACCGCAGCCCGCTCAACTACGCGGACGCTCACTTGCACGACGCGAGGCAGGCGCTCGCGCGCCTGTACACGGCGCTCAAGTCGCTGCCGCGCGCGCAGCAGGCGGTGGACTGGTCCGAGCCGCATGCGCGCGAATTCCGGGAGGCGATGGACGACGACTTCAACACCCCCGAGGCGGTCGCGGTGCTGTTCGAGCTCGCCAACGAGGTGAACCGCGGCCGCGCGGACCTCGCTCCGCAGCTGCGCGCGCTCGGCGCTCTGCTCGGCCTGCTGCAGCGCGAAGCGCAGGAGTTCCTGCGTGCCGGCCCGGCGGGCGCGCTCGACGACGCGGAAATCGAGCGCCGCATCGCCGAGCGCGCGGCGCTCAAGAAGCAGCGCGACTATGCGGCCGCCGACCGCATCCGCGAAGAGCTCGCGGCCGCCGGCGTGGTGCTGGAGGACGGCCCGGGCGCCACCACCTGGCGGCGCGGATGACGTGCTGCACGCGCGCGACGGGCGGCGGCTCAGTGCAGGAACTTCTCGTTGCGGGTGATGATCGTCAGGTCGACGAACGTAGACCCGTTGTGGTCGGTCGGTGAGAAATTGACGGTGAAACCGCCGAGGTCGTAGTTCGTCATCGTCTCGAGCGCGCGGATGAGGCCCTCGCGCGTCAGGTTCTTGCCCGCCCGCCGCAGCCCCTCGACGAACACCTTGGCGACCAGGTAGCCCTCGACGCTCGAGAAGTTGACGTCGACCTTCGCCTGAGCGGCGAGCGCATTGAACTCGGCGATGACCGGCGTCGCTTCGCCCCAGGGGAACGGCACGACCTGCGAGATCACCACGCCGCGACCTTCCTCGCCGAGCTCCTTGGCGAGCGCGGTGCTGCCGACGAAGGAGACGTTCAGGAACTCGCCTGCGTAGTCGAGCTTCTTCATCTGCCTGACGAACGCCGCGATCGAGTTGTACGCGCTGATCATGATCACCGCGTCGGGCTGCTTCGGCGCGATGTCCTTCACCGCCTTGCCGACGTCCACCGTGTTGCGCTCGACCGTCCCGGTGGCCACGATTTCGCCGCCGCGCTTCTTCACCGCGCGCTGCACGCCGGTCAGGCCCGCCTGGCCGTAGGCGTCGTTCTGGTAGAACACGGCGAAGCGCTTGATGCCCACGGTGAGCAGCTGCTGCACGATCTTGTCGGTCTCGTCGTAGTAGCTCGCTCGCACGTTGAAGACATAGCGGTTGAACGGGTGGCGCAGCAGGTCGGCGCCGGTGAACGGTCCGATGAACGGCGTTTCGGCGGCGGTGAAGATCGGCAGCGCGGCCTGACTGGTGGGCGTGCCCACGTAGCCGATGAGCGCGAACACCTTGTCGTCTTCGATCAGCTGGTGGGTATTCTCGGCCGCCAGCTTCGGCTCGTAGCGGTCGTCACGCGTGATGAGCTCGATCTTGCGGCCGTACACGCCGCCCTGGGCGTTGACGTGGTCGAAGTACAGCTTCATGCCGTCGCGCATCTGGATGCCGAGCTGGGCCGCGGGGCCGGTGAATGCCGCGGACTCGCCGACGAGCACGCGCGTGGCGCTGACTCCCGGCGCATCCGCGCCGGCAAGCCCCGGCAACAGGAATGCCGCGCCCGCGATCAGGGGCAGCAGCGTTGCATGGCTGAATCCGCGGCGCACCGAGTGTCCCCCTCTGTTTCTCCGAGCCCTCGGGGGGATTTAGCCGGCTGCGCCAAGTCCGGTCAAGACGCGTCTGAGTAAAAGTGCACGCGACGGCGCAATTAAAAAAGCCGCGGCGCGCGCTAGCCTTCGAAGAACTCCTTCACCTTCTCGAACCAGCTCTTCGAGCGGGGATTGTGGCGCGCGGCGTCCTCCTGGCTGATCGCCTCGAACTCGCGCAGCAGGTCCTTCTGCCGCTCGGTGAGCTTGACCGGCGTCTCCACCACGACATGGCAGTACAGGTCGCCGGGAATCTGGCTGCGCACGCCCCTGATGCCCTTGCCGCGCACGCGGAAGGTCTTGCCGCTCTGCGTTTCCGGCGGGATCCTGATGCGCACGGCGCCGGCTGCGTCCAGCGTCGGGATCTCGATATCGCCGCCGAGCGCTGCGGTCGCGAAGGACACGGGCATCTCGCAGTGCAAGTCCTGGTCGTCGCGCCGGAACACCGCGTGCGGGCGCACGTGCACCTGCACGTACAGATCGCCCGCCGGCCCGCCGTTGACGCCGGCCTCGCCCTCGCCCGCGAGCCGCACGCGGTCGCCCTCGTCCACGCCCGCGGGGATGCGCACCGACAGCGTCTTCTGATGCTTGACGCGGCCGGCGCCGCCGCAGGACGTGCAGGGGTTCACGACGATCCGGCCGCTGCCGTGGCAGCGCGGACAGGTCTGCGCGATCGAGAACGGCCCTTGCGAGATGCGCACCTGGCCCGCACCGCGGCAGGTCGGGCACGTCTGCGGCTCGGTCCCGGGGCGCGCCCCGCTGCCCCCGCAGGTCTCGCAGGCCGCGAGCGTGGGGATGCGGATCTTGGTGTCGAAG